>NZ_JACVTY010000037.1:0-51676 GCF_016624805.1 Pseudomonas sp. S44
CGCGAAAAAGACACCGCGCTGCCTGGCACGGGCTACGCCCGTGTTCGCGGGGCAAGTCGCAGCGGCGAACCGCCGCTCCCACAGGGATTGGGCTGGCTTCTAGATTTTGAGCCAGACAGTTGCTCCACACGCACTCAGAACCCGATAAAGGCGTAGTACACCGGCGCTTCGCCGGTCGTCAGCAGCCCATGCCCCTGCAGCCCGTCGGCCAGTTCGGCATCTTGCACATGGACAGTCCATGGCACGTGCGCTTGATCGCTCACCTGATCCAACGCCGCGAGAAACGCCTGCATGTCTGGCAGCCAGGCGGTAAAACCGTTGCCCTTGAGCGCGCTGGTGGTCATGCCCAGCGCCTGGCAGACGGCAACCTTGGCGGCGATGTCGTCGCGGTCGGCCTGGCGCGAGGCTTCGATCAGTGCGGCCAGTTGCGGGTCGACGGCCCTGTTGCCGACGATCAGTTGCGGGCCTTGTTGCCAGGCTTCGGGTGGGCAATCCTTGGCTTCGACGCGCAGAGGCAGGTGCGGGTTGACCTCGGCCGGATAGATACGACAGACCAGCGGGCGTGTTTCATAGATGCCGCACAGGTTGTTGGCATCCAGGTTGCGACAGCGCCCTGGATTGAAGGCCGCGAAGGTCACGGAGACCCGCACCTCTGCACTCCCGCAAGGCACGGCGAGCGAACGGCGCAGCACATGATCGCGTTGCTCGACCGGCATGCCCGGTCCATCGGTGATGAAGCCTTCGATCAGCACCACGACCTGACCGCCACTGGCAGCCCACTGGCGGGACTCGGCGAGCGTGAGGGGTACGTGGTGGCCGGTGCAGCACTTGCCGCAGCCGGTGCAGGCGAAACGAATGCCGTCGCTCACTTGGCGCCTGGCTTCCATTCGGTGACGTAGGCTTGCTGCTGGGCGCGGTCGTACAAGCACAGTTCGGTGCCTGTCTGGTTCTTCATGGATTTTGGCTTGTACACGCCTTCGATCAGCAGGGCGCTGTAGGCGGTGCGGTCGTCGAATTCGGCGGGCTTGCCCAGGGCGTGGGCGTCCTTGAACTGGCTGGCGGCCAGGCAGCGCTTGACCATCTGCTGGCGGTACTCGTTCCAGGCGTCGGGGCTGGAGGCCTGGGCAAGACCACTGGTCATGGCGAGGGCAATCAGGGCAATGCGAAGAAGGGTCATAAGCGGTACCGGCAAGAAAACCTCGGAAGGGGAGTGATTATGCCCGAGTCCTCCCCACCATCAAGTGAAGGCATTGTGTCGCCAGATGTATCAGCGCTCGGCGAACCCGACCGCTCGCGCCGCGACGACGAGGCAGTCGGTCAGCTCGGGCGAGGAGAACTTGGTGAGAATCGCGTTGGCGCCTGCGACCTTGGCTTTTTCGGCGCTCATGGCGCTGTCCAGCGAGGTGTGCAGCAGCACGTAGAGGTGCTTGAAGTCCGGGGTCTCGCGCACGGTGCGGGTGAAGGCGTAGCCGTCCATCTCGGACATTTCGATGTCCGACACCACGATGTTGATTTCCTGGGCGGTGCCCTGCAGCTCCAGCAGGACGTTGATCGCATCCTTGGCGCTGCGCGCGGTATGGCATTCGACGCCGAGGTGGCGAAGGGTGTGCACCGATTGCTGCAGCGCCACCTGGCTGTCGTCCACCACCAGGATGTTGGCGGCGGCCAGCAGGCTGGCGTCTTCTGCGCTGAGCTCGCCGGGATGCGTTTCAGGTTCCGGCGGGGCGATGCCGTGGATGACTTTCTCGATGTCCAGCACCTGTACCAGCGTATTGTCGACCCGGGTCACGCCGGTGATGAAGGAGCGGTTGCCCGAGCCGTAGGGCGGTGGCTTGATGTCGGTGCTCAGGCAATGGACGATGCGGCTGACCGCCTGCACGTGCAGGCCCTGGCGGGTGCGGCTGATGTCGGTGACGATCAGGCAGCCACCGTCCGGGTCGGCCAACGGCATTTCGCCGATCGCCCGCGACAGGTCGATCACCGACAGCGAGTTGCCGCGCAGGGTCGCTACGCCTTTGACGTGGGGATGCGACTCGGGAAGCTTGGTCAGGGGCGGACAGGGGATGATCTCGCTGACCTTGAGCAGGTTGATAGCCATCAGCTTGCCGCTGCGCAGGGTGAACAGCAGCAGGGACAGCGAGTCCGCGCGGGCATTTTGCGTGGCCATGGATAACCTTCGGGCATGTCGGAAAAGGGAGTGGATGCCGGGTTATCGGCCTTTGCCGTTCAGGCTTTAGGCAAAAAAAGAGGGCCTCGCGGCCCTCGAAAGATTACCAGTTGTAACGCACACCCAGGTTCACTCCCCACGGTTGTTCGATGTTGTTGCCTTTCATGTAGTCGAAGCCTGCATTCACCTGCACGGTGTCGGTCACCTGCGCGGCCACACCGGCACCGAGTTCGATGCGGCTGCCCGAGAGGTCGTTGTCGAACTTGTTGCCGTTGACCTTGACCTGATTGTTGCGGGCGAACTCGTGGGCTGCTGCGACCTTCACGTAGGGCTGCACGAAGCCGCCTTTATCCAGAGGGAAGGTACGGCCGACATGGCTACCGACCTTGCCCAGCAAGGAATCGGCATTGGCGGCGCTGGCGCGCATGCCGTTGTCCAGGTTGTAGCTGGCACCGTCGACCCACAGCGTCGACACCTGGGTATAAGGTTCGACGAACCAGCCGTCGTCCAGCTTGATGTGCTTGCCCACTTCGACCGAGGCGCCAATGCCGTTGTTGTTGTATTCGCCCTTGGCCTTGCGGCCATCGCTCATGCGCACGTCAGATGTGTTCTGGAAGCGGTTGGCCTTGATCAATGCATCGACGTACAGGCCATCGTCCGCCAACCAGGTGCTGTAAACACCGATATGGAAGCTGTCGACCTTGCCGCTGGTGCCACCGGACAGGTCCAGGTCAGAGCGGCTGTAGCCACCGGTCACCCCCAGCAGCCACTGGCCGCTGCTCGACGGCAGCGGCGCGTCGGCACCGAACGAAATGCCCTGCTGTACCTGGTCATAGGCGGCACCGGCGCCGGCAGACACCTTGTACTTGTTGCCGTAGGTGCGCATCCAGCCGCCACTCTGGGTGTTGCCGTTGCGCAGTTCACCCATGCGCGAGCGCAGGGTGGTTGCTTCGCCGTACCATACGGTAGGTGCGGCGCTGAACAGACCGGTGACTGTGCGTGTGCCTGGGGTGGTGGTATCGCCCTTGCGCACCAGGAACCAGTCGTCGCCGCGCTGTTCCAGTTCGTAGGCGAAGGTACCGAAGTCCACTTGGCCGCCGATCAGGTCGAACTGCGAGGTGCTGCCCTCGCCGGTGTGCACGACCTGATGGTCGATCACTGCGGCGTTCGGATCGGTGCCGGTGTTTTCCACCAGCAGGTGATGCTCACCGCTGGCCTTGCCGCTGACATCGACGAGGTCGCCCTGGCCGGTACTCAGGTCGGCGCCGAGGACAAAGGTGCCCGAACCGGACAGCTCGCCGAGTTCAAGACGGTTGAGGCCTGCGCTGCCTTCGACGCCGCGCAGGTTCACGGTTCCGCCCTCGAGGTTCAGCTTGTCGACACTGGAGTCACCGGTCAGGGTCCAGATCGAGGTGCCGTCCAGAGCCAGTGAACTGGCGTTGGTGATGGTGCCAGTGAGGCTGGCGTGGTTGGCCAGGGCCAGGTCAAGATGAGAACCATCGCCCACCACGATGTTTCCATCGAGCTGGCTGTTGTTCACCGACACATCGGCAGTGGCCTGGTCTGCCACTTCCAGAATGACACCGTTGCCACCGATCAAGACCGAGCCGTTGTCGATCTGGATATTGACCTTCTCCTCTGTCCGATCCCTCGTCACCTTGATAGCGCTGCCTTCACGCCCGATGACGGTAGACCTGTCGAGTAAAAGATTGGACTCCTTGTTGGCCGCGCCAGTGGTCGCAGAAAAAATCACGATGCCATTGTTGTCGCCGCTGACCACGCTGTTTTCACGAATCCTGGCGTTCGCGCCTGCCACTACTACGCCAACACCTCCAGGGATCAGGTCCGCCCCTGGGGTTCCGGCCAGACCTTCCACTTGCGTATTGCTCAAATCCAGCAGGGCGTCGTTGGTTACATTGATCCCTCTGGCTATTCCCGAAACGAAACTGTTGCTGATGCGGGCACTCGAGGCTTGTTCAAAACCCGAGAGACGTATGCCGAAGGCCTGAGCGTTAGGGCGCGCAGGATCGAGCTTGGCGATGATGCTGCTGGCGTCGATGACGGTATGGCTGTTGTAGAGCGTGATTGCGTTACTACCAACAGCGTTTACGCTGGCACCGTCGATATTCACCTGAGCATGATTGAATGCCGTGATGGCGGCAGTGGATGCTCCGGGTCGTACGCTGAGGGTCGCACCCACGTGGACGAGGTAGGAATATTCTGGAAAACCAGGGCTGACAATGAAGCGAGTCCCTGCCGGGACACTCCATTGTTCAGCTGTTGATACCAGGGGAACTATTGCCAGGCCTAGCGTGGCGAGGCGCAGTGATACAACAGTGGGCTTCATGATGAGACTCGGCCGGAATTGAAGGGCCGATATTTAATGCGTACGGATACCTGGAGGGATGCAGGGTAATTCCCTTGGGGGCCAGGAAAAATCCTACAGCGACCACTGGTTTCGCATTAAAGAGCCTCACCAGCTGAAGCGTACCCCTATGTTCACGCCCCAAGGCTGCTCGATGTTCTTGCCGTTGCTGTAGTCGAAGTCCGCATGGGCCTGCAGTGCTCCACTGAGCGTGGCAGCTATACCTACGCCAAGCTCTGCGCGTCCACCGGACAGGTCGTCATGGAAGGTGGCGTTGTTTACCTTGATTTTATTGTTGCGAGCGAATTCGCGTACGGCTGCGACTTTGACGTAGGGCTGGACGAAACCTCCGGATTCCAGTGGCAGCGTGCGCCCCAGGTGGGTACCCACCTTGCCGAGCAGCGAGTTCGCTTTGTTGTTTCTGGCACGCAGGTCATTGTCGAGACTGTAGTTCTCACCGTCGACCCACAAGGCAGACACCTGCGTATAGGGTTCGACGAACCAGTTGTCGGCGAGCTTGATGTGGCGGCCGGCTTCTACCGAGCCTCCCATGCCGTAGTTGGAATAGTCGCCTTTGGCCTTCTCGCCATCGTTCATGCGAACGTCTGCTTTGTTTTCGAAGCGGTTGGCCTTGAGTACGGCATCGACATAGTAGCCGCCGTCGGTCAGCCAGGTGCTGTAGAGGCCCAGGTAATAGCTGTTGACACGACCATTGCTGCCCAGGCGCATGCTCAGTTCAGAATCGCTGTAGCCGCCCATCACACCGACCAGCCATTGCCCATTCTGGCTGGGCAGGGCGGTGTCCGCGCCAATCGATATGCCTTGCTGGGTCTGCTGGTAATCGACCTGATCGGCCGTCGAGATCCGGTAACGATTCGCATAGCTGCGTGCCCATACCCCGCCCTGATTGCCGCCTTGGCGCAACTCACCCAGGCGGCTGCGCAGCGTGCTCAGCTCCCCATACCAGACCGTTGGCGCTGCACTGAACACGGCGATGGCTGTTTGCGCGCTGGGCGAGATGATCGGCGTCTGGGCTTGCACCAGATACCAGTCGGTATCACGTTGCTCCAGAAGGTAGGAGTAGGCGCCGACATCCACGGTGCCGGTTTGGCTGAGAACGGCGAAGCGCGCATCTCCTCCTTCGGTATGCACGACACGTTGCGGCAAATCGCCCTGTACGGGCTCGGCACCGGTATTCTGGATCAGAAGCCCGTGCTGCCCTTGAGCCTGCCCCTGGATATTCACCAGATCGCTCAGGTGCCCTGCCAGGTCGGTACCCAGAACGAAGGTGCCCGAGCCCTGAAGGCTGGTGGCCGTCAAGGTGTGGAAGGGGCCCTGAGCGGGGCGCAGGTCGACGGTTCCACCGTTGAGGGTCAGGGCTCCGACACTTGAATCATCGATCACGGCCAAGCGGGATGAAGCATCCAGCGTGGTCTGGGAAACATTGCGCACGGTACCGGTGAACAGCGAGCCGTTGGTCAGGTTCAGCACACCGGGTGTTTGCGCATCCTGGATCATCTCGCCGGTCATGCGGCTGTTGTCAAGCGACACGCTGGCTGCATTGCTGACCGTACCGTCCAGTGTCGAGGCGTTGCGCAGGACGACTTCGGTCTGACTTCCTGCCGCAGAGATGACGTTTCCACTCACGCTACTGGCATCCAGGCTCAGGCTGCGCACGTTGTTGATATTGCCATTGAAACGCGAGCCGGCTGCCAAATCCGCGGTTGCGCTCGAGCCTAGGGGCTGGTTCAAGTTGCCGTCGACTGAGCTGGCGTCGAGTTGCAAGCTGCTGAGGTTGTTCAAGTCGCCTGTCAATTGTGCGGCGTTGATCATCCTTAGATCGGCGAGCCCACCTTGGGCAACTTGGATATTGCCCGTCAGCGTGCTCGCGTCGATCAAAATGTCTGCCTGAGCCACCCTGCCTGCCAGGTCGCCTGGTAATCCCACCTCGATCAGGGTCTGGTTGGCGGCAATCAGCGTCGATCCATTCGCGATGACGATCTCGGCGGACATGGCTTGAGCGCTCTGGTTGCTGACCACGATTGCACTGCCGTCCTGCGATGTCAGGCTGGAATTGTCCAACTCCAGGCGTGGCGCTGTATTGTCGCCCCCCGAACCGAATAGGCCTGCGCCACGATTGGTGCCCGTGGCGTTGCTGTTACGCAGGATCGCCTCGCCACCGACCAGCGTGATGCCCAGTCCATTACCCGCTACTGTACTGCCAACCACCCCTGAACCGATGATCGTCGAGTCGATGAGCGTAGCGCTGCTACCTCCCGACACGTTGAGGCCTCGGCCTGTGCCTGAAATCGTGGAGTTGGTCACCAGCACCGTCGAGCCCGGGGCTACGGCGCCTACTCCTCTGATGACCGAAAGACCTGTATCGCCCGTCGAACTCAAAGTGGAGTCCTTGATTGTTCCCGTGGACTCGGTGAGCACCACACCTCGTTGTGCGCCGCCTGTTACCGACGCTCCGTCCAAGGTCACCGTGGAGCCGGGTAGCGCAACGACACTCAACGTGGCGCCGCCAGGCGTCACCGAGAGTGCTGCGGCGTTAAGGGTCCAGGTTTCGGGGGGAGAGCCCGCACCGACTGTCGCGCTGCTGCCCGGCGCCAGACTCGCCGCCAGGGATAAAGGACTGATTGCAAGAAGCAGCAAGACCGATGGCGAGCGATAAGAAACGTGCTTTTCGATACAGTCCTTCCTCATGTGACTAGCTCCCTAGGTGCATGCATGAGTGCCCAATCCTTTGCAGCGATGCCGTGGCGTTACTGTAGACCACGTTGCGTTTTGTGCACCTGTTAAATTTGCTAGGTTACAGACGAGGCTTGCTTCATCAATATGGATCTCGCAAGTCATCCCGACGCCCTGCCATGGCGCTGTTGAGGTTTTCCGTCGGCTTAATATTGATGGTGCTTGATCCATATCAAGCACGTGCGAGAGGAATCTTTATGAACAGTAAAGTCACGATTGCTACCACCAGTAGAAAACACAGCGGTATTCGCATTCTCGCGTTGCCGGAATTGACCGTTCCCGCGCGTGATGCAACGCGCGGAATTATTCCCATTATTGAACTTGATAACGACTTGGAGGTGAAGGTTCCCAAAAGTAGCGATCTACGACCAGGTGACTTTATTCGCTTGTTCAACGCCGGAACCTGGTTCGGCGATGAATTGGAAATTACTCAGGCGGATCTCGATGACCCCACGCTCACCGAGTTCACGTTAATTTATCCTCAGAGTGAATTCCCCGCGCCAGGAACTGATGTCACCGTTGCACTGGACTACGGTATCTATGATCCCTTTTCCGAAAATGGGCAGCCCTCTCAGCGTGTAGTGAATACCCGTTTTGACCGTCGGGCAGCGGGAGGTGCGCAGTTACCGCCCATTGCCTTCACCGAGGAGCAACTTAGTGGTATTACCGAAGCGGACATGGTTGCTGATGTGCTGCCACTTGTAATTAGCCCCTATCACTACGGCGAAGCCGAAGACAAGATAGAACTTTGGCTGGGCACCTCTGCCGATGAAAGCTCCGGTACTTGGTTGGTGCCCACATTCGAGGTCACCAATCCCACCTTGAATGTGCGCGTAGAAATTACTCGCCAAGAGCTGGAAGACGCGGGAGATGGTCTGCGCTACTTTGCTTATCGCGTCACTGATTGGGCAGGCAACATCAGTGGGATTTCAAGCACCACTCCAATCGAGGTGTTCCTCCAGTTGCCTGCGTTGGATGCACCACTTGTACCGGAAGCCGACGATGGGCTGATCACCTACAATGATGCCAATCCCAGCGTCGGCGTCGCTATCCCCACCTATGACGGCGCCTCGGCGGGCGATTCTATCGTACTGAGCTGGGGGGCAGCGAGATTGGCGCCCTATGTCCTCACTCCAGCCGATGCGATCAACGATCCGCTGGTCACCCTGGAAGTGCCATATGCGATCGTCAGGCAGGAAGGCGATGGCAACATCAACGTCCGGTACCAGATGAGCCGCGCAGGGCAGCCCCCGATTACCTCTGGCGATACTCCTGTAGAGGTGAATCTGACCACCCCTGGCGGACCTGACCCCGACCCGAATCCGGAGCTGCCGGAGCACGGGAACATCAAGGCGCCAACGATCAAATGCGGGACCAGCCCTGATAACACGATCACGCCGGGAGATTTTGGCAAAGATGCCGTGGCCATCATCACGCGTCCAGGCGTTGACAACAAGCCGATCTGGCTGGTGGATGATGTGATTCAGTTGCACTGGCAGAATATTTCCAATCCGGAACTTACGCCCGTTACCGTCACGGTGAGCAATGAGCCGGCGAATATCAATTACCCGATTCCGTTCACCGGTGTTATCGATCAAACCGGATCTGGCGAGTTCGATGTGTACTTTACCCTCACTCGGGAATTACCTGCCAGTCCCAACCCTGTACCGGTAACGGTTCGTTCGCCGATTCAGCGTGTCAGAGTGACTGCCGGTGCTGAATTACCGGGCGATGGTAACCCGCTGAATCAGGCGAGTTTCCCTGATGCAAACTCGCGGAATATCATCACGCGCGCTGTCGGTATGGCAGGCACCGTGTTCCGTATTCCATTGGCCGGTGTCTCCAATATCGAACTGACGAAGAATCCAAGGGTAAGCTACGATTTCGTGGGTATCGAGACACCGTTAAACCAGGTGACTCCGCCACCACCGCCTTTCACACCGATCGAAGCATCGCGTATCAAGATGGCGGGTGTTGCCCTGACACAGAGTGACTTGGACACTGGTTATATTGATGTGCCGCTGCCGTACAGCCTCACGTACTATATCTGTCGAAATGGGGCCATTGTCGATTACACCATCGAAAACGATATCGGCCCAACTCAAGCCAGCCAAGGATATGTCTATTTTGCGCTGAATCAGGGGGGCGGGACCTGCACACTGCCTTGAGCTAAGCGCGGTGACTGTTTCTTCCCAATACAGCATTCATTGTAAGGTTGAATACGAAATGAACCAGATTTTAAAGATAGCTCCCCTGCCACCGATCAACTTCACCGACGATCAGCGCCAAGGGATTACAGACGAACTTTTGCAAGACGACAAGTTGTGGGTGAAAATCAACCCTTATTTTGGCGGCCAATCCGGCGATACGGTCGAGTTGTGGCTGGGCGATAGCCAGAATTCTGGGCGTTATTTGCAACCCGTCTATACCGTCGATGATCCTGCCGAGTTTACCGAGGTGGCATTTACGCGTGCCGAATTGCTTGAGCACAACCAAACACGCGCCTTTTTCGGATACCGCATCAACGAGAGGGAGCGGTCGTCGCTGGTCGGTATCAACATCGACCTGAGTTAACGCCCAACCTATGATGCAGGATGATCGTGTCCGGCCGCCGCTGCGTCCGGACGCGATCATCCGTGTGTCAGCGTACCCCCAGTCGGCGCGCCAGCCGACTCAAGTTGGCGCGGTCGATACCCAGTTCCCGAGCGGCCGCAGCCCAATTGTCTTCATGGCGCAACAGACACTCCTCTATGAGCTGGCGCTGATAGGCGTCCATCGCTTCGCGCAGCCCCCCTTCAGGCAATGGCAACGCTTTTATCCCCGCGATATCAGGTGAGTGTTCCTTGATGGCTGACGCAATGTGCAGGTCCAGGTCGACTGCGTCCAGGGTGAGTATGCGTGGACGTTGTGGATGCCGACCCAACGCCTTGAGCGCGGAGCGGCCAATGAGGTGCTCCAGTTCGCGTACGTTGCCTGGCCAGTCGTAGGCCAGCAACGCTGCCTGGGCCTCTGCGCTCAAACGCAGGCTGTCCAGGCCCAGCCGAGAGCGATTCTGCTCGAGGAAGAAACCGGCGAGCAGCAGTACGTCTCTGCCTCGCTCGCGCAACGGCGGTACCTGTAGCGGGTAAACGCTGAGGCGATGGTAGAGATCGGCGCGAAAATGCCCGTTGCGCACCTCGCTGGCGAGGTCTCGGTTAGTGGCGGCGATCAGGCGCACATCGACCCTGTGTTCTTGATCCGAACCCAGGCGCTGCAACTGGCCGCTTTGCAGAACCCTCAGCAGTTTGGCCTGCACTGACAGAGGCAGTTCGCCCACCTCATCGAGAAACAGCGTTGCGCCGTCGGCCAGTTCGAACTTGCCACGGCGCTCACTGTGCGCGCCGGTGAAGGCGCCTTTGACGTGACCGAACAGCTCGCTTTCCACCAAGGCTTCGGGCAGTGCGGCGCAGTTGAGGCTGACCAGCGGTTTGTCCGCACGTTTGCTGGCCTGGTGCAGCGCCAGTGCGACCAGTTCCTTGCCGACACCCGTCTGCCCGGTGACCAATACGGTCAGGTCGCTGCCCGCCACCAGGCGAATTTCTTCCAGCAAGTGCTTGTGCGCAGGGCTTTGGCCAATCAGTTCCCTGTGCTGATCGTTGACCTGTCGATAAACCTCGGCGCGTTGTTGCTCGGTTTCCACGCGCAAGGCCAGGTTCTCGATGCGTTCGGCCACGGTCACAGTGGCGGCAGCCAGGCTGGCGAAGGCCTGCAAGGCATCCAGTTCAAGGCTCTGGAACTGGCCCGGAGTAAGGGCATCGAGGGTCAGCAAACCCCATGGGCGCTCGTCGACCATCAGCGGGCAGCCCATGCAGTCGTGAACCTCCAGGCCTGCTTCGAGGGTGTTGACCAACCCATCGTAGGGGTCCGGCAGTTCGGAGTCGCTGGCAAAGCGAGTCGGCTGCGATCGGCTTAGCAATATCTGGAAGCGAGGGTGTTCGCTGACCTTGAAGCGTCGCCCCAGGGTGTCTGTGGATAAACCGTCGACGGCAAGCGGTACCAGCCACTCGCCATCCAGGCGCAGCAAGGCAGCGGCATCGCAGGGCAGCAAGCTGCGCATGGCTTGCAACAGACGGCGATAGCGCTCCTGGTCAGGCAGGTCGCGAGAGAGGTCGCTGACCAAGGGGAGGAGGGCGGTGAGCAGGGGTTTTGCGAACATGCGGGCGTCCTGGAGCGGCGTCTGGGGCATACGGTCGCGAGTTGTCTGCTTGACGTCAAGATCTGCCTGCCGCGTGACATGAGGTTACTCGGCATTCTTACCTGGTAAATCTGTCAGGTTACGCCCTCGTCGGTAGTGGATAGAGTTGGACGACACCTTATGCCACCCGTCCCGTCTGACGGGTAAGGCAACGGCTGGGTATCCTTTCAATCGGGCGAAGGTATTTTTCCAATGACCAAACAAGAGATATTTCTCAGCAAATTTCCTGTTTCAACCATGGCAGATGCATTGCACCCACTGGTTATCACGGATATGGACTCTGGTGGCCTACCGCGCGATGGCTTGGGTTGGAGTGAGTTGTTCGATCCTACCCGTGTCGTGTCGATGTCAGCCAAACTGCCGGACGTCGTTCGAGTGGGCGATGAAGTCAGCCTTTTCTGGACATCTGTCAAACCTTCCACGCAACCACCTCAAGCCCCTCCGACAGAGGAGCCGGTGCAGTTCTACCTATTGGATGCAGAAACCGAGGCGCGGGGCTGGTTGAGCTTTGGCGTGGTACGCGATGACCTGAATCTACCGGTAGACGATGATATTCCTTACCCATACTTCGGTTACGTCTTCTATAGGCTGTATGACCCGCTCGCCGATGAAACACGCTACTCGGAGTATCGGGAGGTGCTGATCGATCTTCGTGTGCCTGGAGGGCTCGATCCCAGGCCAGGATCTCCGGCCAATGAAAACCTTGTCGCGCCTATAGTGACGCCCTCCACGATCGACTCCCCTACCACCCCCGTGAGGGTTACGATCGAGGCATGGGATTTCATGCAGCCGGATGACCAGATCACACTGGTCTGGAACGGTGCTCGTCATGTCGGGAACCGCCTGGTCGCGGGTGATGTGGGTAAGCCATGGGTGATCAACGTTCCCGCTGAGTTGATCAGGGAGGGTGGGAGCGGTGAAAACCTGCTGGTGTATTACGAAATCCGTGATCGGGTGCAGAACTACTCGCGTCCCTCCCCGCCTACTTACGTGAAGGTCGAAGACCCCAACGCACTCGAGGCCCCTGAAGTGGAGGGAGCGGAGAATCCACCCTACAAATTGGACCTGGCAGCGTTGGACGGTGACGATGTGACCATCTACCTACCTGACTACGAGGGGTACGCGAGAGGGGATTCCGTCACCATGCACTGGGTTGGGCTAAGTGCCGAAGCCGATGGTAAGCAGGTGCCGTATGATTGGCCGGCCAGAACGATCAATGGGACCAGGGACAAGATCTTCATTCTGCCGTATATCTACGCGGCCCTCGTGGTGAACGGTCTCGCTACCGTGTATTACGAGTCCACACCTGCTGCCGGCGGTAATGCCAGACCCTCACGTCGGCGCTCGATCATCATCGTCGGTGAGGGCATTGCGTTGCAGCCCCCGGTTCTGCTCGAAGCGGTAGGTGACGAGATTGATCTGACCAGCCTGAGCGCCGAGGAGGTCCATGTGCGAGTGCCCGTTTACCCAGGGCAACGGGTAGGGGATGTAGTTACGCTGTTCTGGACTGGCAAGGTCGGTAACGGCGGTGGCATGACCTGGCAAACCGACCTGACGGTTCCCGTCGGTGGCGAAAAAGTCGAGCTTGTGTTCGAGGTGTCGTTGCCTTACCTGAGCCCATTGGTCGACGGTACCCTCACCTTGAGTTATTCGGTGCATACCCCCGAGTTCGATATCAGGCGATCCTCGCCCGAGAACGTCTACAACGTTGTGGACAGTGGGGCAGCCAATTTGCCGGCACCGACCTGCGCCCAGGTAGAAGGCAGTGGTGCCGGTGCGTCGATGCCCTCGGGTACCGAGAATGCAATCATCGAGATCCCGGAAAGTGCAAGTCTGCGTGTGAACGATGCAGTCACGCTGCATTGGGAAGCGGCTTCTGGGGGTACCCCGCCAGCTTACACCGAGACCAAGACGTTCACGGGATTCCCATTCAGCTTCACTGTGGGCAACGCGGTGATCAAGTCTTTTGAAGATTTTGATGTGTCGGTGACCTACTCGGTTCAGCGAGCTGCTGCGTGATCGATGTGTCATGAGGGGCGGGCCGTTGAGCCAGGGATCACTCACAGGCTCAACGGCTTGGTCATTTTGACTATTGCAGTCATTATGACTTCAATTGATTCAGGTCATATTGACTTCATTGATATCAAGTTGTTGATTTAAAAGAATTTAATTGTTGGCATTGTAATTGCGATTGGCTGGGTAGTCATTCGAAGCCCAAAGCTCAGGAGTCACTGCAATGCTCAATGCCGACCAACGTGCAATCATCAAGGCTACCGTCCCGCTGCTCGAGAGCGGTGGCGAGGCGCTGACCACTCACTTCTACAAAATGATGCTCAGCGAGTATCCCGAAGTGCGTCCGCTGTTCAACCAGGCGCATCAGGCCAGCGGTGACCAGCCTCGTGCGCTGGCCAACGGCGTGCTCATGTATGCCCGTCATATCGACCGGCTGGAACAACTGGGTGGCCTGGTTGGCCAGATCATCAACAAGCATGTGGCCTTGCAGATCCTGCCCGAACATTACCCGATCGTTGGCAGTTGCCTGCTGCGTGCCATCGAGGAAGTGCTGGGCAAGGACATCGCCACCCCGGAAGTGATCGCTGCCTGGGGCGCGGCCTATGGCCAGCTGGCCGATATTCTTATCGGTGCCGAAGAGGGCCTGTACAAGGCCAAGGAAGAGGCTGACGGCGGCTGGCGTGGTGCCCGGGATTTTCGTGTGGTGCGTCGTGAGCAGGAAAGCAGCGAGATCGTCTCGTTCTACTTCGCCCCCATCGATGGCAAGCCGGTACTCAAGGCCGAGCCTGGTCAGTACATCGGCCTGCAGTTGTTTATCGACGGTGCCGAACAGCGCCGCAACTATTCGCTCTCGGCATTGTGCGATGGCGAACAGTACCGCATCAGTGTCAAGCGCGAGGCCGGGGGCAAGGTGTCGAACCATCTGCACGATCAACTGCAGGTCGGCGACACGCTCAAGCTGTTCCCGCCGTCTGGCGACTTCACCCTGGCACCTGGCGACAAGCCGCTGGTGCTGATCAGTGGTGGTGTCGGCATCACCCCGACCCTGGCGATGCTCGAGGCTGCGCTGAAGACCGAGCGTCCGGTGCACTTCATCCACTGCGCACGCAACGGTTCGGTGCATGCTTTCCGTGACTGGATCGACAGCCTGGCGGCGCAGCATCCGCAACTGCAACGCTTCTATTGCTATGCCGAGGACGACGGCAGCCGTGACGCCAATGCGGTCGGCCTGCTGACCCAGGATCTGCTGGCCGAGTGGCTGCCGCGAGCGCGTGACGTGGATGCCTACTTCCTTGGACCAAAGGGCTTCATGGCGGCGATCCGTCGTCACCTCAAGGCCCTGGGGGTTCCGGATGCGCAGAGCCGCTACGAGTTCTTCGGGCCGGCGGCTGCTCTGGAATGATCTACTGACCAGGCTGGCGTCTTCGCGGGCAAGCCCGCGAAGGGGTTGGCCTGTCCATATATAAGGAAGGATGAACAGCGCCCCTCAGCTTTCATCTTTAATCCTCCTTTAATCACTGTATCCTTCACTCCCGGGTGTCGAGGGGCTGGTCCCTGCGCGACGCCCGGGCAGCCGCTTTTTTTACCGGCCAAGGTTGAACCGATGTTGCCAACGCCGGTCACAGCATCTCCGGATAGCCCTGCGCAGCGCTGTCTCGCCGCTTCCTCGACACGCTAAGAGACCATCCCTGCGTGTAGACTTGCGCCCAGGCAGGCGGAACACGCTGCCACCTATCCATCCAAGGAATCGGCAATGAACGAACAAACCCTGCGCCTGAATCGGGAACGGCGCTTCCTCGTGCTGTTGGGGGTAATCTGCCTCTCGCTGATCGGCGGCGCGCTGTACATGCAGGTCGTGCTAGGCGAGGCACCTTGCCCGTTATGTATCCTGCAGCGCTATGCCTTGCTGCTGATCGCGCTGTTCGCGTTCATTGCCGCAGCCATGCCCGGACGACGGAGCCTGACCTTCTTCGAGGCGTTGGTCGTGCTCAGCGCAATTGGCGGAATCGTTGCGGCCGGCAACCATGTGTATATACTCGCCAACCCGTACGCCAGTTGCGGCGTCGATGTACTGCAGCCGATAGTCGACGACCTGCCCCTGGCGCGGCTCTGGCCCCTGGCATTCCAGGTCGACGGTTTCTGCACCACACCGTACCCGCCCATCCTGGGTCTGTCGCTGGCGCAATGGGCGCTGGTGGCGTTCGTCCTCACTGCCATCCTGGTGCCGCTGGGCATCTATCGGAATCGGCGCCGGGCTTAGACAAAAGTCCCGATTTGATGCAGGTCTATTGCACGGTGAGATAACCGGCAAAATTTCCCCAGAGACTGATCCTGATCAACGTTGAGCCCTTGTAATACAAGGGTTTCAGGGCTATCAAGCCGGGTGCGACAAACTGTCGCGAAGTTGATTTTTCAGGCAGGATTATTACAAATCCTGTAAAAGACTGTTGCTCAATAAGTCATAGTCAAGGGGGGGCGACCTATCTACAATCGCCCCCAATTTCCGTTCGGCACTGCTTGCGAGTCGCAGGATTGAAGGAAGCCCCAGCGCTCCTTTTGCTGACTTCGACAAGTTTCGCCCAACGGCGATCCGGGCGGACACCCCTCCGCGTTTTCCCGCACCAAATGGAATTGGTCTGAAGTACAGGCCTTTAGCCTAAGAAAACCCCAAGCTCGTCCATACGCTCAACGCCCAGATCCAGCAGTCGGATCCCAGGCAGGCGCGGGTTCGAGCTCGAAATGCTAACGCTTGGCAGGACGAAGTGTTGGCGAACAAAACACATTGCATTGAAGCAAGCTGATCTAGAGGTCGTGAGATGAGTAAAAAGCGTTACCCCAGACTGTTTGGCATATTGCCCTTTTTAGGCATGCTTTTACTCAGTGGGTGCAACTGGACCCTGCTCGACCCGAAGGGCCAGGTCGGCATTGAGCAAAAGAACCTGATCCTCATCGCTACCGGCCTGATGCTGCTGGTCGTGGTGCCAGTCATCATCATGACCCTGGTCTTCGCCTGGAAGTACCGCGCTTCCAACAAGGCTGCCACCTACACCCCCGACTGGTCGCACTCGACCAAGATCGAAGCTGCGGTGTGGATCATCCCGATCCTGATCATCATCGCCCTGGGCTACGTCACCTACCACTCCACCCACAAGCTCGACCCTTATCGTCCGCTGGATTCCGATGTGAAGCCGGTGCAGATCGACGTGGTCGCCCTGGACTGGAAATGGCTGTTCATCTACCCGGAGCAGGGCATTGCCACGGTCAACAAGATCGTCTTCCCGGCTAACACCCCGGTCAACTTCCGCGTGACCTCCGACGCCGTGATGAACTCGTTCTTCATCCCTGCGCTGGGCGGCCAGATCTACGCGATGGCCGGCATGACCACCAAGCTGCACCTGATCGCCAACGAAAATGGCGAGTTCGACGGTATTTCCGCGAACTACAGCGGTGCTGGCTTCACCGGTATGAAATTCAAGGCAACCGCCACTTCGCAAGCCGACTTCGATGCATGGGTCGCGCAAGTGAAGGCTTCGCCGAAGAAGCTGGACAAGGCCGAATACGACGCCTTGGCCAAACCAAGCGAAAACAACCCAGTCGAGCTGTACAGCGAGGCTTCGCCTGACACGTTCCAGCTCATCGTCGACAAGTACGAAGGCATGAACCGTGGTCGTCCGAGCCACGAAGAAGCAGGCAGCAAAGACCTGGCCACTACCAAGGGTGTGGAAACGAGTATGCAACCAGCTGCCGGTGCAGAGGAGTAAGAGATGTTCGGTAAATTAAGCCTGGAGGCGATTCCCTATCACGAGCCGATAGTCATGGTGACGCTTGCCATTGTCGCGCTCGGGGGCCTCGCCGTCGTTGGTGCCCTCACCTATTTCCGCAAGTGGTCCTACTTGTGGACCGAGTGGCTGACCACGGTCGACCACAAGAAGATCGGGGTGATGTACATCATCGTCGCGATGGTCATGCTGCTGCGCGGCTTCGCCGACGCCATCATGATGCGTACCCAGTTGGCTGCCGCGACCGGCGGCTCCGAAGGCTACCTGCCGCCTGAACACTATGACCAGATCTTCACCGCCCACGGTGTGATCATGATCATCTTCATGGCGATGCCGTTCTTCACCGGCCTGATGAACCTGGCCCTGCCTCTGCAGATCGGTGCACGTGACGTTGCCTTCCCGTTCCTGAACTCCCTGAGCTTCTACCTGCTGCTGGCAGGCGTGCTGCTGGTCAACATCTCGCTGGGCGTCGGCGAATTCGCCAAGACCGGTTGGGTTGCCTATCCGCCACTGTCGGGGATCCAGTACAGTCCGGGCGTAGGGGTTGACTACTACATCTGGGCGCTACAGCTATCAGGCTTGGGTACGACACTCACAGGCGTGAACTTCCTGGTCACCGTCCTGAAGATGCGCGCACCTGGCATGAAGCTGATGGACATGCCGATCTTCACCTGGACCTGCACCTGGGCCAACGTGCTGATCGTCGCTTCCTTCCCGATCCTGACCGCCGCACTCGCCCTGCTGACCGTTGACCGTTATCTGGACTTCCACATCTTCACCAACGAGCTTGGTGGGAACCCGATGATGTACGTCAACCTGTTCTGGGCCTGGGGTCACCCTGAGGTGTACATCCTGATCCTGCCGGCGTTCGGCGTGTTCTCGGAAGTCACCTCGACCTTCTCCAGCAAGCGTCTGTTCGGCCACCACGCGATGATCTACGCATCGGGTGCCATTGCCGTACTGGGCTTCGCGGTCTGGCTGCACCACTTCTTCACCATGGGTGCAGGCGCCAGCGTCAACACCTTCTTCGGCCTGGCGACGATGCTGATCTCCATTCCGACCGGTGTGAAGCTGTTCAACTGGCTGTTCACCATGTACCAGGGTCGCGTGCGTTTCACTCCGCCGATGCTCTGGACCCTGGGCTTCATGGTCACCTTCTCCATTGGTGGCATGACCGGCGTACTGCTGGCCGTTCCAGGTGCTGACTTCGTGCTGCACAACAGCCTGTTCGTTATCGCCCACTTCCACAACGTGATCATCGGCGGTGCGGTGTTCGGCTACATTGCCGGCTTCGCCTTCTGGTTCCCGAAAGCCTTCGGTTTCACCCTCAACGAGAAGTGGGGCAAGGCGGCATTCTGGTTCTGGCTGTCCGGTTTCTACGTGGCCTTCATGCCGCTGTACGCGCTGGGCTTCATGGGCATGACCCGTCGTCTGAACCACTCCGACAACCCACTGTGGGAACCCTACCTGTACGTGGCCGTGGTCGGTGCGGTGCTGATCCTGTTCGGTATCGCCTGCCAGCTGATCCAGCTGTACGTATCGGTTCGCGACCGCAACCAGAACCTGGACGTCACCGGCGATCCATGGGGTGGCCGTACCCTGGAATGGTCGACTTCGTCGCCACCTCCGTTCTACAACTTCGCCCACATGCCCGAGAAGGTCGGCCTGGACGCCTGGCAAGAAGCCAAGGAAGCCGGTGTCGCCTACAAGGTGCCGGCCAAGTACGAAGCGATCCACATGCCGAACAACACCGCTACCGGTCTGTTCATGGGTCTGTTCCTGACCATCTTCGGCTTCGCTTTCATCTGGCACATCTGGTGGCTGGTGGGTGCGAGCCTGGTAGCAACCATCGCGGTCTTCGTTCGCCACGCTGCGCGTGACGACCAGGGCTACATGGTCCCTGCCGAAGAAGTGGCGCGCATCGAAGGCGAACGCCAGCGGGCCCTGCAGCTTGCCGGTGTACCTACCGGTGGCGCACGTGTCGAAACCTTTGAACGGGTGTAATCAATGTCCAGTCAAGTAATTCACGGCGATGCACATGGTCACGACCATGGGCACGACGATCACCACCACGACTCGGGCCAGATGACCGTCTTCGGTTTCTGGCTGTACCTGATGACCGACTGCATCCTGTTTGCGTCGCTCTTCGCCACCTACGCGGTGCTGTCCGGCAGTTTTGCCGGCGGCCCGTCGGGTCATGACATCTTCCAGCTCGACTTCGTGCTGGTCGAAACCGCATTCCTGCTGCTGTCCTCGATCACCTTCGGCTTCGCCATGCTGAAGATGTTCGCCGGTAACAAGGCAGGCGTACTGGGCTGGTTGGCAGTGACCTTCCTGTTCGGTGCAGGCTTCATCGCGATGGAAATCTACGAGTTCCATCACCTGATCGTTGAAGGCTACGGCCCGCAGCGCAGTGGCTTCCTGTCGGCGTTCTTCGCGCTGGTCGGTACCCACGGCCTGCACGTGACCTCGGGTCTGATCTGGATGGCCATCCTGATGTACCAGATCAACAAGCACGGCATCACGCCGACTGCCAAGACCCGCATGAGCTGCCTGAGCCTGTTCTGGCACTTCCTGGACGTGGTCTGGATCTGCGTCTTCACCGTCGTCTACCTGCTGGGGGTTCTGTAATGGCTAACGCACACGACACTCACCACGAAGGTAACCACGGCAGCGTGAAGTCCTACATGATCGGCTTCATCCTGTCGATCATCCTGACCGCGATCCCGTTCGGCCTGGTGATGTATCCGACCCTGCCGAAGAACCTGACCGTCCTGATCGTGGTGGCCATGGCCGTCATCCAGGTCGTGGTGCACCTGGTGTACTTCCTGCACATGGACCGCTCGAAAGAGCAGCGTTCCACTGTCTCGACGTTCCTGTTCACCGCTCTGGTAATCGCACTGCTGGTAGGCCTGTCGCTGTGGATCATGTTCAGCATCCACTACGAAATGTTGGCCAAGTGAGGTAAGACTGCATGTCCGTGAAGCACTTTATCCAAATCACCAAACCGGGGATCATTTTCGGTAACGTGCTTTCCGTGGCAGGCGGTTTCTTCCTTGCCGCGAAGGGCCATGTGGACTTCGCCCTGTTCCTGGCGGTGGTGGTAGGTACTTCGCTCGTGGTTGCGTCCGGTTGCGTGTTCAACAACTGCATCGACCGTGACATCGACCAGAAGATGGAACGTACCAAGAACCGCGTCATGGTCCAGGGCGGCATGTCGCTGCCCCTCGCACTGATCTACGCCACCCTGCTTGGGGTGGCGGGCTTCAGCCTGCTGTATGTCCAGGCCAACCCGCTGTCGGCGTTCTGCGCGCTGATCGGCTTCGTGGTCTACGTCGGCTTCTACAGCCTGTGGCTCAAGCGCAAATCGGTGCACGGCACCCTGGTCGGCAGCCTGTCCGGTGCCATGCCTCCGGTGATCGGCTATTGCGCAGTGAGCAACAGCTTCGACCTGGCAGCGGTCACGCTGCTGGTGATGTTCAGCTTGTGGCAGATGCCGCACAGCTTTGCCATCGCCATCTTCCGCTTCAAGGATTACAGCGCTGCCAACATCCCGGTCCTGCCGGTGGCTCGCGGTATCCTGGCGGCGAAGAAGCAGATCGTGCTGTACGTGCTGGCCTTCGTGCTCGCCACGCTGATGCTGACGCTGGGTGGGTACGCCGGTCTGGGTTACCTTGCCGTTGCGGCTGCCATGGGTCTGTACTGGTTGTACATGGCCTGGGGTGGCTACAAGGCCGAGGACGACAGCAAGTGGGCACGCAAGGTGTTCGGCTTCTCCATCCTGACCGTTACCGCGCTGAGCGTGATGATGTCGGTGGACAGCCAGACCGCTGCCGACGTGCTGATGACCTACGCACGCTGAAGCCTTCGCGTTTTACAAGAACCCGGCCTTTGGCCGGGTTTTTTGTTGGCAGATTTTCCGTCTGCGTGCAGGCGTTCGAACACACTAGTTTGGGCCTCCAAACCATCAGGAGGCATCCAAATGAGTGTTTTTACCGTCTATTTCTGTGGCACCGGGTCCCATCGTTTCGATGACAAGAACCCCAACTTCTGGAATGGTGAGCTGATCGCCACGCTGGCGAGCAATCACTCCGGCAGGGAATTCGTCGATTGGATCACAGTCGATGGCCCAGGCAGTGGCAATCTGCAGGACGATGCCCTGTTCGTCGATGACGGCGACTACTACAAAGTGACCGGCACCCTGTTCGGCAAGGGTTGGGATGAGAATGTGCAGCACGCCCTGCAGGTCATCAAGGGCAAGAGTACCTGGGCCCGCACCAAGCTCACCGAGCAGCAATACCAGAACCTGAAGAGTGCAGGCATTCCCATTCCTGATGCCGAGGCCGGCGGCTCGTGGTTCTGGCGCACTTACGACTACGGCGATCGCGCGGTGACTCCTCAGGCCTTGCAGGAGCAGTTGATCAAGCAACTGCGCAAACCGCTGATCCCGACCACGGTCAACCTGGTGGGGTGGAGCAGGGGCGGAATCAGTTGTCACATGCTTGCCAACGCCATGGCGCAAGACCCGGAGCTGTGCGATGTAAAGGTCAACATCTTTGCCATCGATCCGGTGCCCGGCGTGGGTAACGTGCAGTCTGAGCGTGTGCAACTGGGAGCCAACGTGAAGGAGTATGTGGGGTTCTACGCACGAGACGAGCGATCCAAAGGTTTCGCCTGTGTGGTGCCTGTCACTGCATACGGTACGCGTATGAGCGTTCTCCCGATGCCGGGCCGTCATGCAACGCTGGTGGGCAATGCTTCGATAGACGGCGCAGGTTCCGGCAAGGCACTGCCTGAACCGGGGATGATCGTGCGGCACTTCGCCGAGGTTTGCCTGAAGCGTTGGGGGGTAACGCTGGACAAGTGTCTGGATTTGAGCGATGCGGCGCTGATGACCTACCACAAGACCATCGACGCGAACGATGAGCTCTACCGCGCCATGCGCAAGAAGTCCTATACCGTACTGACCGAAGGCACTGCCGATGAACGTATGGTTCACCGCGGCAGCATTGCCACGGAGTTCACCCAGGTGCGTGGCGAGCACATGGACCCCAGCGATGGGTTGAGCATCCAGCGCTTCGACTTGAACGCCTACAAGGCTTTGCGCTGAGTTACACGCTTACCCGCCAACGAGCGAGTCTCGCTGGCGGGCTGCCAATCTGTCGGTAGCCCCTTTACAACGCCAGGGCAACCAGACTATTTTCTGCCTCGGCCACCGCAGTGGCCAACGTCGCTCGGACGGTTCCGGGCGCTTACGTCTCTCGAGGAAAGCATGGCCAACCCAGGTTCGCCGCGCCGCTTTGCGCGCATCGATCGTCTCCCCCCCTACGTCTTCAACATCACTGCCGAGCTCAAGATGGCGGCACGCCGTCGCGGCGAAGACATCATCGACCTGAGCATGGGCAACCCGGATGGCGCGACTCCGCCACATATCGTCGAGAAGCTGGTGCAGGTCGCCCAGCGTGAAGATACCCACGGCTACTCCACCTCGCGCGGCATCCCGCGCCTGCGCCGCGCCATCTCCAACTGGTACAAGGAACGCTACGAGGTCGAGATCGACCCGGACAGCGAAGCCATCGTCACCATCGGCTCGAAAGAGGGCCTCGCGCACCTGATGCTAGCCACCCTCGACCATGGCGACACGGTGCTGGTGCCCAACCCAAGCTACCCGATTCACATCTACGGGGCGGTGATTGCCGGTGCTCAGGTTCGCTCGGTGCCGCTGGTACCGGGCGTGGACTTCTTCAATGAGCTGGAGCGGGCGATCCGCGAATCGATCCCCAAGCCGAAGATGATGATCCTGGGCTTCCCATCCAACCCGACGGCGCAGTGCGTGGAGTTGGACTTCTTCGAGCGTGTGGTCGCCCTGGCCAAGCAGTACGACGTGCTGGTGGTGCACGACCTCGCTTACGCCGATATCGTCTACGACGGCTGGAAGGCCCCCTCGATCATGCAGGTGCCCGGCGCCAAGGATATCGCGGTGGAATTCTTCACCCTGTCCAAGAGCTACAACATGGCGGGCTGGCGGATCGGTTTCATGGTCGGTAACCCCGAGCTGGTCAGCGCCCTGGCGCGGATCAAGAGCTACCACGACTACGGCACCTTCACTCCGCTGCAAGTGGCGGCGATCGCTGCGCTGGAAGGCGACCAGCAGTGTGTGCGCGACATCGCGGAGCAGTACCGGCAGCGCCGCAACCTGTTGGTCAAGGGGCTGCATGAGCTGGGCTGGATGGTCGAGAACCCGAAAGCCTCGATGTACGTCTGGGCCAAGATCCCCGAAGCTTATGCGCACCTCGGCTCGCTGGAGTTCTCCAAGAAGTTGCTGGCCGAGGCCAAGGTCTGTGTCTCGCCCGGTATCGGTTTCGGCGACTATGGCGATGACCATGTGCGTTTTGCCCTGATCGAAAACCAGGATCGCATCCGCCAGGCCATCCGCGGCATTCGTCAGATGTTCCGCGCCGACGGCCTGACCAGCAAGTAAGCCCCAGGCTCAAGCCGCAAGCAGGTCTGCGATGGCAGGCCGTTTGCGGCTTGACCTGCCGCTGGCAGCATGGCGCTCGAAGGTCGCGACCAGCGGCCGTCTTTTTTTCATTTCCCCTCTATCCAGCCGCTCGTGCTTGGATTAAAAATGGCGCCGCGAGCGCCCGCTCGATAACAACAACTTCCCTTCCTGGCCATCATGTCCGAACAGAACCCTTGCCTGACCTGCGGCGCCTGCTGCGGCTACTTTCGTGTGTCTTTCTTCTGGGGTGAATGCCAGTCTTCGGGCGGGTTGGTGCCCGACGATCTGGTGGTGCAGATCAATCCGACCCGCGTGGCGATGATCGGCACAGACGCCAAGCCTTGCCGCTGTATCAGCCTGGACGGCGAGATCGGCAACAAGGTCGGGTGCACCATCTACGAGAATCGTTCCACCCCCTGCCGCGAGTTCGACGCTTCATGGGAGAACGGGGTGCACAATCCCAGCTGTGATGACGCCCGTGCCGCCTATGGCCTGCCACCACTGACACCTCCCGGTGCCAACGAGCCGCACTGGCCTGACGATGGGGCAGAGGTCGCGTGAAAGTGAACGGCCGGATCATTTGCGAAACGGCCAAGCCCATCACGTTTTGCCTGCCGGACACGACCGTTCGTCGGTTGGATCCAAGCGGCGCACCGCTGCAGCCCGCGAAATACGGGCTGCCTTGAAAAAGTATTAACACCATTTGACCGCCCCGGCGGAGCCTCACGCCTGCTCGCCAGCGGCTACACATTCCCAACAAGGAATCATGTAGCCATTGGTCAGGTGTTTCGTCGTCGCGTGTTCGACTAGCCGGCAACATTGCAGTGCGCGCGTTCAAGGACCGAACCACCTGATCCACGAAGGAGCTCTCCGTGGACAGAAGCGTCGCCTCCGTTTTGCCTACCCGTCTCTCCCATTTGTCGCTCGCTGTGAGCCTGGCTGTCGGAGGGCTGGCCTTCGGTCTTTCGAGCGAGCAGGCCCTGGCCGTGTGCAGCGCGGCCGGGTCCATCGTCACTTGCAGCGGTGCTGCCAACCCGCTGGCCCCGAGCTATACCAATGGCGGTAGCGGCCTGACGGTCAACGTGAACCCTGGCGCCAGCCTGGGTACCCTGCTGGGCGTGGGAGGCACGTCGCTGTCGCTGTCGGGCAACAACAATACGTTGAACAACTCCGGCACCATCGACCCTACGTTGCTGGGGTTGTTGAGCATCCAGTCCAGTGCTGTGCTGATCGGCAATACTGGTACCGGCAGCACGCTCAACATCAACAACAGTGCCACGGGGGTGATCAAGGGCACGGGTGCCTTGCTTGGCGCCAACCTTCTTAACCTGACAGGCATGGCGCTGGACGCGCGCAATGGTTTGGGCGGTACCACTACCATCACCAACGCCGGCAGCATCGGTTCCTCGGCGTTGCTTGGCCTCACGCTGCTCAGCGAGGACACGCCGGTCATCGCTGTGACCGGCGGGAGTACGGTTAACTTCACCAACACCGGCACCATCCTTGGACGGGCAGCGTTCGAGGCTTCTGCTGCGGGCAACACCTTCACCAACGCCGGCACCTTGACCGGCAGCTTGTCGATGGGGGCCAACAGCACCAACCGCTTCAATGCCATTACCGGTTCGAGTGTCGGTGCCGGGCTTGGTGTCAGCGTTGCACTGCTGGTCACCAGCAATCCCAATCTGGGTTTCGCAGCCGCCGGCAAGATCGATGGCGGTGCCGGTGGCAACAACACCCTGGCCTTGCAGAATGCCATTGGTGGCGGTAGCGGAACCACCGGCTCCGGCACGATCAACGCCAACAACTACATCAACTTCAACCGCCTTATCGTCGACAGCGGCACCTGGAGCCTGATCGGCCAGGTGCTCAACGGCACCACCCAGACCACCCTCAATGGCGGTTTGATCAACTTCGACAATGCCAGCGCCTTTGGTACCGGCGGCATCACCGTCAACGGTGGCGGGCTTGCCGGTACCGTCGCAGGTCTGAGTCTGGCCAACGCCCTGACGCTCAACGCCGGCATCAACGTCGGCGGTGCTACCGACATGACCCTCAATGGGGTCATCTCCGGTGTTGGCGGCTTGACCAAGACTGGCGCCGGCCTGCTCACCCTTGGTGCCACCAACACCTATAGCGGTGGTACCACCCTGGCCGCTGGCGGCCTCAACCTGACCAGCGCTGCGGCGCTCGGCAGTGGTGCGCTCACCGTCAGTGGCGCGGGCAGCCTGCAAGGCAGCGTGCCACTGGTATTGAACAATGCCGTGGCGCTGAACGCGGCGCTGACCTTGCCCGGCAGCAACGCCCTGACCCTCGGGGGCGTGCTCAGCGGCACGGGCTCGCTGGTCAAGAGCGGCACCAGTAACCTGACCCTCAACGGCGCCAATACCTTCTCCGGCGGCACCAGCCTCGGCGGCGGCACGCTCACCCTCGGCAACAGCGCTGCCCTGGGCATTGGCGCGCTGACCCTGACCGGCAGCGGCGTGCTGGACACCACGGCCGCCATGACGCTGGCCAACGCGGTCAACCTCGGTGCCAACGCCCTGACCCTGACGGGCAACAACGCCCTTACGCTGGGCGGCGTGATCGCCGGCGCGGGTGGCAGCTTGATCAAGAACGGCGCCGCCGACCTGAACCTGAACGGCACCAACACCTTCAGCGGTGGCACCACGCTCAATGCCGGCAAGCTCACCGTCGGCGCCAATGCCGCGCTCGGCACCGGCGCCCTGACCCTGGGCGGCAATGCCAGCCTCGACGCCAGCACCGCAGTCAGCCTGGGTAACGCAATCAACCTCGGCGCCAACACCCTCAACCTGTTGGGCACCAGCGCCACTACCCTGGGCGGGGTGATCAGCGGCACCGGTGTGCTGGTCAAGAACGGCGCCGCCGACCTGGCGCTCAACGGCAACAACACCTTCAGCGGCGGCCTGACCCTCAACACCGGCAAGCTCACCGTGGGTAACAACAACGCCCTGGGCGGTGGTGCCCTGACCCTGGGTGGCAACGCCAGCCTCGATGCCAGCACCGGGGTCAGCCTGGGCAATGCCATCAGCCTGGGCGCCAATACCCTCAACCTGCTGGGTACCAGCGCTACCACCTTGGGTGGAGTGATCAGCGGCACTGGCGCGCTGGTCAAGAACGGCGCCGCCGGCCTGACCCTCAACGGCGCCAACACCTTCAGCGGTGGCACCACCCTCAACGCCGGGGTGCTGACCGTCGGTAACAACAACGCCCTGGGCACCGGTGCTTTCAGCCTGGGCGGCAATGCCAGCCTCGACGCGGGCGTGGCGGTCAACCTGGGCAACGCCATCAACCTGGCGGGCAACACCCTGAGCGTGGTGGGTAGCAACGCCACCACCCTGGGCGGTGTGATCAGCGGCACCGGTGCATTGGTCAAGAATGGCGCCAGCAACCTCACCCTCGGTGGCACCAATACCTTCACAGGTGGCCTGACCCTCAACGCTGGCACCTTGACCCTGGCCAGTGCCGCGGCGCTGGGCACCGGCGCGCTCACCGTGGGCGGTGCATCCACACTCGCCAACAGCGCGGCGATGACCCTGAACAATGGCGTCAACCTCGGCGCCAACCTGACCCTGGCCGGCGCCAACAACCTGAGCCTTGCAGGCAACCTGAGCGGTACCGGTGGCCTGATCAAGAACGGGGCGAGCACCCTGACCCTGAGCGGCAACAACACCCAGAGCGGTGCCACCGCGCTCAACGCCGGCACCCTGGTGGTCGGCAGCGCCACTGCCCTGGGCACCGGCGCACTCAACGCCGCCGCCAACACCACGCTGGATTCGTCGGTCGCCGGGCTGACCCTGGGCAACGCGCTTAACCTGGCCGGCAACCTCAACCTCGCCGGCAGCAACGACCTGACCCTGGGAGGCGTGATCGCCGGTGTCGGTGGCCTGACCAAGAACGGCAGCGCTACCCTGACCCTCAACGGTGCCAATACCCAGATCGGCGCCACCAACCTCAACGCCGGTACCCTTGTGGTCGGCAGCAACACGGCCTTGGGCTCTGGCGCGCTGAATGCCGCTGCCGGTACCCACCTGGACGCCAACGCCGCAGTCAACCTCGGCAACGCCGTGAACCTGGCCGGTGCCCTGACCCTCGACGGCACCGCCAACCTCGGCCTTGGTGGCGTGATCGCCGGTGCCGGTAGTCTGGTCAAGAACGGTGCCGCCACGCTGACGCTTTCCGGTCCCAACACCTACCTGGGCGGCACGACCCTCAATGCCGGTGGACTGGTGCTGGGCAATGGCGCCGCACTGGGCGCCGGCAAGCTGACCGTGGCGGGGGCCGGTAGCCTGGATACCTCGGCTGCGCTGACCGTTGGCAACGCCGTCACCCTGGATGCCGACCTCACCCTGGCTGGCAGCAACAACCTCAACCTCACCGGTCTGGTCGACGGCACCGGCCGGCTGATCAAGAACGGCACCAGCACGCTCACCCTCGGCGGGCTGAACACCTATGCCGGTGGCACGCTGCTCAACGGTGGCGCCCTGGTGCTGGGCAATGGCAGTGCCATCGGCACCGGCGACCTCACCGTCGGTGGCGCCGCGAGCCTGGACAGCAGCGCTGCACTGAGCCTGGGCAATAACATTGGCCTGAACGCCGACCTTACCCTCACCGGCAGTAACGCGCTGACCCTCGGCGGTGTGGTCAGTGGGGCAGGGCAGTTGGTCAAGAACGGCAGCGCCACTGTGACCTTGAACGGGGCGAACACCTATGCCGGTGGCACCACGCTCAACGCGGGTGGCCTGGTGATAGGCAATGGCAATGCCCTGGGGACCGGCGCCCTGACCGTGGCCGGCGCCGCCAGCCTGGACAACAGCGCGGTCGCTACCCTGGGCAACGACATCGCGCTCAACGCCAACCTGACCCTCGGCGGCAGCAACGACCTGACCCTTGGCGGCATCATCAGCGGCACCGGAGGCTTGATCAAGAATGGCCTGGCCGACCTCACGCTGACCGGCAACAACACCTTCAGCGGCGCCGTCGACTTGCTCGGCGGCACCCTGACCACCGTTGGTACCGGTGCGCTGGGCAACGCCTCGGCGGTCAATGTCGGCGCTGGCGCCAACCTCAACCTTGGGGCCAGCACCACGGTCGGCGGGTTGAGCGGTGCCGGCGCGGTGAGCGTGGCGGGGGGCAGTGACCTGACGGTCGGCGGCAACAACCTCAACAGCGTGTTCAGCGGCGCCCTGGCCGGTAGCGGTGGCCTGATCAAGACTGGCACCGGTGCTCTGGAACTGTCCGGCGTGAACGTGCTTGGCGGCGCCACCACGGTCAATGGCGGCCTGCTCAATGTCAGCGGTTCGCTCGCCAGCTCCGGCGTACAGGTCAATGTCGGCGCCAGCCTGGGCGGCACCGGCAGCGTGATCGGCCCTGTGGACATCGCCAACGGGGCGCACCTGGTGGCCAACAGCGGCGCGACCCTCAACACCGGTGCGCTGACCCTGCACAGCGGCTCGATCCTCGACTTCGGCCTCGGCTCGCCCTCCACGGGCGGCACTGCCTTGGTCAACGTCAACGGCAACCTGACCCTCGACGGCACCCTCAACGTCACCGATCTGGGTGGTTTCGGCACCGGTATCTATCGGCTGTTCGACTACACCGGCGCGCTGGTCGACAACGGCCTGGTCGTCGGCGCGTTGCCGGGTAGCGTACTGCCGGGCGATGTCCAGGTGCAGACCGCCATCGGCGCGCAGATCAACCTGCTGGTGGGCGGTGCCACCGGCACCGTGCAGTTCTGGGACGGTGCGCAAAGCGTGCCGAACGGCGTCATCGACGGTGGCGCCGGCACCTGGGATGGCAGCAATACCAACTGGACCGATATCAACGGTGTGCTCAACGGCAGCTGGGCCAGCGATTTCGCCGTGTTCCAGGGCACCGCTGGCGATGTCAACGTGGTGGGCACCCAGGCTGCCACCGGTCTGCAATTCGTCACCAACGGCTATCGCCTGATCGGTACCGGTGGCCTGAACCTGGTCAATGGCAGCAACGGTGCATTCGCCGTGCGTGTCGATCCGGGCGCTACTGCGACGATCAACGTCGGCCTCTCCGGCAGCGGCCAACTGGCCAAGCTCGACACCGGAACCCTGGTGCTGAACGGCGCCAACAGCTACACCGGTGGGACCTTGCTCAACGGCGGCACCCTGGTGGTAGGCACCAATACCGCCCTGGGTACTGGCGCGGTCAGCGCCGCAACGGGCACCACGCTAGACAGCAACACCGCAGTCACCCTTGGCAACGCCCTGGCCCTGAGCGGCGCCCTGACCATCGCTGGCAGTGCCGACCTCGGCCTGTCTGGCGTGGTTTCGGGCGCCGGCAGTCTGGTCAAGAACGGCGGGGCCAACCTGACGCTGGGCAGCGCCAACACCTACAGCGGCGGCACCACCCTTGCCGCTGGCACCCTGACCCTGGGTAACGACCTGGCCCTCGGCACGGGCGGCCTGAACGTCACTGGCGCCTCCAGCCTCGCCACCACGGGTAACGCGGCGTTGGCCAACACCGTTGCGCTGAACGCCAACCTGACCGTGCCAGGCACTGGCAACCTCACGCTCAACGGCGCACTCAGCGGCACCGGTGGGCTGATCAAGAACGGCACTGGCGTGCTCACCCTGAACGGCAGCAACAGCCAGCAGGGTGTTACCAGCCTCAATGGCGGCACCCTGGTGGTTGGCAGCAACACCGCCCTGGGCACTGGCACGCTGAATGCCGCGGCTGGCACAACCCTGAGTGCAGGCGCCAACGTGACCCTGGCCAATGCGCTCAACCTGGCGGGCAACCTCACCATCGCCGGCGCGCAGGACCTGGTGCTGGGCGGCAACATCAATGGCGTCGGCGGCCTGATCAAGACCGGCAGCGGCACACTGACCCTCAATGGCACCAATGGCAACCTGGGCAACACCAACCTCAACGCCGGCACCTTGGTGCTCGGCAGCGCAAGCGCGCTCGGCCTCGGCCAGCTCAACGCGGCTGCGGGCACCACCCTGGACAGCAACTCGGCGCTCAATATCGGCAACACCGTCAATCTGGGCGGCAACCTCACCATCGCCGGCAGCAGCGACCTGGGCCTGGGTGGGCTGGTCACGGGCGTTGGCAGCCTGACCAAGAATGGTGCCAGCAACCTCACCTTGAGTGGCCCCAACACTCTGTCTGGTGGCGTGACGCTCAACGCCGGCACCCTGACCCTGGGCAATAACTCGGCCCTGGGAGTCGGCACCCTGACCGTCGGCGGCGCCAGTAACCTGGCCACCACCAGCCCCCTGGTCTTGGCCAATCAGGTCACGCTCAACGACACTCTGACCCTGCCCAGCAACAACGACCTGGCCCTGAACGGCGTGATCAGCGGTACCGGCGGGCTGACCAAGACCGGCACCGGCAACCTGACCCTCGGTGCCGCCAACACCTATCAAGGCACCACCACTCTCGGCGCTGGCACCCTGACCCTGGGCAACGACAGCGCGCTGGGCGCGGGCAACCTCTCGGTGACCGGCAACAGCACCCTGGCCACCACCGGCGTCCTGCAAGTGGCCAACGCCATTGGCCTGGGAACCGGTGCCACTCTGGGCGTCAACAACGCCCAGACCCTGACGCTCGGCGGTATCATCAGCGGCGGCGGCAGCCTGAACAAGACTGGCACTGGCCAACTGGTGCTCAACGGCGCCAACAACTACACCGGCGGCACCTCGCTGCAGGCGGGCAGCCTGCTGCTGGGTAACGCCAGCGCCCTGGGCAGTGGCGCCCTGAACGTCACCGGCGCTGCGGCCCTGGACGCCAGCCAGGCCCTGGCGCTGGTCAACGCGATCAACCTGAGCGGTGGCAACCTCACCCTCGGCGGCAGCCAGGCTCTCACCCTCAACGGCGTGGTTTCCGGCACCAACGGCCTGGTGAAGAACGGCGCCGCTAGCCTGACCCTCAATGGCAACAACACCTACAGCGGCGGCACTACTCTCAATGCCGGCACGCTGACCGTCGGCAGCAGCACCGCGCTGGGCACCGGGGATCTGAGCACAGGCGCCAATACCTCCCTCGATGCCAGCGTGAGCGCCGCACTGGCCAACAATGTGCACCTGGGTGGCACGCTCAACCTGCCAGGCACCGCCGACCTGACCCTCAACGGCGTGGTCGACGGTGTCGGTGGCCTGAACAAGGCTGGCGCCAGTACCCTGACCCTCAATGGCGCCAACAGCTACCTGGGCGGCACCACCCTGGGCGCCGGGCAACTGGTGGTGGGTAACGACAACGCGCTGGGGCAGGGCGCCCTTACCGTCGCGGGGGCCTCGACCCTGAGCAGCGGGGTCGCCAGCACCACATTGGCCAATAACGTCACCCTCAACGCTGGCCTCACCGTCGCCGGCACCAACGACCTGACCCTCAACGGAGTGATCAACGGGACCGCCGGGTTGACCAAGAACGGCAGCGGCAACCTCACGCTCAACGGTAACAACGGCTACCAAGGCGGCACCCAGCTCAATGCCGGGCGCCTGACCCTCGGCAGCAGCGGCGCCCTGGGCACGGGCGCCCTCGACGTGACCGCCGACGCCACCCTGGCCAACAGCGCGTCGATGGCCCTGGGCAACACCATCGCCCTGAGCAACGGCGCCAACCTGACCGTCGACGCCGCCAATGCCCTGATCCTCAGTGGCGACCTGGGCGGCACAGGTAACCTGGTCAAGGCCGGTGCCGACGACCTGACCCTGGTCGGCGTCAAGACCTTCACCGGCAACGTCGATATCCAGGCCGGCTCGCTCACTACGCTCGGCAGCGGCGTGCTGGCCAACGTCGACACCCTCAACGTCGGCGCCAGTGGCCAGCTCAACCTCAATGGCAACACCAGCCTTGGTGCCCTCACCGGCAGCGGCAACGTCGATGTCGGCGTTGGCAGCACCCTGAGCCTGGGCAGCAACAACGTCAGTACGACCTTCGCGGGTGCCCTCAATGGCTCGGGCGGCCTGGCCAAAGATGGCACCGGTACCCTGACCCTCACCGGTACCAGCAATCTGGCTGACAACACGCAGGTCAACGCTGGCACCCTGAAAGTCGATGGCAGCCTGGGCAGTAACCTGCTGACCGTCGCCAGCGGCGCAACCCTCACCGGCAGCGGCTCTGCCAATGCCTCGGTGGTGATCGACAACGGCGGCCACCTGGCAGGCCAGAGCGGCGCCACCCTGGGCCTCGGTTCGCTGGTGCTCAACAGCGGATCGATCGTCGATGTCGGCCTGGCTTCGCCAGGCACTGGCGGCACCGCGCTGTTCAATGTCGGCGGCAACCTGACCCTCGACGGCACCCTCAACGTCAGCAATATCGGTGGCTTCGGCAACGGCGTATACCGCTTGTTCGACTACGCCGGTGCGCTGACCGACAACGGCCTGGACTTCGGCACCCTGCCGCTGGGCGTTAGCCTTGGCGATGTGTCGCTGCAGACCGCCCTGGCCAACCAGATCAACCTGCTGGTCAGCTCCAGCGGCCTGAACATCCAGTTCTGGGACGGCAGCCAGACTGCCCCGAACGGCCAGGTCGATGGTGGCACCGGCGTGTGGAACGCCGGCAACACCAACTGGACCGACCTCAACGGCACCGTCAACACCACCTGGGGCAGCACCTTCGCGGTCTTCCAGGGCACGGCAGGTGACGTCACCGTCGACGGCAGCCAGAGCGTCAATGGCATGCAGTTCGTCAGCAACGGCTATCGCCTGCTGGCCGGGACCGCCGGCCTGCTCGACCTGGTCAACGGCAGCGGTGGCGATACCAGCGTGCGGGTCGATCCCGGCGTGATCGCGACCCTCGATGTTGGCCTGGGTGGTGTCGGCAAACTGAACAAGCTCGACACCGGCACCCTGGTGCTCAACGGCAACAACAGCTACAGCGGCGGCACCCAGCTCAGTGGCGGCACTCTGGTCCTGGGCAGCAATACCGCGATCGGCACCGGCCTGCTGGACACTGCCAGTGGCACCACCCTGGACACCAACAAGAGCGTGAGCCTGGCCAATGCGATCACCCTCGCCGGCCCGCTGAACCTGACCGGCAACAACGACCTGGCGCTCACTGGCAACATCGGCGGCGCCGGCAGCCTGGTCAAGGCTGGTAATGCGCAACTGGCCTTGTCCGGCAACAACAGCTACAGCGGCGGCACGGCGCTGAACGGCGGCACGCTGGTGGTAGGTTCCAACACTGCCCTGGGTACCGGCGTGCTCAGTGCGGCGGCAGGCACCAGCCTGGACAGCAGCCAGGCCGTGACGCTGGCCAACAACGTCAACGTCGCCGGCAATCTCAACGTGCTCGGCAGCAATGACTTGAGTCTTGGCGGCACCGTCGCCGGCGCTGGCCGTCTGATCAAGTCCGGCATCGCGCGGTTCAGCCTGCTGGGTGCCAATACCTTCAGCGGCGGCACCGAGCTGCAGGCCGGCACCCTTGTGGTCGGCAACAACGGCGCGCTCGGCACTGGTGGCCTCGACGTGACCGGCAACGCCAACCTCGACAGCAACACTGCGGTGACGCTGGCCAATCCGGTCAATGTCACCGGCGTCCTCAACGTGCTGGGCAGCAACGACTTGCAACTGGCCGGTGTGCTCAGTGGCAACGGCGTGCTGAACAAGAACGGCCTGGCCGACCTCACCCTGTCGGGCAACAACACCTTCAGCGGTATCCTCAATATCCTCTCCGGCAGCCTGAGCACCATCGGCACCACCGCGCTGGGCACCCAGAGCGAGTTGAACGTCAGTACCGGCGCGAGCCTCAACCTCGATGGCAACACCACCCTGGGCGAGATCGGTGGCACCGGCGCGATCCAGATTGCTGCAGGCAACAGCCTCAACGTCGAAGGCGGCGTGTTCGATGGCAACATCAGCGGCACCGGCACGCTCAACAAACTCGGCACCGGCACCCTGGCCCTGAGCAGCAGCAACAGCCATACCGGCAATACCAACGTGCAGGCCGGTGGCTTGAAGGTGGATGGATCGCTCGCCAGCAGCGCGGTCAACGTTGCCAGTGGTGCGACGCTGTCGGGCGCGGGCAACCTCGGTGGGGCGGTGACGGTCGCCAGCGGCGGTAGCCTCGCTGCCGCCAGCGGCGCGACCCTGAACGCGAGCAATCTGGCGCTGGATGCCGGTTCGAACTTCAACGCCGCGCTTGGCACGCCGACCGGCGGCAATTCGCCGCTGGTCAACGTCGCCAACAACCTGACCCTCGGTGGCACGCTCAACGTCACCGACATCGGCGGCTTCGGTGCAGGCGTCTACCGCCTGTTCGCCTACGGCGGCAGTCTGATCAACAACGGCCTGGCCTTTGGCACCACGCCCGTTCCAGTGACCGACCTCACCGTGCAGACCGCCGTGGCCAATCAGGTCAACCTGGTGGTTGGTGGTGCCAGCAACGTGCTGTTCTGGGACGGTAGCAACACCGTCGCAAACGGTGTGATCGAGGGTGGCAGCGGTGTCTGGGATGCCACCAACAGCAACTGGACCGATGCCAACGGCGTACTCAACAGCACCTGGAACGACACCTTCGCAGTCTTCCAAGGCACTGCCGGGACCGTCACCGTCAACGGCAGCCACAGCATCACTGGCCTGCAATTCATCACCGATGGCTACGTGCTCAACGCAGGTGCAGGCGGCGAACTGCTCACCAGCACCAGCGGCACTACCAACCTGCGGGTCGATAGCGGCGTCACGGCAACCCTCAACGTTGCCCTCAACGGCACCGGCAACGTCGCCAAGTACGATGCCGGCACCCTGGTGCTCAACGCTGCCAACGGCTACAGCGGCGGTACCGCGCTCAACGGCGGCACCCTGGTGGTCGGCAACGACAGTGCGCTGGGCAGCGGCACGCTGACCGCCGCAGCGGGCACCACCCTGGACAGCAACACTGCCGTCACCCTGGCCAACGCCGCAGTCCTCAACGGCGCACTGGCCATCGGCGGCAGCAACGCGCTGACCCTCAACGGCGATATCAGCGGTGCTGGCGGGCTGGTCAAGAATGGCGCAGGCCTGCTGACCCTGGGCGGCAGCAACAGCTACAGCGGCGGCACCCAGATCAACGCGGGCAGCGTGGTCGGCAACACCACCAGCCTGCAGGGTGCGATCCTCAACAACGCGGCGCTGACCTTCGAGCAGAACGCCAACGGCAGCTACACCGGCAACCTCACTGGCAGCGGTACGTTGACCAAGAACGGCAGTGGTGAACTGCTGCTGACCGGTGTCAACGGCTTGACCGGTGCCACCACCGTCAATGCCGGCAGCTTGCTGGTCAACGGACGCCTGGACAGCGCCACGGTACAGGTCGCTACCGGCGCTCGCCTGGGCGGCAGCGGCACCTATGCCGGGGCTGTGCAGATCGCCGACGGCGCCACCCTGGCCGCGGGCCAGAGCAGCACACCGTTGACGGTAGGCAGCCTGAACCTGAGCTCCGGCAGCGCCCTGGACTTCTCGCTCGGGGCGCCAGCGGCGTCCACTACGGTAGTCAAGGTCGACGGCAACCTGGTGCTCGACGGTACGCTGAACATCACCAATGCCGGCGGCTTCGGCACCGGCGTCTACCAACTGTTCAACTATGGCGGCGCACTGACCAACAACGGTCTGGTCTTCGGCGCCATCCCCGGCAGCGTGGCACTGGGTGACCTGAGCCTGCAGACCGCCATCGCCAACCAGATCAACCTGGTGGTGCAAGGGGCGGGCGACCAGTTGCAGTTCTGGAACGGTGGCAAGACCAACCCGGATGGCAGCATCGGCGGCGGCAGCGGCACCTGGGGCCCTGGTACCAACTGGACCAACTCCAACGGCACCACTGGCGAAACCTGGAGCGATGCCTTCGCTGTGTTCGGTGGCCAACCTGGCACCGTCACCGTGGTCGGCAACCAGTCCTTCAGCGGCATGCAGTTCCTCAGCGACGGCTACCAGGTGGTGCCGGGCACAGGCGGCAGCCTGACCCCGGTCAACGGTGCCGATGGCAGCCTGGCCCCGGTACGGGTCAACGCAGGTGCCAGCGCCGTGATCAGCGCGCCACTGGTAGGCACTGGCGGTATCGAAAAACTCGACGCTGGCACGCTGTTGCTGACCGGAGCCAACACCTACACCGGTGGCACCATTGTCAGCGGCGGTACCTTGGGCGGTAACACCACCAGCCTGCAGGGCAACATCACCAACAACGCCAACCTGGTGTTCGCGCAGGGTACCAACGGCACCTTCAACGGCATCCTCAGCGGTACCGGCACCACCACCAAGCAAGGGGCGGGCAGCCTGTTGCTGACTGGCAACCAGCCGTTCAGCGGGGCCTTCAACGTCAACCAGGGCACGCTTCAAGTCGGCAATGCCGACAACCCGGGCACCAACCTTGGCGCCCAGGTCACCGTGGCCAACGGCGCGGCGCTCACCGGCAACGGTACCGTCGCCAGCCTGACCAACCACGGCACCGTGCTGCCAGGGCCTGCGGGCAACCTCAATGTCAGCGGCAACTTCACCAACGCCAGCGACGGCAATCTGGTCATCGACCTGGGCACCGCGCCGGTGAACTACCTGAATGTCGGCGGCACGGCCAACCTGGGCGGCAGCCTGACGGTGGCCAACCTCGCCGGTGGCAACGGGCAGTACACCGTGGTCAGTGCAGCTGGCGGCATCAACGGCACCTTCGCCAGCAACAACCTGATGAACTCGGCATTCCTCAACAGCTCGCTCGACTACGGCGCCAACCAGGTGACCCTGTCGGTCAGCCGCAACGGCAACGCGTTCGCCGATGTCGCGGCCTCCAGCAACCAGCGTGGTGTCGCCACGGCCCTGGAAAGCGCCGGTGCGCCGACCAGCCTGCGCGACAACATCCTGCCGCTGGACCGTCAGGCCGCGCAGTCGGCGTTTGACAGCCTGTCCGGGGAAATCCACGCCAGCACCGCGACCGTGCTGATCGAGGATTCGCGCTACATCCGCGATGCGGTCAACGACCGTATGCGTCAACCGGATTGCAGCCGCGAGGACGATCCACGCCGCACCCTGGCGCCGACCGCCAACCAGCAGCTGACCAGCGAAGGTTGCCAGGGCCAGGCCGTGGGCTGGATCCGCGCCATTGGCGGCTGGGGTGAATACGACGGCAGCAGCAGCCATGCCAGCGTCGACCGTGACCTGTCGGGCTTCATGCTCGGTGTCGACCGCGCCCTGGACGATCAGTGGAAAGTCGGTATCGCTGCCGGATACACCCGCAGCAGCATCGATGCTCACCGTCGTCAGTCGGACGCCAGCGTCGACAGCTACCACCTGGCCACCTACCTGGGTTACCAGATGGATGCCTTCGCCGCACGCCTGGGCGCCAGCTACACCTGGCATGACATCGACACCAAGCGCGATGTCCAGGTGGGCAGCTACGACGACCGCCTGAAGGCCAAGTACAAGGCGCGCAGCGCCCAGGTGTTCGGCGAGGTGGGTTACGCCATCGACGCTGGCGGTATCGCCCTGGAACCGTTCGCAGGTCTGGCCTACGTCAACTACGACAGCGACAGTGCCCGTGAGAAGGGTGGCGATGGCCGCCTGAAGGCCAGCGTCGATCAGGACGTGACCTTCTCCACCGTCGGGGTGCGCGCCGGCAAGCGCATCAAGCTGGACAACGGCAGCGAGATCACACCACGGCTGTCGGTTGGCTGGCGGCATGCCTTCGGCGACACCAAGCCCGATGCCGACGCTCGCTTCATTGCCGGTGGCGCTGGCTTCAGCACCGAAGGCGTACCGATCGCCCGCGATGCTGCGGTGGTCGAGGCCGGTGTCGACCTGGCTGTCGGCCAGAGCGGCAAGCTGGGTGTGGGGTACTCCGGGCAACTGTCCAGCGAGAACCGCGACCATGGCGTGGTGCTGAGCTTCAGCATGGGCTTCTGATCGGCTGAACCGCGGTGGGCTGTTCTGCAGCCCTATCACGGAACAAGCCCGCTTCCACGGATCTGGTGGACGCGGGCTTGTTGCGTGATAGGCCCCTCACTGACGCCCGGCTTACTTTCATCACGCCGCTGACGCTAGACTGTCATCTTCCCAAAAGTCGGACAGGAGTCCCTGCGTGACCCACCCCCGCAGTTTCCCCAGCGACCTGTGCCTGGACAGCCCGCGCCTGCAACTGCGCCCCATGCGTCATGGCGATGCGGCGCAGTGGCTGGCGATCATGGCTGATCCTGAGGTCATGCGTTTCTGGCACCACGCCCCTTGGCAGGAACTGGCCGAGGCCGAAAGCGCCCTGGCCGCCGATCGCGAAGCCTATGCTGCCGGCAATCTGCTCAAGCTCGGCATGTACCGTCGCGACAATGGCGAACTGATCGGCATGGTCCAGTTGTTCAATCTCGATGACGATTCGCGTCGCGGCGAGATCGGCTACTGCCTGGCCAAGGCCGTGCAAGGCCGGGGTTACATGGACGAGGCGCTGACCTGCTTCATCGACTACCTGGCCCATACCCTGCACATGCGCCGCCTGGAGGCGGAGATCGACCCGCGCAACCAAGGCTCGGCGCGCACCCTGGAGCGCCAGGGCTTCGTCCTCGAAGGCACCTTGCGCGCCCGTTGGTGCGTGGCGGGCGAGTTGTCCGACTCGGGGATCTACGGGTTGTTGCTGGAACCGCCTGTCGTCTGAGGCGCGGGTGCGGTAAGGTCGGGGTTTCGCCCGATCCGATGGAGCTCCGGTTGCCAGCCTACTACATCAGCATCAGCCTGCTGCTTTACCTGCTTGGCCTGTTTTTCGATGGCGCCCTGATGGGCGCCGAGCAGCATATGCCTGCTTTGCAGATGCTGCTCTACGGCCCCTGGGGCGTGGCATTCGAGCTGTATCAGTGGTTCGCCAATCCCCTGCTGGCGCTGGCGATCCTGAGCCATCGGCGCTTGCGGCGGCTGTCGCTGCTGTTCGGTCTGCTGGCGCTATATCTGGCGGCAAGCAGCCTCGGCGTTGAGCGGCTGCCCGACAACCGCAGCTACGCATTCCACGATGTCACAGGTTTCGGGGCCGGGTTCTACCTGTGGTCGCTGTCGATCCTCACCTTCTGCGCAGGTCAGGCCTGGTGGTGCTGGAAGGCCCGAAAGGCCGACGACATGCCGGGTTGGAACTGGCTGGACGTGGCCCTGATCGCAGCGCTCGGCATGATGCTGTATGCCGCCACGCAGATGCCCTCGCTGCGCTTCGAGGTGGATCAGGTGCTGATGCCCCCCGAGCCTGCACACAGCCTGTAGCGGCCTGGGCTCAGGCGCTGCGTGCCGTGCCCCACTGCACCACCAGCATGCCCCCGACGATCATCGCCACCCCCAACAGCCGTGGCAGGTTCACGGGTTTCTCCGGCAGGCCCATCAAGCCGAACTGGTCGATCAGCAACGATGACAGCACCTGCCCGGCGATCACGCAGACGATGAACCCCGCCGCGCCCAGGCGTGGCGTCAGCACCAACGCGGCGGTGATGTAGATCACCCCGGCGACGCCCCCCAGCCAGGCCCACCAGGGTGCCTGGGCCAGGTTCTGCAGCTGTGGCATGGGCGCGCGCATCAGCAACAGTGCTGGCACCAGCATCATCAGGCTGACCAGCAGCGAAACCCCCGCTGCCCACAACGGGTGCCCGAGCAAGCGCCCCAATGCAGCATTGCTGCCAGCCTGAAAAGGCACCGCCGCCCCGGCGAGCAGGGCGATGAGCAAGGGAAGGATGGCGGACAAGGCAATGACCTTGGGCATGGCGTGAGCTCCTGTGGATAACCTTGGTCCAGTCTCTTGTATGCGCTTAAATGATGGAAATTCGAATTCTGCACAGGCCTTATTCGTCACATGGATGATTTGCGTCGCATCGACCTCAACCTGCTGCTGACCCTGCATGCCCTGCTCAGCGAGCAGCACGTATCCCGGGCAGCAATTCGCCTGCACCGCAGCCAGCCGGCGGTGAGCCATGCCTTGGCGCAACTGCGCGATATCTTCGCCGACCCGCTGCTGGTGCGTCGTGGCGCGCGCCTGGTACTCAGCCCCCGCGCCCAGGCCCTGCGCGACCCATTGCAGCAGGCACTGGCGCAGCTCGACGGGCTGTTGGGCAGCCCGGGGTTCGAGCCGGGCAGGGCTCGCCGCACCTTTCGCCTGGCGATGTCCGACTATGGCGCCCAGGTGGTTCTGCCTGCGCTGATGCGCGAGTTGCGCACCCTGGCACCGCAGATCGATCTGGTCGTCTCCCAGGGCAGTCGCGAAGCGATGCTCGGGCAGTTGATCGACGGGGAGGTCGACCTGGCGCTTGGGGTGTTCCCCGAGTTGCCGTCGGAGATCCATGAGCAGGGTTTGTTCGACGAGTCGTTCGTCTGCGTGGCCGATCGTGGCACCTTGCCGGTGCGCGGCAGCCTGACCCTCGACGCCTGGCTGGCGCGTCCGCATGTGCTGGTGGCGGTACGCCCCGGTATCGACAACGAGATTGACCAGGCACTCAAGGCCCTCGGCGTCCGTCGGCGCATTGCCCTCACGCTCCCGCACTGGGGTGTGGCCCAGACCGTGCTGGCCGGGACCGACCTGGTGTTGACCGTGGCCCGGCGCAGCCTGGCAGCAAGCCCGCCAGACAAGGCCCTGCGCGTATTCGAGCCGCCGCTGCCGATCAGCGCGTTCAGCTTTGCCCAGGCCTGGCATGCCCGACGCGAGGGCGATGCTGGGCATCAGTGGTTGCGCGAGCTGATCCTTGTCCATTGTCGGGGCTGGCATTCGCGCGCGTAGGACAGGTCCGATTTCACAGGGTCACAGGGGCCTTGCGGCGCACTTGCTGCTAGGCTGGCAATCTTTCTGATCAGAGGGTTCTCTTCGATGTTCAAGCATTCCCTGGCAGCCGTCGTTGCCGCGCTGGTGTTCGCCTCTCAGGCCCAGGCCGACGAGAACTCCCCCACCTATACCAAATGCATGGACAAGGCCTCCAGCACCGTTGCGATGAGCGCCTGCATCAAGGATGAAACCAAGCTGCAGGACGACCGCCTCAACCGTGTCTACAAGCAGTTACTCGGCAAGCTCGATGCGCCGCAGCAGAAAAGCCTGCGTGAAGTGCAGCGCGACTGGATCAGCTTTCGTGACAAGAACTGCAAGTTCCATGTCCAGGCCAGCGGCGGGACCATGGCGCAACTCGAAGGCGGCATGTGCGTACTGGACATGACCCGCGAGCGCGCCGCGGAGCTGGAGCGGATTCTCAGCCCCGGACAGTGAACGGTCTCGAACCCTGTAGGAGCGGGCTTGCCCGCGAAAAATACACCGCGCTGCCTGGCACGGGCTACGCCCGTGTTCGCGGGACAAGTCGCAGCGGCGAACCGCTGCTCCTAGAGGTACCGCACCGGCAAAGCCGGTGCCATGCCCCGCGGAGCAATCAGCGCCGGCGCATCGCCCGTGCTTTCAAGTACTCCCGCACCTCGAGTGCATCACCGGCAAACTCGATCCTGCCCGACTTCGCCTCACGCTGGTACGCATACATCGGGTCGTAGTACTCGTTGAGCAAACCCTCGATCCAGCCTCGGTGCAGGTCCACCTCACCGCTGTGCAACTGCACCTGCAGCGCCTGCTCCAGCAGCGCATACAGCCGCTGGAAGCGTTCGCCCCCCAGACGCTTGTGGATATTGCCCATGCTCTGACGCAGGCGCTCGGCAAACAGGCGGCGCCCATCCTCTTCGCCATGCAGGGCAACGAATTCGGCACACAGGTTGATCACGTAGTCACGCAGGATGCGCTCGACGCGATTGGCAAAACTGTCCTCCAACCACACCAGCGGATACTGCTGCATGCCTTGGTACAGCGCCAGCGGCACCGAGCAGCTGCCGACCATCCGCCCCTCGTCCTCCAGCACGAACTGCTGCACGCCCCGCGCGCGTTTCTTGAGCACATCGATGGCCAGGCGGTTCTCGAAATCGATCGGTGCCGGTTGCACGGTGGCGCGCTTGCCGAAGCTGGAGCCGCGGTGGTTGGCGTGGCCTTCGAGGTCGAGCACGTTGTCCAGTTGCAGCAGCACGTCGGTCTTGCCGGTGCCGGTCAGGCCGCCCAGCAGCACAAAGTCACATTGCTCGACTGCCTGTTGGGTGGTGTCCATCAGGAAGGTCCGCAGGGCCTTGTAACCGCCTTTGACCCGCGGATAGTCAATGCCCACCTCTTTCAGCCAGCCCTGGACGATCTGCGAGCGCAGGCCGCCACGAAAACAGTAAAGATACCCCTGGGGATGGGCCTGGGCGAATGCGGCCCAGGCTTCCAGGCGCGCCTGCTTGACCGCGCCGCTGACCAGTTGGTGCCCCAGGGCGATGGCTGCGCTTTGGCCCTGGTGCTTGTAGCAGGTGCCAACTTTCTGCCGCTCCTGGTCGTTCATCAGCGGCAGGTTGATGGCGCTGGGGAAGGCGCCCTTGGCAAACTCGACCGGTGCGCGCATGTCCATCATCGGCGCATCGTCGAGGAACAGCTGTTTGAAATCGGTGCAGTCGGGGCGCATCAAATCACCTCGACTGCGTAGGTCTGTCGCTCGACCAGCGTGCCGATCGGCGCCAGATCCAGGCCCAGTTCAGCGGCGACCGCCAGAAACTCCGCCTGACCCTCGGGGCTCACCGCCACCAGCAAGCCACCGCTGGTCTGCGGGTCGCACAGCAGGTGCTTCTGTTCATCGCTCAGGGCGCCGATCTTGTGGCCATAGCTTTCGTGGTTGCGCAGGGTACCGCCGGGGATGCAGCCCTCGGCCAGGTAGTGCTCGACACCCGGCAGGCGCGGTACTGCATCGAACTGCAGGCGCGCGGTGAGAGCGCTGCCTTCGGCGACTTCGACCAGATGGCCGAGCAGGCCGAAGCCAGTCACGTCGGTCATGGCCTTGACCCCGTCGAGCTTGCCGAAGCGGCTGCCGGGTGTGTTCAGGGTGCACATCCAGTCGCGCGCCAGGCCTTGGTCCTGTTCACGCAGCTTGGATTTTTTCTCGGCAGTGGTAAGGATGCCGATACCCAGAGGCTTGGTCAGGTACAGCGTGCAGTCGACGGTCGCGGTGTCGTTGCGCTTGAGATTGCGCTTGCCGACCACGCCGGTCACCGCAAGGCCGAAGATCGGCTCGGGCGCATCGATGGAGTGGCCGCCGGCCAGTGGAATGCCCGCTTCGGCGCAGACCGCACGGCCGCCACGGATCACCTCGCGGGCAACCTCAGGCGGCAATACGTTGACTGGCCAGCCGAGGATGGCGATGGCCATCAGCGGGTCGCCGCCCATGGCGTAGATGTCGCTGATGGCGTTGGTCGCGGCGATACGGCCGAAGTCGTACGGATCGTCGACGATGGGCATGAAGAAGTCGGTGGTCGAGACCACCCCACGTTCGTCGTCCAGGGCGTACACGGCAGCGTCGTCACGCGAGGCGTTGCCGACCCAGAGCTTGGGGTCCAGCGCCTGGCTGCCGCTTTCGGCAAGGATCACATCCAGCACCTTGGGGGAGATCTTGCAGCCACAGCCTGCGCCGTGGCTGTACTGGGTCAGGCGAATCGGCTCGCTCATAGGTACCTCGGGTCCAATTGTTGCGCGATTGTAGCAAAGCTGGCCTTTGCGCCATCGGCTCTTATAATTCCCGCAGTCGGTGCGTCGCCGGCACTTTCCCCGCTATTGAACCGGAGAACTCCCATGCTCAAACGCCCCTTGGCGCTCGCCGCCGGCCTCGTGCTGTCCTGCTGCGCCGTCATCGCACAGGCCGCCGACACTTTGCGGGTCAGCGCGATTCCCGACGAAGCGCCGACCGAATTGCTGCGCAAGTTCAAGCCGCTGGGTGAATACCTCGAGCAGCAACTGGGCATGAAGGTGCAGTTCGTACCGGTCGCCGACTACCCGGCGGTGGTCGAGTCGCTGGCCAGCAATCGCCTGGACCTTGCCTGGCTGGGTGGCTTTACCTTCGTCCAGGTGCACCTGAAGGACCCGACCGCCACACCGCTGGTGCAGCGCGAGCAGGACGCGCAGTTCACCAGCAAGTTCATCACCGCCAACCCGGACGTGAAGAGCCTGGCCGACCTCAAGGGCAAGACTTTCGCCTTCGGTTCGATTTCCTCGACCTCCGGCAGCCTGATGCCGCGCTATTTCATGCTCAAGCAAGACAACATCAAGCCTGAGAGCTACTTCAGTCGGGTTGCCTATTCCGGCGCGCACGACGCCACCGTGGCCTGGGTTCAGGCGGGCAAGGTCGATGCCGGCGTACTCAACGCCAGTGTCTGGCAGAAGCTGGTCGATGCGGGCAAGGTCGACACCAGCAAGGTGAAAGTGTTCGCCACCACGCCGACCTACTACGACTACAACTGGACGGTGCGCGGCAACATGGACCCGGCCCTGAAAGACAAGATCAAGCAAGCCTTCCTCGCCCTCGACCCGGCCAAGGCTGAGCACAAGGCGATTCTCGACCTGCAGGCGGCCAGCCGCTTCATCGAGACCAAACCCGAAAACTACGCCGGCACCGAACAGGCTGCCCGTGAGGCCGGCTTGCTCAAGTGAGTATCCAACTGCACGCGGCAGGGCTTCGGCACGGCCAGGTACGCGCCCTCGAAGACGTGAGCCTGCGCATCGACAAGGGCGAGCGGGTGGCGGTGATCGGGCCGTCGGGGGCGGGCAAGTCCAGCTTGCTGCACCTGATGGCCACGGCCGTGCAGCCCGGCGCCGGGCACCTGGAATTGCTTGGCGAACGGCCCTGGGCACTGTCGGCGGGCGCGCGGCAACGCTTGCGGGCGCGGGTCGCGCTGGTGCACCAGGCACCGCCGTTGCCGCCGCGCCAGCGGGTGGTCACCGCCGTATTGGCCGGGCGTCTTGGCCAGTGGGGCACCTTGCGCGGCCTGCTCAATCTGCTGCACCCCAGCGATGTGCCGGGCGCGCGACAGGTGCTGGCGGAGCTGGGGCTGGCCGACAAGCTGTTCGTGCAGTGCGGGCAGTTGTCCGGTGGCCAGTTGCAAAGGGTGGGTATCGCCCGTGCGCTGTACCAGCAACCTGAAGTACTGCTGGCCGACGAACCGGTCTCGGCGATGGACCCGGTGCTGGCTGATCACAGCCTGGCCCTGCTCAATCGCCACGCGCAAACCCATGGCGTGACACTGGTCGCCAGCCTGCATGCGGTGGAGCTGGCGCTCGCGCATTTTCCCCGGGTGATTGGTATCCGCGAAGGGCGCGTGGTGTTCGATTGTCCGGCAGGGGCGGTGACCGATGCCTTGCTCGACGCCCTCTACGCCAATGAGCAACTGGCCTCGCCGACGACCGTGGGGCCGACGCTGACGGTGCAGATTCCGCGATGCTGAAGACCGATGCCCGCGACCCCGCGGCGCTGCCACGCCTGTTGCTGACCCTGTTATGCCTGGCCCTGTTGTGGCCGGGGTTGCAGTTGAGCGAACTCGACCCCGGGGTGCTGTTGCAGGCCGAGAACCGTCAACAGATGGCAAGCTTCGTTGGCGCCTTCTGGCCACCTGCCCATGATCGGGAGTTTCTGGCGTTGCTGTTCGAAGCCACCCTGCAGACGCTTGCCGTGGCCACTGCCGGCATGACCCTGGCATTGCTGCTGGCCATCCCGGCCAGCCTGGTGGGCAGCCGGGCATTGTCGTTAAGGGCGGCATCACGCGCCGGCCGCCCGGGGCCTTGGTCGCGGCTGGTGCGCATGCCGGTGCGCGGCCTGCTGGTGTTCCTGCGCAGCGTGCCGGAGATCGTCTGGGCGCTGTTGTTCGTGCGCGCCGTGGGGCTGGGGCCGACGGCGGGGGTACTGGCCATCGCCATCACCTACAGCGGCATGCTTGGCAAGGTCTATGCCGAGATCTTCGAGTCGGTGGACCAGCGCCCGGCCCATGCCTTGATGCAGGCCGGCAGCGGACGGTTGAGTGCGTTCTGCTATGGCATCCTGCCGGTGGCGGCGGCGGAGGTGGTGTCTTACACGGTCTACCGCTGGGAATGCGCGGTGCGAGCTTCGGTGGTGATGGGCTTTGTCGGTGCCGGTGGGCTGGGGCAGCAGATCGACCTGTCGATGCGCATGTTCGCTGGCGCCGAGGTGGCGAGCATGCTGCTGGCGTTTCTCGTACTGGTCACCCTGGCCGATGTGTTGAGCCGCGTGTTGCGTGGGAGGCTGACATGAACCGGGCGATCAACCTGCTGGTGATCGTCGCCATCGTTGCGGCGGTGGTGTCGTCGTTCGCCTACCTGGAACTCGATATTGCGTCGGTCATCGGCAATGGTGGCCTGGCGCAGATGGGCGGGTACGCCTCGCGCTTCCTGAGCCCCGATCTTTCTTCCGAGTACCTGCGTGCGGTGGCGCGGGGTGCTCTAGAGACCCTCGCCATGTCCGGGCTGGGCACCTTGCTGGCGATGCTGCTCGGCCTGCTCTTGGCATTGCCTGCGGCCGGGCGCTTCGGCTGGCCGCTGCAGGGTGCGGCGCGCTTGCTGCTCAATGCCCTGCGGGCTATCCCTGAGCTGGTGTGGGCGGCCTTGACCGTGCTGGCAGCCGGGCTCGGGCCCAATGCCGGCACCCTGGCCCTGGCGCTGCACACCGCAGGCGTGCTGGGGCGCCTGTTCGCCGAGGCGCTGGAGAATGCCCCCGCCGAGCCGGCGGCGGCGATCCGCTTGCAGGGCGGGAGCCAGGTCGCGGCGTTCTGCTTTGGCACCTTGCCCAATCTGTGGCCGCAGTTGCTGGCCTACAGCCTGTATCGCTGGGAGAACAACATCCGCATGGCCAGTGTGCTGGGCTTCGTCGGCGCGGGCGGGCTGGGGCAGATGCTCTACACCACCCTCAGCCTGTTCCAGGAAGCCCAGGCCAGCACGGTGATCATCGGCATGCTGGTGCTGGTGTTGCTGGTGGATGCCTTCAGCGATGTACTGCGCCAACGGTATGTGCGGGCGTAGGTGAACGGGTCGGCCTCAGTCCACCCACTCCCCACACTGCGCTTCGCGCTGCATCGATTCCAGATTCCGTTCGATGGTCTCGCAGATCGTGTCCATCGGAATCTGGTGCTCGCTGCGTCGGAATGGGCTCTGCAGGTCGGTGCCGATCCGCTCGATCGCCAGCAGCATGAACCCCACCACTGTCGAAGCCAGCGGCGTGAACCACTCCAGCGACTCCACCAGCCCGATCGGCACGATCACGCAGAACAGCGTGATGAACAACCGCGGAAAATACACGTAGGGGTAGGGCAGCGGTGTATTGGCGATCCGCTCCATCCCGCCCTGGGCGTTGGACAGGTCTACCAGCGTCGACTCCAGCCGCGCCAGGCGAATGCTGTCCAGCCGCCCAGCCTTGTATTCGCCTGCCAGCAAGGCGGCGGAGCCGGCCAGAATGTCATTGGCGAAGTTGTTCGAACCATTGCGCCGCTCGAACTCGTGATGGGGGATGAACGCCATCAGTTCCGGCGGGCACGGCTCGTTCTTCAGGTGCGCCGCCAGGCAGTTCACATAGGCCACATGCCGACGCAGCAAGGTCGCCTTGACCGGATTGAGCCCGTCATCCGGATCGTCCACCAGCGTCAGCACCTGCCGCGCGAAGCTGCGTGAACTGTTCACCATCGCCCCCCACAGCGTGCGCGCTTCCCACCAGCGGTTGTAGGCACTGCTGTTGCGAAAGCTCACCAGCACCACCAGCGCTGAACCCAGCAGCGTCAGTGGGATCAGCGGCAGGCTGAACTTGCTGTTGAAGAACAGCATGAAATCGATGGTGACCAGGATGTCCCACACCAGCAGCCACAGCAGCGACCAGCCGATGTAGTTGAAGGTCTTGAGGACCAGGCGGTACTTGCGCACGAGGTAGTTTTTCACGCAGGGATCTCTTCGTGGAGCGGATGAAGGATCCGACGTCGGGGGCGGGGCAAGGTTCGGTGGGCAGGCTGGTTGGATGTTACTGGACGTGTTTTGTTGTGGTTGCGTCGGAAACAGGCCGCATATTTATCAGACGGTTCGTTAGGTGAGCCCCATTAGAATATCGGCGACCTTGGACAATCCGACGAAACGGAGATCTTGGCGATGATGCTCGAATTATCCACTTTCAGCTTCCCTGAGCTGCTGGACAGCGAGATTGCAATCGCCGAGTACTGGAGGCAGGTTTTGGTAGACGGAGATGCGGGCGAGATAGCCCGAGCGCTCGATCACATTTGCGCCGCCCGGCTCCGCATGTCTAGTGAAGCGTCTACCGTATCTGCTGAGTCGCGACGCAATTAACCCGACGGTTAGTGTATTTCGTCCAGCACGTTTGAAGTCCTGTTTTCGATAGTGGCACAATGCTCGAACGCCGACCCCCAGGGCATTTTCCCGCCTGGCTGCCTGTCCGGTGCATTCAAGGACAGTCCATTTTTTCGGTGAGCCCTCGATGATCGAGCGAACGGGTAAGGGTCTTTCCTTCGCCAAACGCATGTACCCACCCCGCGCCATCGGCACCGGGCTTGGGTTCTTCTGTGTGCTGATCGGCATCTGGCCGCTGCAGCCGGCCTGGTGGACCTGGGCCTTGCTCGCGCTGCACGGCTTCGTCTGGCCGCACGTCGCGTATCAGCTGGCCCGGTTGTCGAAGCAGCCCTTTCGCGCCGAGCAGCGCAACCTGGTGTTCGATGGCTTCGCCGGAGGCTGCTGGGCTGGTGTCATGGGGCTCAACCCGCTGCCGAGCGTGATCATCCTGTCGATGATCGCCATGGACAAGATCGCCGCAGGCGGCTGGCACATGCTCGGCAAGACCTTCCTCGCCCAGGCGCTGGGCATTGGTCTGGGGCTCTGGTTGTACGCACCACCGCTATTCCCGCCTACCAGTCAGGCACAGATGCTTGCATGCCTGCCGATCCTGCTGATCTATCCCATGGCCATTGGCCTGATCTGCTATCAGGTCACCGTCCAGCTCGCCCAGCATAAACGCACTCTCTCGCGCCTGAGCCAGACCGACAGCCTCACCGGCCTGATCAACCACGGCGCCTGGAAAGACCTGCTGCTGCGCGAATTCCAGCGTTGCCGCCGCGACAATCAGGCCAATGTGCTGGCACTGATCGACATCGACCATTTCAAGCAGATCAACGACCGTCACGGCCACCTGATGGGCGACGACATCCTGCGCACCCTCAGCGCCTTCCTGCCAACCCACCTGCGCAAGAGCGACCCGGTGGCCCGCTATGGCGGTGACGAGTTCTGCGTGATGCTGCCCGGCGTCAGCGTGGCCCAGGCCGAGGAAGTGCTCGAGCGGCTGCGCGAGGCGGTGGAGTGTTATCGCCATCCTGAATTGCCGGAGCAGGGGTTGAGCCTGAGCATCGGCATCGCGCCTTTTGGTGGGCATCTGCAGAGCGCCGAGGCCTGGTTGCATGAGGCGGATATGGCGCTGTACCAGGCCAAGAGTGCGGGGCGGAATAGGATTGTGGTGGCGGGGCGGTATGGGGCGTTGGTGTGACACCCGCACTTGCGTAACTGCTATGTGTTGGTTTTGAGTTCGCTCAGCAGGCCGACCTCTTTTGACCTACGCCAGCGAGTCGGGACGGGCAGATGGATTAGCGCGTTTTCACTCATCTCAGCGCCGCGCAACTCACAAATAAACGGATATAATCGTCCGTTTATTTCAATTAGTCGGACAGATTGAGCCGCTTATGGAAAGGTTTTTTCCGGTGGATTGTGACGCAAGCCTCCAGCGCATAGGGCTTCTAGTCAAAACAGCGCGCCTGGAGCAGGGTGTCCGGCAACTGGATGTGGTCAGTAGACTCGGCGTTACCGAGAAGATGCTGCGTCGAATCGAGCTTGGGGATCCATCGGTCAGTGTTAGATCGTTGATGCTCGTGCTGTGGAAGCTTGGTCTCACAGACAAGGTTTTTCGTCCTCTGGAGGACGCTTCAGTCTCCTTCTCTGAGTTGAAGGAAGAGACCAGCGGTCGCCGAGCGCGCAGACGTCGCGCCAAGCCGGAGGACTTCTGATGCGCAGTGCCTGCATCTACATGGAGCCCCTCAAGACCGGTGGTAAGTTTCTGGTACTTGGGCGTCTGACCTTGCATAGCAATCAATCCGGTGAGTTCGTGTGTTCTCCCGCTATGGTGTTCTGGCCTTGATGAATTATCGGTTTCGGCGATTTACTCAATTATCTTGGGGTGCGATGGATGCGCTCATCATTGTGCTCTACGCAGTCGCCAGTATTCGCCGTGGTCGGATTCCATTTTGGGATGATCTGCAAAGCATTGTTGCCTTGTCACGTGAGCATGGTGAGTTGGCATTGTTTATCGGCCTTACAGGCGTAGCGGTGCATCTCTCGGTAGTCGCCAGTGGTTTGCTGTTTATCAAAGGCGTGCGTGCTGCGGCCTATGTCGGCCTGGCCCAGGCGCCATTTCGAATGATCCTGCTTCCCTCGATACCTATCGCCTTCCTATGGCCCAACGTGCTTGTTACGCCAGCACCCTGGCTGCTTTTTCTACTGGGAGTTGGTGCGGAAGCCGTCAAAGTGTGGAGTTTGGTGCTGCTGGTGCGAAGCCAGCGGTTCGCCCAAGCGACTGAATCACAGCCTGTGTAGCCGATTCGATTCAATAGGCCGGGGCCACGTGCAGCCCCAGCCTATCGACAATGCGGCTCTGACCTAGCGGCTTTCCCGCCCGCGTCCTATCTCCACGTCGTCCATCACCGCCTTGACCATGTCGCACAGCAAGTGCGCGGCCCAGCCCAGGTCGGCCTCGCCATCGGTGGAGGCGAGCAAGGTCATGCGCTTGGCGCAGGCCATCATCGCCGACGCCTGTTCCATTGCCAGTTTCGAATCATGTCCGGGCTCGACCCGGAACAGCGGTTTGTCGCCATCTCCATATCCGAACCCGGTGACGCCTGCAGTGGTATCGCTCATGTTCGATGCTCCTTCAGTGACGGACCTGGATCCTGCTCAGTGCGGTTTCTGCCAGCGTCAGGGCGGCATCGACTTCGTGGGCGGTGGTGATGGTCAGGGGCTGGGCGGGGGAGCCGAGGGT
>NZ_JACVTY010000038.1:0-47834 GCF_016624805.1 Pseudomonas sp. S44
CCCCCAAGCAACAAAGCACCCATCCCCCACCCTGATCCTGCAATGGCTCGCGCTGATCCTCTGTGCGGGCGCCGCCGGGCAGATCCTCCACGCCCTCGCCGTGCCGGCCGGGCTTTTTCTCGGCCCCATGCTGGTGGCCATCGTCTTCGGTGTATCCGGCGCGCAACTAAGCCTGCATCGCCAGGTGTTCCGCTTCGGCCAGGGCTGTGTCGGGCTGCTGGTGGCCCATTCGGTGACCTGGCCGGTGCTCGCCTCGCTGGCCGACGCCTGGCCACTGATGCTGTTCGCCACCTTCGCCACTGTCGCGCTCAGCGCGCTGGTCGGCCTGGGTACCGTGCGCTTCGGTGACATTCCCGGCAGCACCGCTGCCTGGGGTACTGCGCCTGGCGCGGCTTCGGCCATGGTGTCGATGGCCGAAGACAACGGCGCCGACGGACGCGTGGTGGCCACCATGCAGTACGTGCGTGTGGTGTGTGTGGTGATGATCGGCTCGCTGGTCAGTCACCTACTGGGCGCCACCAGCGTTGCTGGCGACGCGGCCCAGGCCGCGGTGGTCGCCGACAGCATGCAACTGGGCAACCTGCTGCTTGGTCTTGGCGTGGTGCTGGTGGGCGTTGCCGCCGGTTCGAAGATGCCCGCCGGCGCCCTGCTGATGCCGTTGATGCTTGGCGCAGTGCTGCAACTCACAGGGGTGTTGCACGTCAGTCTGCCCAGCGAAGTGCTGGCCATCGCCTACGGCGCCATCGGCTGCTACATCGGCCTGCGCTTCGACCGCCAGACCGTGCGCTATGTGTGGAAGCGCCTGCCGACCATGATCGCCGGCGCCGTGGTGCTGATCCTGCTCTGCGCGGGCTGTGCCTGGCTGCTGGCGCGGCTCGCCGGCACCGACTTCCTGTCCATGTACCTGGCCACAAGCCCCGGCGGCCTGGATGCGATGGCGATCATCGCGGTGGAAACCCACGCCGATGTCGGCATGGTCCTGGCGATGCAGACGCTGCGCCTGTTCGGGGTGATCCTGACCGGTGCGTACCTGGCCCGGCAGATCATTCGCCTCACCCAGAACGCCCACTGAAGGGTGCACCAGGCCGAGGGGTAGCTATCCTTCCCCGCACAACAACGACAAGTGCCTGGTAGTCCGCCCCATGAACATCCTGTACGACGAGCGCCTGGACGGCGCACTGCCCACGGTCGACAAGGCCGCGCTGCTGGATACCCTGCGCAGCGCCCTGCCCGACCTCGACATCCTGCACACCGAGCAAGACCTGCGCCCCTACGAATGCGACGGCCTCAGCGCCTACCGCGTGGTGCCATTGCTGGTGGTGCTGCCACAACACCTGGAACAGGTTCAGGCGCTGCTGAAGATCTGCCACGCGCACCAGGTGCCGGTGGTGGCCCGCGGAGCCGGTACCGGCCTGTCGGGCGGAGCTCTGCCGCTGGCGCAGGGGATTCTGCTGGTGATGGCGCGGTTCAATCGCATCCTTGAGATCAATCCAGCAGGTCGCTTCGCCCGTGTCCAGCCGGGCGTACGCAACCTCGCGATCTCCCAGGCAGCGGCGCCACACGGTCTTTACTACGCGCCCGATCCCTCGTCACAGATCGCCTGCTCGATCGGCGGCAATGTCGCGGAGAACGCCGGGGGTGTGCATTGCCTGAAGTACGGCCTGACCGTGCACAACCTGCTCAAGGTCGAAGTCCTCACCATCGAGGGCGAATACCTGACGCTGGGCAGCGATGCCCTGGACGCCCCAGGCTTCGACCTGCTGGCGCTGTTCACCGGCTCCGAAGGCTTGCTGGGCATCGTCACCGAAGTCACCGTCAAGCTGCTGCCCAAGCCACAGGTGGCGCGGGTGTTGCTGGCCAGTTTCGACAGCGTGGAAAAGGCCGCTCGTGCGGTGGCCGACATCATCGGCGCAGGCATCATTCCCGCAGGCCTTGAGATGATGGACAACCTGTCGCTACGGGCCGCCGAAGACTTCATCCATGCAGGCTATCCGGCCGAGGCCGCCGCCATCCTGCTGTGCGAGCTCGACGGCGTGGACGCAGACGTGAAGGACGACTGCCTGCGCGTCGAGGCCGTGCTCAAGACAGCCGGCGCCAGCGAGGTACGCCTGGCGCGTGACGAGGCTGAGCGCGTGCGCTTCTGGGCAGGCCGCAAGAACGCTTTTCCGGCGGTAGGGCGCATTTCCCCCGACTACTACTGCATGGACGGCACCATCCCGCGCCGGGCACTGCCGGGGGTGCTGCACGGCATCGGTGAGCTGTCGCGCGAGCATGGCCTGCGCGTGGCCAACGTGTTCCATGCCGGCGACGGCAACATGCACCCCTTGATCCTGTTCGACGCCAACCAGCCCGGCGAGCTGGAGCGTGCCGAGGTCCTCGGCGGCAAGATCCTGGAACTGTGCGTGGCGGTGGGCGGCAGCATCACCGGCGAGCACGGCGTGGGACGCGAGAAGATCAACCAGATGTGCGCGCAATTCAACGCCGACGAGCTGACGCTGTTCCATGCGGTCAAGCACGCCTTCGACCCGCTGGGCTTGCTCAACCCTGGCAAGAACATCCCGACCCTGCAGCGCTGCGCCGAATTCGGCGCGATGCACGTGCACCACGGCCAGTTACCCTTCCCCGACCTGGAGCGTTTCTGATGGATCAGGATCACGATGCCAGCGCCGACCTGCTGGAGCAGGTGCGCCAGGCCCTCGAGCAGCGTACGCCATTGCGTATCCAGGGCAGCGACAGCAAAGCCATGCTCGGTCGTCCGGTCGACGGCCAGACCCTCGACACCCGCAGCCATCGCGGCATCGTCAGCTACGACCCCACCGAGCTGGTGCTCACGGCACGCGCCGGGACGCCGCTGCGCGAGATCGAGGCTGTGCTGTACGAGGCCGGGCAGATGCTGCCGTTCGAACCACCACACCTGGGCGACGGCGCCACGCTGGGCGGGATGGTCGCGGCCGGGCTGGCAGGGCCACGTCGGCCCTGGGCAGGCTCGGTACGCGACCATGTGCTCGGCACCCGAGTCATCACCGGGCACGGCAAGCTGTTGCGCTTCGGTGGCGAGGTGATGAAGAACGTCGCGGGCTACGACCTGTCGCGCCTGTTGGCCGGCAGTTTCGGCTGCCTGGGGGTATTGACCGAGGTATCGCTGAAGGTGCTGCCGCGACCGCGCATTTGCCAGAGCCTGCGCCTGTCGATGGATCTTCGGCAAGCCCTGGGCGAGCTGGCAGCCTGGGGTCAGCAAGCGCTGCCGATCACAGCCGCCTGCCATGACGGCGACGCCCTGTACCTGCGCCTGGAAGGCGGGGAAGGCTCGGTGGCCTCTGCCGCCGAGCGCCTGGGCGGCGCGCTGCTGGACAACCGCTATTGGCATGACCTGCGTGAACAACGCCTGGCCTTCTTCGCCGCTGACGAGCCCCTGTGGTGCCTGTCACTGCCGCATAACAGCCCGCCGCTCAGCCTGCCCGGCCGCCAGTTACTCGACTGGGGTGGCGCCCAACGCTGGCTGAAATCCGCCGCCTCGCCCAGCGTCATCCGCGAAGCGGTCGCAGGTCTTGGCGGCCATGCCACGCTGCATGCCTGCCACAGCGCCGGGTTCCATCCGCTGCCCGAGCCATTGCTGCGTTACCAGCGCAACCTCAAGCGACAACTCGATCCTCGCGGCATCTTCAACCCCGGCCGCCTGTATGCCGACATATGAGGGCCAGCCATGCAGACCAACCTGAGCGAACAGGCCAAGCGCCTGCCACGGGCCGACGAGGCCGAGCGTATCCTGCGCAGTTGCGTGCACTGTGGCTTCTGCACCGCCACCTGTCCGACCTATCAACTGCTGGGCGATGAGCTGGATGGGCCGCGTGGGCGCATCTACCTGATCAAGCTGCTACTCGAAGGGCAACCGGCCACCGCCAGCATCCAGACTCACCTGGACCGCTGCCTGAGCTGTCGCAACTGCGAGACCACCTGCCCGTCCGGGGTGGAGTATCACAACCTGCTGGACATCGGTCGTGCCGTGGTCGACGCGCAGGTGCCGCGGCCGCTGGGCGAGCGCCTGCTACGCCACGGATTGCGCCTGTTCGTCCCCAGGCCTGCGTTGTTCAAGGCCCTGACCCGCACAGCCAGGGCCTTTCGGCCACTGCTGCCGAAGCCGGTGCAGGCCAAGCTGCCGCGCCATGAGCCTGTACTCAAGCCGCGTCCCAAGGTACAGCACGCGCGTCGGGTGCTGATGCTCGAAGGATGCGTGCAACCGGCGCTGTCGCCCAACACCAACGCGGCGGCAGCGCGGGTGCTGGATCGCTTGGGAATCTCGGTGATAGCGGCCCGTGAGGCCGGTTGTTGCGGCGCTGTGGACTATCATCTCGACGCGCAGGCCGCCGGCCTCGATCGCGCTCGACGCAACATCGACGCCTGGTGGCCAGCCATCGAAGCCGGTGCCGAAGCCATCGTGCAGACCGCCAGTGGCTGCGGCGCCTTCGTGCGCGACTACGGGCACCTGCTGGCGGCGGACCTGGCCTACGCCGCCAAGGCCGCGCGGGTCGGCGCACTGGCCCGGGACCTGGTGGAGGTATTGCGCGATGCGCCGCTGGAGCGCCTGGGTATTCGAGCCGACCAGCGTCTGGCCTTCCATTGCCCCTGCACGTTGCAGCATGCACAGAAGCTGGGGGGTGTCGTGGAGGCTGTGCTCGAGCGCCTGGGCTTCAACCTGACACCCGTGCCCGACGGCCATCTGTGCTGCGGCTCGGCGGGCACCTATTCACTGACCCAACCTGTACTGGCGCAGCAACTGCGCGATAACCGCCTGAGCGCCTTGGAAAGCGGCAATCCCGAGGTGATCGTCACCGCCAACATCGGTTGTCAGAACCACTTGGCCAGTGCCGGGCGAACACCGGTGCGGCACTGGATCGAACTGGTAGACGAGGCACTCCCCGATTGAGACATCAGCCATGGCCAGCCCCACCAGGGGCAAATGAAGGTTGCCCCGTCGTCAGCAGTTGCGCAGCTGCCGCAAGCGATGGCGCTGACGCAGCATGACCCAGGTCAGCCCCAGCACCAGAGAGCCCAGCGCCACCACCAGGCCGATCAGCACCTGGCCATAACGGGCCATCAGCGCCTGGAAACCGCTGACCTGGCGTATCACCTGGATATCTGCCGGCCCCTCGGCATGCACGATGCTGATACCACCCTGGGTGATCTGCGAGATGTCGGCATCGAAGTACACCCACACCCGACACACCCCGCCGGCCTCGATGGATGGGATCTCGATGATGTTGGTGGCGTTCTCGGGAATGCTGTCGTCCCCGGCGTCATCGCGCACCTGCACCAGGCCCTTGGCTGGCAGGCGGATGTGCACTTGTTTGAGTGGTTCGTCACGCGTATTGCGCAAGGTGATGAACAACCCGGTGCGATGGTCCACCAGCCCCGCCTCGAAGGGCTTGGCGAATAGTTGCATGTAGGGCGTCTGCGCCTGGGCCACCAGGGCCTCGACCTGATCGCGGCTCAATGCACCCTTGGCCAGCGCCTCGACACCTGCGAACAGCCGCTCGTACTTGAGTTGCTCGCGGGCCTGGCCGATGCGCTCGTTGAACTGGCTGGGGTAGGTCAGGGCCTCGTAGGCGACATAGGCCTTCAGGCCACGATCGTCCTTGAGCGACGCATAAAGCGCGGCGCCGGCGACGACGATGACCAGCAGGCCCGCGAGGGCTTTCCCGACTTTTTCCCAGCTCACCTTGGCGGTTCCTTGTATCGCGGCATGTGCGTTTGCAGACCGGGGCCAAGCGTGCCAAGTAAACCGCCCATAGGCAAGCGTTCAGCGCCCCAGCAACACCGGCACCGACGCCACCAGCATGGCTATCCCCGACAAGGTCAGCAGCCCGAGCACCAGCCGGCGAAACGCCGCTTCGCTGATGCCCAGGTAGACCCGTGTGCCCAGTACCGTAGGGATCAGCATGGCCAGGGCCACCACGCCGAACCAGGGCAGCATCGCCGAAGTCACCACACCGGTGCCCAGGTAAGTGAGCATGGTCACCGCCAGCATCGACAGGTTGAAGTTCTGAATGACCGCGCGCTGGGTGTCGCGGTCAAAGCCGCGCACCGTGCACCACAAGGTCGGTACGGTGCCGGTGAAACCACCGATGCCACCGAGCACACCGCCAACCATACCCACCGCACCGTCCGCCAGGCGATTGCCCGGCACCCTGGGCAGGCGCGGCGCCAGCAGTATCAGTGGGCACCACAGCACCAGCAGGGTGCCGAACACTGCCTTGAACCAGAGCATGTCCAGGTAGGGCAGCACCCACACACCCAGCGGGATACCCGCAAGCCCACCCAACACAAAGGGCCATAGCAACCGCCAACTGAAACCGCGGCGAACGGTGAACACCGCAATCAACTGCCCGGTGAGGCTGCCGAACACCGTGAGCGACGCCGCCAGGCGTGGCTCCAGGCCCCAAGCCCAGAACGACATGGCGACCATGCCGAAGGCAAAACCGGAAAGCCCCTGGACGAAACCGGCGACACAAGCGCCCAGAGCGATGAGGTAGAGCGGGTCCATGGCCAGTCCGTCGAGCGAAGGAAAGCGGCATTCTAGACCAAGCTGCACTCACTGCGGGCGGCCGATCAACGCCAGGCGCAGGCCAAAGCCGATCAACAGGCTGGCGAAGGTCCAGCGCTGCACCACCTCGACCTTCGGATTGCGCGCCATCCAGTAGCCCAACGCAGCGCCGATCATGGCGTAGAACAGGTCGAACAACAGCCCGACGATCACCAGCACCACACCCAGCAGCAAGAACTGCCCACCGACCTCGCCGACACTGGCATCGATGAACTGCGGTAGCAGGACCGAACAGAACAACAACGCCTTGGGATTGCTGATATTGGTCAGCAGCCCACGCCACACCGCCGTGCCGTAGGCGCGTCGGGCCACTGGCATGTCTGCATCGTTGAGATCAGGCACCAGGCTGGGCGCACGAGCGATGCGCAGACCCACCCAAATCAGGTACACCACGCCCACCACGCGCACCAGCTCGAAGGCCCAACCGACCGTCTTGAGCAGTACCGCCAGCCCCAATGCAGCCAGAGTCACGTGTACCGCTCGCGCAATCGCAAGGCCTACTGCGGTCGCTACTGCATAAGCGCGGCCCTGGGTACTCGAGGTGTGCAGCACCAGCACCATGTCCGCCCCCGGGACCAGGCATACCGCGACCAGCGCACCTATGAACAGCTCCAGATTCGCCATCTTCGCCTCTCCTGCCTGCAAGGGATCACTGGCTTGAAAGCTTAACGAGCAGCGCGCCGGCGTGCGTTGCGTAGTTCACTACACGCGAGAGGATTATTGGCATATCGTGCCAATCACGATTTCAAAGAAACGGATAAATGCCAAAAATGAAACTCGACAACCTTGACCGCCGGATTCTCGCGGCGCTGCAGCGCGACGCACGCCTGACCAATGTGCAACTGGCCGAGGAAGTAGGCCTGTCACCCTCCCCTTGTCTGCGCCGCGTACGCCTGCTGGAAGAGGCTGGAATCATCCGTGGCTATCAGGCACAGATCGACCGCGATGGCGTGGGGCTGGGGTTGACGGTATTCGTTGGGGTGAAGGTGGAGCGGCACACCGAGGCATCGTCCGCCGCCTTTCGCCAGGCGGTCTCGGCGTTGAGCGAAGTGGTCTCATGCCACCTGGTGTCGGGCGAGTCGGATTTTCTGCTGCAGGTGGTGGTGCCGGACCTGCGGGCCTATGAGCGGTTCCTGATGGAGGCGCTGCTCAAGGTGCCGGGGGTGACGGACATCCGCAGCAATTTTGCGATTACCACGGTGAAGGAACAGACGGGATTGCCGCTCGGGCACCTGCCGCAGGCGGTGGGTGAACAGTGATGTGTGGGGGCACGCAGTTGCCCCCACACAGCGCCTCAGGCGAAGCGCTCGATCTGCGCGGGGGTACGGCGCATCAGCACCTTGCCGCCACGCACCGAGACCAGCGCATATCCCTGGCTACGGATCATCTCGTAGTCATCCGGCGCCGACAGCACCAGCAGGTTCGCCGGGCGCCCCACTTCAATGCCGTAGCGCTCGCCCAGGTTCAGGGTGCGCGCACTGTTGTCGGTGATCAGGTCCAGCGCGCGCTGCAGGTCTTCATAGCCGAGCATGTGGCAGATATGCAGGCCCGCTTCGAGGATGCGCAGGATGTTGCCGTTACCCAGCGGGTACCACGGATCGACGATCGAATCCTGACCGAAGCACACGTTCATGCCGGCGCGGTCGAGCTCAGCCACCCGAGTCACGCCGCGGCGTTTCGGGAAGTTGTCGAAACGCCCTTGCAGGTGAATGCTCTCGGTCGGGCAGGATACGAAGTTGATGCCAGACATCTTCAGCAGGCGGAACAGCTTGTAGCAGTAGGCATTGTCGTAGGAACCCATGGCCACGGTATGGCTGGCAGTGACGCGCTCGCCCATGTTGCGCACCCGCGCCTCTTCGGCGAGTACTTCGAGAAAGCGCGACTGCGGGTCATCGGTTTCGTCGCAGTGCACATCCACCAGGCAACCGGTGCGCTCGGCCAGGTCCATCAGGAACTTCACCGACGAAACGCCCTGGTCACGGGTGTTTTCGAAGTGCGGAATGCCGCCGACCACATCGGCGCCCAGGGCGACCGCTTCGGTCATCAGTTCGCGACCGTTGGCGTACGACTCGATCCCCTCCTGGGGGAAGGCGACGATCTGCAGGTCGACCAGGTGGCGGACCTCTTCGCGCACCTCGACCATCGCCTTGAGGGCGACCAGGGTCGGGTCGGTGACATCGACGTGGGTGCGCACGTGCTGGATGCCGTGGTCGACCAATGCGCCGATGGTCTTCTTGGCACGGACCTTGATGTCTTCGTGGGTGGTGATGGCCTTGCGCTCGGCCCAGCACTCGATGCCCTCGAACAGCGTGCCGCTCATGTTCCAGCGCGGCTCGCCGGCGGTCAGGGTGGCGTCGAGGTGGATGTGCGGCTCGATGAAGGGCGGGATCACCAGGTTCTGCGCAGCGTCGATGTCCGCAGCGTTGCTCAGTGCAACCGCCGCGTCCTGGGGTTCGATGGCGGCAATGCGATCGCCATCGAGCTCGATCCGGAACAGGCCGGTCTTGCCGCGCAGGCGGGCGTTGATGATATTCATGGGGTTACTCCTTGCCTTGGCTTTCGCTCATGCGCCAGATCAGCAGCGCGACGGAAGCGTTCATGCGGAAAAGCGAGTCATCGAGCGACTGTCCGCTCAACTGCTCGATGCGTTGAATACGCTGGATGATGGTGTTGCGGTGTACGCCCAGGCGTTGCGCCGCCTGGGCGCCGTTGCCGTTTTCCTTGAGCAGTACATCGAGGGTGTGCACCAGGGCGTAGGGATGCTTGCGCCCGGCTTCGATCAGCGGGCCGAGGGTCTGGGCGACGAAGTTGTCGATCAGCGAACGGTCGGCAATCCCCTGCAGCAGGCGCAACACACCCAGCTCGCTGAAATCGCACAGGCCAGTAGCCGGGCGCATGTTCTGTGCCACTTCGAGAGCCTGGCGCGCCTCGCACAGGGCCTGACGGTAGTGGGCGCAGTCTTCGGCCAGGCACGACAGGCCCATGAACAACGCCATCTCGCCGGTCACCTCGGCCAGTTGCCGATACAAGGCTGCGAGCGCCGGGCGCAAGTCCGGTGCGTCGGCCAGCAGCAGCACGAAGAGGTCACCCGGCAATTGCGCCATGACCGCCCCCGCAACCGTACGGCACCAGGTCTCCAGTTGCTCTTCGAGCGCCTGGCGGGTGTTCTGCCACAGGCGTTCGGCCTGCTCCGGTCGATGCCGCTCGAACAGGCCATCAACCGCCGACAGCCGCAGCGCGACCACACGGCGGGGCTCGTCCAGCGCCAACTGCAGGTGTGCAGCGCGCTGGCGGGCAATGGCCAGGCTTGGGTAGTCGCCGGTCAACAGCTGGCCGAGAATGTCGTCACGCGAGCGCCGCACCTGGCCCATCTGCACCAGCGCCGTGCCGATCAGGTGGGTGACCACCACCATCTTCAAGGCGTAGGGCTGCTCGATCAGCGGCAGCCCCAACTGTTCGGCACGCTCGACCACCGCCGCCGGGATGTGCTGGATGAAGGTGCCGCCGGTGAGGATCACCATGCCGGCAATACCGACAGCATCGCCATCCTCCACCAGGCTCAGCAGGTTGGCCTCGCCACGCGGATGGTTGATACCGGTGACGAATACCAGTTCGCCGCCCATCACCCATTCGGCAATGCCTTCGTTCTCCGCCACGTAAGGCCAGCGCACCCGCCGCTGCAGGTTGCGTGCACCGGCCCGCACGGTCATCTCTTCGAGACCGGGCAGCCCCAGCAGCTCATCGAGTGCCAGGCTCACGGCTTGGCCTGTGCCACGGGGCGCACGCGCGCAACGACTTCAAGCAGGACGATGTAGCACAGCGCCGAAGCACCGATACCCACCAACGGGGCGACCCACGGCGAGCTGTAGGCCAGCACCGCCCCCACTGCGTAGGCGAACAGGCCGGCGCGGTTGTAGCGCGGCAGGCTGACAGAAGCCAGGGCCGGATACTTGCCACGGTGGCGGTACCAGAAGTCGGCCATGATCACCCCGCCGACCGGCGGAATGATCGAACCCAGCAGCACCAGGAATGGAATCAGCCATTCATACATGCCACCGATCGCCAGCACGATGCCCACGCCGGCCGCCACCAGCGTCGCGGTACGACGACGCTCGCTGCGCACCAGGTGGCAGGTTGCCGCCGCGACGTTGTAGATGGTCGGGCCCTGAATGGTCCAGAGGTTCAGGCACAGCATCACCACGGCGGCGAACGACAGGCCCTGCAGCATCATCACTTCGACGATGTCGGCTTGCTGGTAGACCATCGCGCACCAGGCGCCGGCCACCACCATCAGGCCGTTGCCCACCAGGAACGCCACGACGCTGGCCGTGACCGCCACCCGGCCACTGCGCGACAGGCGTGTCCAGTTGGTGGCCTGGGTCGCGCCGCTGGCGAAGGTGCCGAAGACCATGGTCACCGCTGCCGAGAAGCTCATCGCCTCGTGCGGCACCACGGCCATCAGCCCTTCGAAACCACCCACGTGCCGGGTGGCGATGACCATCGAAATCACCAGCAGCACGAACATCAGGGGCACCGACAGCCGCGACAGCCAATCCAGCCCCTTGAAGCCAATGATCGCAGTGATGCTGAAGCCCAATCCGAACAACACCATCAGCGGAATGGTCAGGCCCTCGGCCAGCCCCAGCAGCTTGACCAGCACGATCGCCACTGTCGCCGTGCCCCAGGCGTACCAGCCCAGCTCAGCGAAACCCAGCAGAAAATCGGAGAGCCGGCTGCCCGACTCACCAAAACAGAAACGCCCCATCAGCACCGTGTTCAGGCCACTGCGCGAGGCGATGAACGCGAGCGTTGCCGCATAGATCGCCAGCAAGGTGTTGCCAATGGTGGCGATCCACAGCATGTCGACGAAGTTGAAGGCCATGCCCAGCTTGCCGCCAGCGAACATGGTGCCGGTGAAAAAGGTGAAGCTGAACAGGACCATGGCAATCGGCAGCAGGCCCTTGCGGGCGTGCCGGGGGGCTTCGGTCAGGGGGAATTCGCCGGGTGAGCTCATTTTTATAGTGTTCCAGTGTTGGGGGGGGTGGCGCTGGCGGAGCAATAAGTGGGCCGGATCCAGAGTAGACGATGTTCAGACTGGGAATTGGGCTTTAACGATATCCATTAATGTGCAATGCGCACACAAATTGCTGATCACGGTGAAAATTTGTGGGCTTTATATCTCATTTTGATGCACGCGTGCACCTTTGGGTGGCGGACTTGCGCCTGCGCGCCGGGGGATTTCCAGCGCTTTGCGCTGACGAACACCTTGAACATCACAGCTATCCTTTTATGGCAGTACAATCATGGCCGCACCGCGCCAAGTCTCGGTGATGCCTATCGGTTCAGGACTTCTCAATGCCCTACCCCATCGAACAGAAACTTGTCGTCGGCGTTGCCTCCAGTGCGCTGTTCGACCTCGCTGAATCCGACGACATCTATCAAAGTGAAGGCGTCGAAGCCTATCGCCAGCATCATGAAGCGAACCTCGACAATCCGTTCCCCAGGGGCGTGGCCTTTCCGTTCATCCGCCGCTTCCTGAGCATCAACAAGGCCTTCCCGGGGCAACTGCCGGTTGAAGTGGTGCTGCTGTCGCGCAACTCGCCGGAAACCGGGCTGCGGGTGTTTCGCTCCATCACGCATTACGGCCTGGACATCACCCGCGCGGCCTTCATGTCTGGCCGCTCGCCCTACGAATACATCCCGGCCTTCAATGCTTCGCTGTTCCTCAGCGCCAACGAAGAAGACGTGCAGCGCGCCATCGACGCCGACTATCCCGCCGGCCTGGTGCTGCCCACACGCATCTACGACGACGAGATCGACACCGAGCTGCGCGTGGCCTTCGACTTCGACGGCGTGATCGCCGACGACGAAGCCGAGACGGTCTACAAGCAGCACAACAACCTCCACGACTTCCAGGCCCACGAGTTCGCGCGCAAAGCCATCCCGCATCAGCCGGGGCCGCTGGCGGACCTGTACCGCAAGCTCTCGCACATCCGCACCCTCGAAGACCAGAAGCTTGCGCAAGACCCTGACTACAAGCGCATCCTGCGCATTGCCATCGTCACAGCGCGCAACGCACCATCCCATGAGCGCGTGGTGACCACCTTGAAAGACTGGGGCGTTTCGCCGGATGAATCGTTCTTTCTGGGTGGGATGGAGAAGGACCGAGTGTTGTCCATTCTCAAGCCACACATGTTCTTCGATGACCAGCGCAGCCACCTGAGCTCGGCGGCGGGCAACCTGCCGATGGTGCATGTGCCGTTCGGGGTGGCGAACCGCAACGTCGCCAAACCGCCTGCGCAGATGGAGGTGATGACTCAGGGCATTGGCGAGGCAACGGGTGAACAGGCGACAGGCCGATAAAGGCCGCATGCCTAGCGCTTGTCCTGCAACATTTGCCCACGTATTTGCTCCCAGCCCATTTGCCGGTCCGCCGCCTCTTGCCAATGCGCCCGTTGCGGCTCGCGCTGCACGATTGGCAACAGCAGCGGCGGCAAGCGCTCCACCTGGCTGCTGCGGGTGAAGATGCACAGGCGGGTGTAGTCAGGCAGTTGGTGGAGCTTGGCCCCGAGCAGGCTGTGTGGGCACAACAGCAGCAGGTCGCCGAACGCGAACAACTGGTAGGCCCTGACCTGCACCTTGCCATCGTGACGCAGACGGCTGTGCCAGAGCAGCGGATCGATATCGGCCAGTGTCACCTGGCGATCGAACACGTAGCGCTGGGAGAAGCCCTGGCGCACTTCCAGGCTGCCGGCCACCGAATAGGTGATGCTCGACATCGCGCCCTTGGCGGTGGTGAGGAAGATCACGAAGAACAGCAAGGCGCCGCCGATGCCCGCGGCGACTTTGCGGTAGATATCGCCTTTGAACACGAAGTACAACATCGAAGGCAGCAGGCTCATCAGCAGCGTGAACAGTGAAAAGCCTGCCACGAACGATACCGCCGCCTCGTTATCCCGCCCGACGTAAGTGTCGATGATCAACAGCATCGACAACGAGCTGGCGATGACGGCGAACACCAGGGTGAACGACAGGAATATCCCAAGAAACCAGCGATCGGCCTTGCCCTTGTTCTTCGGCGCCGCGAGAACGAACAACGACCTGAACGACCGGGAGAAGAACAACGCGGCAAACGCCAGCAAGGTGGCTGCCGAGATCAACAGCATGGCAACGCCGGGGCTGAGCATTCGGTGGTAGAAGAAGCCCAGGACGATGAAGGCGGCGTAGCCCACCGCCAACGGAATCACCAGCCACAGCGCGACATGGCGGGTGAGCCAGCGCACCCTGCCGAACAGCGATACCGCCGTGCCGTAGAGCCACGACGAGCCCATCAGGATGATCAGGTGCGAGAACATCACCGCGACGACCACGAACATCCAGGCGGCGAGTGACGACTTGGAATCCAGCGCCGACATGAACAGGTCGGCGCGACCGATGGCCCGGGTGTAGATGTACAGGCTCACGCTGCCGAGGAAGGTCCCGAGGAACACCAGCGTCACGGTGAACGGCGTCCAGTGCGTCAGCACCCGCTTGAGGTTCTTGCGAAACACCTGGGCGAAGGTCGGGCGCACGCGGCGCACCCGGGGTGTAGCGGATTGCGAGGTCCTGCTCATTTCGAGGCCTGTCCATGGTCTGCAACTACGAGGCCCGGGAATCTATCACGCTTGCCCGCGTGAATCCCGGTGTCTGCTTGCCGATGCGTCCTGCATCAAGGGCTTGCGGTATCGCTAGGACCCCTCCTCGACCGGCGCCTCACCGCGTACGATGGTCAGTTGGCCGTCGATCATCGCCTTGCTCATGCCGCACAGGTAATGGGTGGCGCGCATGAGCGGTTCGGCATCCTGTGGTTTGTCGATGGCTCGTCGGGTGAGTTCGGTCACGCAGCCGAGCAGCGTGGAAATTTCCATCAGCGTTTCCTTCGGCGGCAGCCCGGGTATTGCCTGGACCCAGGCCATGCGTGGCTCGCGGCGGATACGTGCGGGTGCGCTGACCAGTTTCAGGCTCCCGCGCTCATTCGATTGGTCGTCGTTGTCCATGGCTCCCCCAGCGTTGGTTGAAAAGCGCCCGTCGCACACCCTCGCCCGTGTTCCAGCCCGACCCACGCGAACCTGGCGTGTGTCTCTGCCCGTCGGCTGAAAACGCGGTGACGATGTGCGACCGGCCCCGGGAGAGTAGAAGCGCGGACGGCGCCACACAACGGCAAAACCCGGGGAAATGGTATCCCCGGAAATGCCCTACGACGTATTAGGAAGGTTCGCGAAATAGCCCCTAGGTCGGTCGCAACCCGCAGGCATGTGCCGACCACGGCGCGTCATCAGGAAGTCCACTCCTCACCACCCGGCCAGTCTTCGGTGGGGATATCGGCCAAGGTGCCATCCTTGATCCCGTCGATGCCGTAGCGCTCGATCGAATCGCCCAGCAACGAGCCGAACTTGTCTGACTTGACCTGCTCCTGCCCTTCCTTGACCAGGCCCGGGATGATCGCCGCCAGCACCGCCACGCCCGCGCCGAGGAAACCCAGCACCCCGGCCGTGGCCGCCAGGCCCGGAAGGAAGCGTGGCAGGTTGGCGCCGAGCAGGCCGAGGCCGCCCTCCACCGCCGAGGCACTGCCCGCCAGCACGCCCAGCGAGCCGGCAGTGATGCCGAAGCCACCGGCCAGCTTGTCGCCACGACGCAGCGCGTTCACACCATCGAAGATGCCATAGGCCCCGGCCACGATACCGGCCAGCCCGCCGATGCCTTTGGCAGCTTCCTCGAAGTTCTTCGCCACCACCTTGGCGTGCTTGCCATCCTTGACGTTGGCCTTGACCTCATCGAGCAGGTCGAGCATCACCTTGCCGTCCTTCATGTCGGTCAGCGTCTGCTCACCGTTCTTGATCGCCTTGGTCAAGTGCTCCTGGTAACCCTTGGAACCGCCCTCGATCAAGACCGTGGTGGTCTGCACCGACCCGGTGGTGATGTCGACGATGTTGCGATCGGTGAGCTTGCCGCCGCTCTGCGCGCCGCGGGCGATGGTGACACCTGCCAGGAACAGCCCGCTCACCCCGTGCAGCACGCCGCTGCCGTAAGCGCCCTTGGCGTTGCCGTTGGGGTCGAAGTCCGACAGCTTGCCCATCTTGTCCAGGGCCTTGGTGCCCTGGCGGAACAGGTCCCAATTGCCACGGAAGCCCGCCAGCACCTGGTCGGTGGTGGCCACGGTGCCGTCCTGGTTGAGCAACAGCTCGGGGCTTTCGTCGCGCATCTGGTCGATCAGCTTGCGCACCTTGTCCTCGTCCAGCTCTTCGCCACCGTCCTTGCCGAACGCGGTCTTGAGGTCGTCGAAGCTGGCGTCCTTGAACAAATTCTCCTGGGTGATGGTCGAGAAGTTGTCGTTGAGCTGCTTGTCATACTCGGCGGTGAACTGCGGGTCGAGTGCCGAGTTGTAGAGCGCCACCTCAAGGCTGAACTCCGAGGCGGCCTGCTCGGGCGAGTTGTCCTTGAGCAGTTCGCGCATGCGTTCGCCGGTGGCCAGCTGATCCTTGTAGAAGGTCTTGAAATCTTCATTGTGCGACGACTTGCCGACCGCGCCCTGGATCGCCTTGGCGTCGTCGATACCGAGGATCGACTGCAGGCTGGTGGCGGTGGCATAGAAGCTGGCCAGCGCAGTGTGCTGGTCGGTCTTGCCATCCTTGGTGTTGGCGTCCCAGGCAGCGTCCAGCGCCTTGCCAGACTTGACCTCGTCTTCGTAGGTCTTGCTGACGGCGTCCTTGAGCCCCGGGTTTTCCTCGAACAGCGTCTTCACCGCCTCATCGCCCGCGCTCTTGAGATAGTCGGCGGTTTCCTTGTCGTTCTGCAGGATGGCCATATGGTCGTTGATGTCTTCCAGCAGCTTTTGCGGCTCCCAGATCGCACCGGAACGGTTGGCAATGGCGACCTTGCCGTAGTCGCTGTTCCACACCCCGGCATTGGCGCCATCGACCACCAGTTTCTGCGCCTCCTGCAGATCCAGCAGTACGGCGGCCTTTTCCTCGGCGCTGTACTTTTCCGGGTGGGCGAAGACATCCTCGCCCAGCTTGCGGGTGTCGACCTTGCCGGTGACATTGCCGGCGGCGACATCGGTGATCAGGCTGGCCAGCCCTTGGGCATCGGTGGGTGAGCCGCTCTTCAGCCAGGTCTGCACGTCCTCGCGGCTGACCTTGCCATCGGGCTTGTCGCCGATGTTGTTGCTGGCGGTATCGACCTTGCGGAACGCACCTGGCTGGGCGAAGAAGTTCAGCGCTTCTTGCTCCTGCTTGCTCAGTTGCGGATTCTGCTTGAGGTAGTCCTTGATGTTGTCTGCGGTGACCGCACCGTCGGCGCCAGTCTTGCCGCGGATCGAGTCGTACTTGGCATCGAAGATCGCGCCATATTGGGCGATCTGCCTGGAGCCCGCGTCAGCGTCCGGGTTGGTCTTGAGGAACTCCTTGTAGCTGCCGATCTCATCGTTGGCCGGCGGCTTGGCCAGCGACTCGAAGCCGAACTTGCCGAAGTCCTGCAGGCGCCCGGCCTCGGTGCCGTGACGCGCCTCGCCGCTCTTGGTGAAGCCATCGACACTGCTGTTGGCCACATCCTTGCCGGTGAGCGCCTTGCCGTCCCCGTCATAGCCCACCACTCGGTCGAGCACCTGGCTGGCCCGGAAGGCGGCGTTGGGATCCTTGTCGAAATCGCCGACCTGCTCCTTCAGCGCATACTTCACCCCGCTCTGGTTGCCAAGATTCTTGAGCAGCGGGTTGTCATCGATGATGTCCTGCGCCGAACGCTTGTCGTCCTCGGGCAGCTCCCAGACGATACCGGCCTTTTCCGCCGCCTCGCGACGCTTGTCATCCTTGCCGACGTCGTCGACATGCTGCAGCTCGCCCTTGAGGCTTTCGAACCCGTACTTGCCAAAATCCTGCAGGCGCCCGGCTTCGGTGCCATGCCTGGCATCGCCGCCCTTGGTGAAACCGTCGATGCTGGTGTTGTCGACATCCTTGCCGGCCAGGCGCTCGCCGTTCTCGTCGTAGCGCACCACGTGGTCCAGCACCTGGGTCGCGCGGTAGGCCGCATCGGCATCGTGCTCGAAGTCGCCGACCTGCTCCTTGAGCATGTCCTTGACCCCGCTCTGGTTACCCAGGTTCTTGAGCAGTGGGCTGTCGTCGATGATCTGCTGCGCCGAGCGCTCATCGCCTTCGGGGCGCTCCCAACGGATACCCGCCGCCTCCGCCTTGCTGCGTGCCTCGGGGTCGTCGTTGGCCGCCTCGATGTGCTTGAGCTCACCCTTGAGGTTTTCCCAGCCGTACTTGCCAAAGTCCTGCAGGCGCCCGGCCTCGGTGCCGTGCTTGGCATCACCACCCTTGGTGAAACCATCGACCTTGCCGTTGTCGATATCACCTCCGACCAGCCGCGAGCCGCCCTCGTCGAAGCGTTCGATGTGGTCCAGTACCTGGGTGGCGCGGTAGGCCGCATCGGCGTCGTGCTCGAAATCTCCGACCCGCTCGCGCAGCTTGTCCTTCACCCCACTCTGGTTGCCAAGGTTCTTCAACAGCGGACTGTCGTCGATGATTTCCTGGGCCGAACGGTTGTCGTCCTTCGGGCGCTGCCATTCGATGCCGGCGTCCTTGGCCTTGGCACGATCGACCGCATCGCCCCACTCGGCACTGGCGTCCTTTTTGGTGAGCGTCTTGATATCGGGGGCGTTGGTGACCGGAGCTGACATGCGCGTTCTCCCTGAAGGTGGCTGCCGGGTTGGCGGGCCCGAAGTGTGTGAGTGCAGGGAAAAGCAGCGAGATGACTGAACGATGACAGCCGTGCTGGCGATCAGCCGCTTTTCGCAGCTGCACGCCCGTGATCATTGGGCGGATCGCGCCTGTGAAACGTTGTGAAAATCATCCAATGGAACATCTGTCGGTCTTGGGCCTCCCACACTAACGCAGGGCGAAAGGCGCGCTGCCCATGAAGATCCGGAGGCTTGTCCTGTATGAAAAAGATCCTGATGGTGCTGACATCCCACGACCAGCTCGGTGACACCGGCAAGAAAACCGGCTTCTGGCTGGAAGAGTTTGCCGCCCCTTACTACGTGTTCAGCGACGCCGGCGCCCAGATCACCCTCGCCTCCCCCAAAGGCGGCCAGCCACCGCTGGACCCGAAGAGCGACGAACCCGACGCCCAGACCGACGCCACGCGCCGCTTCCAGCAAGACACCAAGGCACAGACGGCCCTGGCCGACACGATTCCGTTGGGAGAGATCGACCCTTACAACTTCGACGCCGTGTTCTATCCAGGTGGTCATGGGCCGTTGTGGGACCTGGCCGAGGACAAGGATTCGATCACCCTGCTCGAATCCCTGTACGCCTCGAACAAACCCATTGGTGCGGTTTGCCATGCACCGGGGGTGTTCAAGCACGTAAAGGCAGCCGATGGCCAGCCGGTTGTGAAAGGCAAGCGCGTCACCGGTTTCACAAACAGTGAGGAAGAGGCTGTCAGGTTGACCGATGTGGTGCCGTTTCTGGTGGAGGACATGCTCAAGGTCAACGGCGGTGAGTACTCCAAGGCAGCCGATTGGGCGAGCTACGTGGTCGAGGATGGCAACCTGATTACCGGCCAGAATCCGGCGTCGTCCGAGGCGGCGGCGCACGCGTTGCTCAAACGTCTGGCGCACGAACCAGGCGCTTGAGACGAATGGCACAGGCGTTGCCCGCTCCCTCAGATGCACGATGTCTGTAGGAGCGGGCTCGTCCCGCGATCACCGGCAAAGCCGGTGCCATCCCCATCACCGATACAGACGGACTCACATCACCAACCAACCCCGAGCACCCGGCGGCTGGCAACCCCACCCAGCATCGTTGACAATCGCCCCACATGCCCAAGCCAGGACGCCCCGCGTGCTCACCACCCTCGCCATCGGCAACTACCGCTCGATCAAGCACCTCGTCATGCCGCTAGGCCAGCTCAACCTGGTGACCGGCGCAAACGGCAGCGGCAAATCCAACCTGTACAAAGCCCTGCGCCTACTGGCTGAAACCGCCCAAGGCGGCGTGATCGAAGCCCTCGCCCGCGAAGGCGGCCTGGACTCGACCTGGTGGGCCGGCCCGGAAACCAGCGCCCGCATGAAGCGCGGTGAAGTGCCCATCCAAGGCCAGCACCCGACCGACGTCAGACGCCTGCGCCTGGGCTTCGCCACCGAAGACTTCGGCTTCGCCATCTCCCTCGGCCTGCCCATCCCGTTGCCCTACCCGAGCGCATTCATGCTCGACCCCGAGATCAAGTGCGAAGCGATCTGGGGCGCCGGCGCCTACCGCCCCTCCTCCCTGCTGGTCGAGCGCAAGAACGCCCTGGTACGTGCCCGCGAAGGCACCAGCTGGTCCGTACTCGACCAGCATGCCGACAGCAGCGAAAGCTTCTTCAACATCGTCGGCCGCCCCCGCCAGGCCCCGGAGATCGGCGAGCTGCGCGCGTTCATCAACAGCTGGCGTTTCTACGATCACTTCCGCATCGATCGCGACGCCCCCTGCCGCCAGCCGCAGCTCGGCACCCGCTCGCCCGTACTGCACCACGACGGCCGCAACCTCGCCTCGGCACTGCAGACCATCATCGAAATTGGCGACGTCGAAGATCTGGTTGCCGCGCTGGATGACGCATTTCCCGGCAGCCGCCTGGAGATCGATGCACCACCCGGCGGGCTGTTCAGCGTAAGGCTTTATCAGCACGGGCTGCTGCGGCCCCTGGGCGGGACGGAGCTTTCGGACGGCACCTTGCGTTATCTGTTGCTGATGGCCGCCCTGCTGACGCCCCGACCACCGTCACTGATGGTGCTTAACGAACCGGAAACCAGCCTGCATGCCGACCTGCTGCCAGCGCTGGCGCGCTTGATCATCCGCGCGTCGCAGCGTAGCCAGGTGTGGGTGGTGTCGCACAGCAGGCCGCTGATCGACGCGCTGACGGCGTGTGAAGGGTGCAATGTGCTGGAGCTTGAGAAGGATCAGGGACAGACGCAGTTGCGCGGGGTCGGGTTGCTGGATGAGCCGTTGTGGCGGTGGGTGGACTGAGCCTTCGAGGCATCACCGTTCGCCCGCTCTCCAGACCATCGCACACCTGCTTCCCACGGGAAATCCGTGTTCATACTCTTCATTCAACAGTGTTGACAGCCTTTCATCGACGTATTGGTCGGATTCAATCTGAAAACCGAGACGAGAGTAGAATGGAGCATTCCACGGTACGTGTTTGAAGGTTGTGAGAGTCAGCGCATGCAGCCCACTGATCTCAACATAAGCCTGCGCCGCTTGAACGAGTTGTCGCCCTATGCCCTGCCCTTGCAGCGTGTGTCGAACGGAAAGTTCATAGATATGAAGGTCTCTACCGTAGATATCGGCACTGAGAAATCCTTGCGGGCGATTTTCAGCATCGATGGCCACCCAGCACGTCGAGCGCTCGATGAGCTCAAGATGCCGTTCAACGGGCATAGGAGGAGAATCAGCGAGCCAGCTTAACCCTTCAAGTGCACGAAAGGCTTGCGCGGCAGAACGCTCGATTGAGAGTAAGAGGCTCGCATCCTCAGGCACAGCAACGCGGACAGTCGTAAACATAGCTACCCGAAATCTGGATCGCTGGATGAAAGCCTGGAGCCCCCTAGTATCAGCAAGGCTTTGACCATTTGTTGCGCCGCTTCGGAAGTGGCGCTGCCACTGGCGTTAGCATTCGATGCCAACGATCCATTGGGTCTTGGCCGCATTGCTGCGGTCCAGATCAGGGCGCCGCACGGCAGGCTGGGTACAGCCGCGCGGTACGATGTACGGCTGGGCGACCGCAGCCGCTTCGGCGAGCTCCATCGGCTTGCCATCGTCACGTTCGACGGTGATGAAAAACGGCTGGTAGAACGGAATGATGTAGGCATCGAGGGTATAGCGCGCACCATTGGCCTCAAGGTTGGCGTGGTACTCATCGAAACGGGTCAGGCGACTGGTGTCGAGCTTGTCCTGCACCGCGCAACCGACCATGAAAAGCCCGAGCAAGGCACCGGTGCACAGTGACATCGTGTTCATTACAACTCCTTTTGAGGTTAATCCGGATGGGCGCGCCGGGACATTAAAGGCGTGCGTGGTGGTCGTCAAGCGAGCGGCACTACTTGAGCGGCGGCATGATGCGGATCACGGTCACCGCGCTAAAAAAGGACTAAGAGAAGATGAAGCGCAAACCCAAGCGCGTTTGCTTGCGCTTACCGGCGTACTCGAAATGGGAAAAGCTCATCTTACTCACGGGCAAGGCTTGTTGAGCTAGCTGAACAGAGGGCTATTTGAGCACAGGTCAGACCGGCCGATGCTGAGACTCAACCGGAGAATCCTTAACGAAAGGCGTCCGTCCTTCGAGTCACTGCCGTTCGTGCTTTCGCATGCGTTGCGATGAAGCTTTGCGTTTAATCTTGTGGCCTAACGAAGTGATCCGGTACTGAATCCGCCGACGCCGTAGTACTGCCAATTTCAGACAAAAAACCCTGTAGTGCCGAGTACTCATAAGCCAGAGAGCCCCTAGGGCCGGAAGCATGAACGCATGCTCGAACATCGCACCACCGTCTCGAACTCTAGTAACACATCCTATTGCGAAAAATAGCAATAACGCAGTGGCTAAGTAGCGAGCGGCGGCTGGACGCCCAAATGCCAATGCGAAAGTCGCAATACTCAGCAGGATTGATATAGCGATCATCCAGAAATACAGGGTCAGCACACTGATGGCCAACAACGCAGAAATCAGTTGGTATAACTGAACTACAGCCACACCTCCTGCCACTTGCGTAAAGCCGAAGACCACCACGAAGCAGGGTAAATAACGTCGTGCATAGGTAGTTCGCCATCGAAGGAAGATCATTCTTTCTCTACCTGCACAAGGCTGAAAGAGTTTGCCTGAATAGTCGAATCTAACGAAACACCACCACCTTTCAAGTTACCGTCGCTCGCTATTTCGTCTACGCCGTAACTCTCGCTTCGCCGATATCGAATGCACACGAGTCTCGTGTGCACGATGAATTCGAAAAACCACCATTTTCCGACAAAACCCTTGAAACCGATAAGTATTAACTAGGTAAAGGGACATAAGAACAGGAAAGGAGGCAATCAGATCCGGAAGCCTATGCTGACTGGTCATCAAGGTTATACCAGCGATAGCCAAACAAATTATTAGGCCACCGACCAAATAACGAAGCGCAGAAATGCGTCCATAAGAGAGGCCCACAATGAGGCCTCCCAAAAGTCCTGAAGCCACCATAATCGCAGCCACGACAGCCCCGATATTTAATGTAGCCACACGAGATATCAGCACCTCGAGCTGGACTACTGCCGTCGCATATGCCATCTCCGCAAAGACAGCCGCACACAAAAAGCAGGGCAAGTACCGTCGTGGATAAGTCAATCGCCATTGTGGAAACATTAGTCCTCTCCCACCTGGATTACACTGACCGCGAGCGCCCGAACCGACCCGCTCCCTGCTATGCCCAAAACACCGCCCAACGTTTCAAGCAACATGGCTTTAGTGGCTTGATTGAGCTCACGAGGTGTATACCGCTTTCGAACTTGCCCGTTCCTTTGTTTAAGCTTTAGCTGCTTGGCTGATAACGATGGATGCCGAAGCTTAAGAATCTCTATAGTCAATGAGCGTCGCTGCTGCCTGCTAAGCGGGCTAAGCAACCGATACCATGACGCCCCCGTAGCGGCTTTTCTGACCAAAATGGTCTTGATCGTGTTAAATGACGAGCCCACAACGGATAGCAACGACACAACATCCAGCAACTGCCCGAGCAGCGTAAACCAAAGTTGATCATCAAGGGTGTCATTCTTCGACGGTTCCGTTACCTCCCAATAGGTCCGAGCCACACCGAAACCACACTGACCTGTGCTAGCCATGACCCCAGCGGCTCCAATGGACGCGAGAAACATTGACGTTCCGCCAGAGAAGGGGGTCAGAGAACCACCCAAGATGAAAACAAACCCACTGATGATTACAGTTGAACACGCTACCCCCATGTTCAGAGCTTCGGTCAACACTTCCGATGGCCGCCCGCTCTCGTAAGTTTGTTCGACGTAGGCTTCGGCGGTGATGAGAGCACTCTGTTCTTGAAGCACGACCTTTAAAGGAGACGTCCTACAGAGTGGAAGGAACTCACGTAGAGTTAGTCTATTGTAGTCAATGTCGATATATACTACAGCAGCGCCCACAATCACCGGATCACGATCAATTGCGGCGTATAATTTCTGAAGATCGACAAGACTCTCAATGCGCTGCCGTAAAAAGTAGCTCGAAGGCTTGGCGCCTAGCTGACTGAGATCTGGGGAGCTCATGGGACATCCTGTTCCGATTGCGCAAACGCGCTGATGCGTGAAGCTCGCAACGTACGGAGTCAGTGCCCGTGAGTATGTCGGACGCTTCCGAAAATTCAGTTCAGCCGTCCTGGCTCACCCTGATATTTGCCACACAAAGAAAAAGCCGCTTCCTTCAAGGAAAACTCACTCGAGTGGATGAACTGGCAAAACGGCCCAACTCACCGTTATGCCATCAACGTGAACGGCACACTGTATCCAGTAAAGAAAATCATCTCTCTTGCGACTGGCGTTGCCGTGAACGACCTTCGAGGCGGTCATCCACTTAACAGGGTTCTACAGAAGCTACGCTTGCCAATTATCGAATCGTTGCCAGAGGGACGCACACCTGCGTTGCAGTTCAAGATAGGTGCTGTTTACGACCGCCCCACCGAGATTAACGGACCATTCGGCGGCAGCCTGCAAAACGGAATATCAGTATCAGCCTCCCACGCTACGATTTTTATATTCTCTGGCGAAAGTGGTAAGCAGTTCGGCTACGACGATGGCTGGAATGGCGGCGTATATTTTTATACCGGCCAGGGACAACGTGACGATATGGTACTCAAAGGCGGCAATCAAGCTATTGCTGAGCACGCACTGGATGGCCGTACTTTGCATCTCTTTGAGTCCCTCGGAAAAAGTAAAGGCTACAGATATGAGGGTAAATTTTCCTGTGCTGACATAATTGAAAAAACTTTACCTGACGTCACTGGCAAAGATCGTAAAGCACTAGTTTTTCGGTTGATGCCAGTCGGTCCTGCCCGAAGCGAGAATAATGAAGAGAGTATTGTTAATTTTGCAGACTCACTATCAACGGCACGACTAGCCGCACTAGCAGCATGCAAGCCCGCAATTGAGGACCCGAAAAAATCTGCACCGCGCACGCTCTTCCAGCGCAGCCATAAGGTCGCGCACTATGTAATGATGCGCGCAAGAGGTAAATGCGAGAGCTGTGGAGAACGAGCACCCTTCGTGAAAAAAGATGGCACGCCCTACTTGGAGCCGCATCATGTAAATAGACTCTCAGACAGCGGGCTAGACCATCCATGCTACGTTGGTGCTGTATGCCCTACGTGCCACCGAGAAATTCACTACAGGATGGACGGGGCAATACGAAACGATCTACTGAAAAATATTTGAGAGAGATAGAACCCCTATAGGCCTTCATACCTCCTCTCTTCGGGTATAAATTTTTGCATAGATGCCCAGCGTCTTCGACGCTATAACGAAAAAGCCCAGTCATCTCTGACTGGGCTTTTTCGTTTCAATATAATGGTCGGGACGGAGTGATTCGAACACTCGACCCCTTGCACCCCATGCAAGTGCGCTACCGGGCTGCGCTACGCCCCGACTGGGCTTGAAGCATGTTCTCGATACTGCTGAGAACGAAAAGAAATGTACCCTAACCTTTTGATTAATGGAAGCTTTTTTTCAAAAAAATCCATTCATCGCCAATCAGGTCACTTCTTCAACACCACCAGCACATCCTCCAACTCGGCAATCATCTGCCGAATCAGCTGCTTGTACTGGGTCGTGTCATCCTTGGCCTCATCACTGGACATGCGCAAGCGCGCACCGCCGATAGTGAAGCCCTGGTCATACAGCAAGGCGCGGATCTGGCGGATCATCAGCACATCTTGGCGCTGATAATAACGCCGGTTTCCGCGGCGCTTGACCGGGTTGAGCTGCGGGAATTCCTGCTCCCAGTAACGCAGCACGTGCGGTTTTACCGCACAGAGCTCACTGACTTCACCGATGGTGAAGTAGCGTTTGCCCGGAATGGGGGGCAGCTCGTCGTTATGGCTTGGTTCCAGCATAGGCCTCAACCCGGGCTTTCAGTTTCTGCCCTGGACGAAAGGTGACGACGCGCCGTGCGGTAATCGGGATCTCTTCCCCTGTCTTGGGGTTGCGGCCCGGCCGCTGGCGTTTGTCGCGAAGGTCGAAGTTGCCGAATCCGGACAACTTGACCTGCTCGTTCTCCTCAAGCGCGTGACGAATCTCCTCGAAAAACAACTCGACCAGTTCCTTGGCCTCGCGCTTGTTAAGCCCCAGCTCCTCGTACAGCCTTTCGGCCATCTCAGCTTTCGTCAGAGCACCCATGCCGTTATTTCCTTAACGTGGTGTTCAACCTTTGTTCGAGCGAGGTGAGGATATTTTGCAGGGTGGTGTTCACCTCATCGTCGTTAAGAGTGCGCGATGGATGCTGCCAGGTCAAGCCGACCGCGAGGCTTTTTCTATCAGGATCAATACCTTTACCCTGGTAGACATCAAACAGCCTGAGGTCTGTGAGCCATTCCCCTGCATTGTCACGAATTACTTCAAGCACGGCGCTCGACGCCACATCACGTCCTGCGATCAACGCCAGGTCACGACGGGTTTCAGGGAACTTGGACAGTTCGCTGAATTTCGGCAGACGACCTTCGACCACATCACCCAATACCAGCTCGAAGACGAACACCGGACGCTCCAGGCCGAGGGTCTTGGCCAGTTCCGGGTGGATGGCGCCCAGGTAGCCCACCTCCTTGCCGTCGCGCTCGATGCGGGCGGTCTGGCCAGGGTGCAGGGCTGGGTGCTTGCCTGCGCTGAAGCTGAAGTCGGCGAGCGCGCCGGAGTAGCCCAGCAGGGCTTCGACGTCGGCCTTCATGTCGAAGAAATCGACACTGTCACGGCCGTTGGCCCAGCCTTCCGGCAGGCGGCTGCCGGTGATCACGCCGGCGATCATCAATTGCTGCTTGAGGTCGCCCAACTGGCCGACGAAGCGCAGGCCGCTTTCGAACAGGCGCACGCGGTCTTGCTGGCGGTTGAGGTTGTGCTGCAGCGCCTTGACCAGGCCCGGCCACAGCGAGGCGCGCATCGCGGCCATGTCGCTGGAGATGGGGTTGGCCAGCATCAGCGGCTCGACGCCAGGGGTGAACAGCTCGAAAAGCTTGGGATCAATGAAGCTGTAGGTGATGGCTTCCTGGTAGCCGCGGGCGACCAGCAGGCGACGCAGGATCGGCAGTTCGCCGCGCGATTCCGAACGAGCCTTGGGGGCCAGGCGGGCTTGCGGGTAGCGAACCGGCAGATTGTTGTAGCCGTAAAGGCGCGCCAGCTCTTCGATCAGATCGACTTCGAGGCTGATGTCGAAGCGGTGGCTCGGGATCTCGACAGTCCACACCCCTGCCCCATTGGCGCTGGTTTTAAGCTCCAGGGCGTCGAGCAATTGTTCGATCTGGGCAGGGGCCATGTCCATGCCGAGCATCTGGCTGACGCGTTCGGCGCGTAGGGTGACCGGAGCAACCTTGGGTAGGTGCTGCTCGCTCACGGCTTCGACGATCGGGCCGGCTTCGCCGCCGACGATCTCGAGCACCAGGGCGGTAGCGCGCTCCATGGCTTCGCGGGCGAGTTGCGAGTCGACACCGCGCTCGTAACGGTGCGAGGCATCGGTGTGCAGGCCGTAGGAACGGGCCTTGCCAGCAACGGAAACGGGCTCGAAGAAGGCGCTCTCCAGGAACAGGTCGCGGGTCTTCTCGGTGTTGACACCACTGTGCTCGCCACCCATGACGCCGGCGATGGCCAGGGCGCGGGTGTGGTCGGCGATGACCAGGGTGTCGCTACGCAGGGCAACTTCCTGACCGTCGAGCAGGACGAGCTTCTCACCCTCCTCGGCCATGCGCACACGGATGCCGCCGTTGATTTCGGCGAGGTCGAAGGCATGCATCGGCTGGCCGAGTTCGAGCATCACATAGTTGGTGATATCGACGGCTGCGTCGATGCTGCGTACGTCGCTGCGACGCAGGCGCTCGACCATCCACAGCGGGGTCGGCTTGCTCAGGTCGACGTTGCGGATGACGCGTCCCAGGTAGCGTGGGCAGGCAGCGGGAGCGCTGACGTCCACCGGGCGCACTTCATCGTGGGCAGGTGCGACGGCCGGGACCACCGGGCGGGTAACCGGGACGTCGTACAGGGCGCTGACGTCACGCGCCAGGCCCGCCACCGACAGGCAGTCGCCGCGGTTGGGGGTCAGGCCGATTTCGATGCTGGCGTCGTCCAGGTTGAGGTACTGGCGGATGTCCTCACCCACCGGTGCGTCGGCTGCCAGCTCCAGCAGACCGTCGTTCTCTTCACTGATCTGCAGCTCGGCGGCCGAGCACAGCATGCCGAAGGATTCGACGCCACGCAGCTTGGCCTTCTTGATCTTGAAGTCGCCAGGCAGTTCGGCGCCGATCATGGCGAACGGGATCTTGATGCCGGGGCGCGCATTGGGAGCGCCGCACACCACCTGGAAGGTTTCCTGGCCGTTGCTGACCTGGCAGACGCGCAGCTTGTCTGCGTCCGGATGCTGCTCGGTGGCGAGGATCTCACCCACCACGATGCCGCTGAACTGGCCAGCCGCCGGGGTGACGCTGTCGACTTCCAGACCGGCCATGGACAGGCGGGCGACCAGTTCGTCACGGGAGACTTGCGGGTTTACCCAACCGCGCAGCCACTGTTCACTGAATTTCATGCTGTTCTCCTGAAGATTGCGTCGAGGTGTGGCCTAGCGGAATTGCGCCAGGAACCGCAGGTCGTTGTCGAAGAACAGACGCAAATCGTTGACGCCATAGCGCAGCATGGCCAAGCGCTCGACACCCATGCCGAAGGCGAAGCCGGAGAATTCTTCCGGGTCGATGCCGGACATGCGCAGCACGTTCGGGTGGACCATGCCGCATCCCATCACTTCCAGCCAGCCGGTCTGCTTGCACACGCGGCAGCCTTTGCCGGAGCACATCACGCACTCCATGTCGACTTCGGCGGACGGCTCGGTGAAAGGGAAGAACGACGGACGGAAACGCACCGCCAGCTCTTTCTCGAAGAACACCCGCAGGAACTCTTCGATGGTGCCCTTGAGGTCGGCGAAGTTGATGTCGCGGTCGACCAGCAGGCCTTCGATCTGGTGGAACATCGGCGAGTGGGTGATATCCGAGTCGCAGCGGTATACGCGACCCGGGCAGACAATGCGGATCGGCGGCTGGGTGCTTTCCATGGTCCGCACCTGAACGGGCGAAGTGTGGGTGCGCAGCAGCATGTTGGCATTGAAGTAGAAGGTGTCGTGCATCGCCCGGGCCGGGTGGTGGCCGGGGATGTTGAGCGCTTCGAAGTTGTGGTAGTCGTCTTCGACCTCAGGGCCTTCGGCGATGCCGTAGCCGATGTGGGTGAAGAACTGCTCGATGCGCTCGAGGGTACGGGTGATCGGGTGCAGGCCACCGGTGGCCTGGCCACGGCCTGGCAGGGTGACATCAATGCATTCGGCAGCCAGGCGAGCGTTCAGCTCAGCCTCTTCGAAGGCGGCCTTGCGTGCGTTGAGCACGTCAGTGACGCGTTCCTTGGCGTCGTTGATCAGCGCACCGACCTTGGGGCGCTCTTCGGCTGGCAGGTTGCCCAGGGTCTTCATCACCTGGGTCAGCTCGCCCTTCTTGCCGAGAAATTGGACCCGGATCTGTTCCAGGGTATTGATGTCTTCAGCGCGCTCCACGGCCTCGAGGGCTTGGGAGACCAGCGCGTCCAGGTTTTCCATGTACAGACTCCAGATACGAAAATAGGGGAAGAGCTTTGAAGGCTCTTCCCCTATCGATGACGTTTTACACCCGCCGACACAGAGCGCCAGCGGATGATTGTCGCGGGTACTTAAGCCAGGACGGCTTTAGCTTTCTCGACAATCGCAGCAAACGCCGCTTTTTCGTTCACTGCCAGGTCGGCCAGAACCTTGCGGTCGATTTCGATCGACGCCTTTTTCAGGCCAGCAATCAGACGGCTGTAGGACAGGCCGTTGGTGCGGGCACCGGCGTTGATACGAGCGATCCACAGAGCGCGGAACTGACGCTTCTTCTGGCGACGGTCGCGGTAGGCGTATTGGCCTGCCTTGATGACCGCTTGCTTGGCAACGCGGAATACGCGCGAGCGTGCACCGTAGTAGCCTTTAGCCAGTTTCAGAATTTTCTTGTGACGCTTACGAGCGATGACGCCACGCTTTACACGAGCCATGAGTAACTTCCTCTATCTTTGACCGAAATTAACGTACGCGCAGCATGCGCTCGACTTTTGCCACGTCAGACGGGTGCAGCAAGCTGGCACCGCGCAGTTGACGCTTACGCTTGGTCGACATTTTGGTCAGGATGTGGCTCTTGAAAGCGTGCTTGTGCTTGAAGCCGGAAGCTGTTTTCAGGAAACGCTTCGCAGCACCGCTCTTGGTTTTCATTTTTGGCATGTTGGAACTCCGCATTCGATAAAATTACACAATAATCATCAGGCCTGCCGTGCCCGGGAGATTACTTCTTCTTTTTGGGAGCGATGACCATCATAAGCTGGCGTCCTTCCATCTTAGGATGCTGTTCGACGGTCCCGTATTCGACGAGGTCGGTTTCGACCCGCTTCAACAGTTCCATACCCAGCTCCTGGTGGGCCATCTCACGGCCGCGGAATCTCAGAGAGATCTTGGCCTTGTCCCCATCGGTAAGGAAACGTACCAGGTTGCGTAGTTTTACCTGGTAATCCCCTTCTTCCGTCCCTGGACGAAACTTGATTTCTTTAATCTGGATCTGCTTCTGGTTCTTCTTCGCTTCGTTGGCCTGCTTCTTCTTCTCGAAGAGGTGCTTGCCGTAGTCCATCACCTTGCAAACAGGCGGGACAGCGTCAGCGGAGATTTCCACCAGATCCAGCTTCGCTTCATCAGCGATACGAAGCGCTTCATCAATCGAGACGATGCCAATCTGCTCGCCATCAGCGCCAATTAACCGAACCTCGCGTGCCGAGATATTCTCGTTGATCGGTGCCTTAGGTGCAGTTCGTTTATCGTTTCTCATTTCACGCTTAATAGTCATTACTCCGATTCTTGGCGACCACGCCGGGAAACCGCATGCGACAGAAGCTCAGCGAACTGCGCGACGGGCATGGAGCCCAGGTCTGCGCCTTCGCGAGTACGCACAGCGACGGTTTGCGTTTCGACTTCGCGGTCCCCTATAACCAAAAGGTACGGGACCCTCAGCAACGTATGCTCGCGGATTTTAAAGCCGATCTTCTCATTTCTCAAGTCGGACTTGGCACGGAAACCGCTTCCATTCAGCGTTTTTTCCACCTCGAGGGCGAAATCGGCCTGCTTGTCGGTGATATTCATGATCACCGCCTGGGTCGGCGCCAGCCACGCAGGGAACACACCGGCGTAGTGCTCGATCAGCATGCCGATGAAACGCTCGAAAGAGCCGAGGATGGCGCGGTGCAGCATTACTGGACGCTTACGAGCGTTATCTTCCGCGATATAGCTGGCATCCAGACGTTCCGGTAGATTCGGATCGTACTGCAGCGTCCCACACTGCCAGTTACGACCGAGGCAGTCGCGCAGGGTGAACTCGATCTTCGGACCGTAGAACGCGCCCTCGCCCGGCTGGTATTCCCAGGCCAGACCGGATTCGTTCAAGGCGTCGGCCAGCGCACCTTCAGCGCGGTCCCACAGCTCTTCGGAACCGACACGCTTGGCCGGACGAGTGGACAGCTTCATGGCAACGTCGGTGAAACCGAAGTCCTTGTATACGTCCAGGGTCAGCTTGATGAAGTCGGCCGCTTCCTTCTTCACCTGCTCTTCGGTGCAGAAGATGTGGGCGTCGTCCTGCACGAAGCCACGCACGCGCATGATGCCGTGCAAAGCACCAGACGGTTCGTTGCGGTGGCAGGCACCGAATTCGGCCAGGCGCAGCGGCAGATCGCGGTACGACTTCAGGCCCTGGTTGAACACCTGCACGTGGCACGGGCAGTTCATCGGTTTTACCGCGTAGTCGCGGTTTTCCGACGAAGTGGTGAACATGTTCTCGGCATAGTTGGACCAGTGGCCGGAACGCTCCCAGAGGATGCGGTCGACGACCTGCGGGGTCTTGATTTCCTGATAGCCGTTCTCGCGCTGGACCTGGCGCATGTACTGCTCGAGCACCTGGTAGACGGTCCAGCCGTTGGCGTGCCAGAACACCATGCCTGGGGCTTCTTCCTGAAGGTGGAAGAGGTCGAGCTGCTTGCCGATCTTGCGGTGGTCGCGCTTTTCGGCTTCTTCGATGCGCTGGATATAGGCCGCCAGCTGCTTCTTGTCAGCCCAGGCGGTGCCGTACACGCGCTGCAGCTGCTCGTTCTTGGCGTCGCCGCGCCAGTAGGCACCGGACAGCTTGGTCAGCTTGAACGCCTTGAGGAAGCGGGTATTCGGCACGTGCGGGCCACGGCACATGTCGACGTATTCTTCGTGATAGTACAGGCCCATGGCCTGCTCGTCCGGCATGTCTTCGACCAGACGCAGCTTGTAGTCTTCGCCACGGGTGCTGAACACATCGATGACTTCGGCGCGCGGGGTCATCTTCTTGACGACGTCGTAGTCCTTGTCGATCAGCTGGTGCATACGCTGTTCGATCGCAGCGAGGTCCTCGGGGGTGAAAGGACGCTCGTAGGCGATGTCGTAATAGAAGCCTTCGTCGATCACCGGGCCGATCACCATCTTGGCGGTCGGGTACAGCTGCTTCACCGCGTGGCCGATCAGGTGGGCGCACGAGTGACGGATGATCTCCAGTCCCTCTTCATCTTTGGGGGTGATGATCTGCAGGGTGGCGTCGTGTTCGATCAGGTCGCAGGCATCGACCAGTTTGCCGTCGACCTTGCCGGCCAAGGTGGCCTTGGCGAGGCCTGCACCAATGGATGCGGCAACTTCAGCTACGGTTACGGCCTTGTCGAACGAACGTTGACTGCCATCGGGAAGAGTAATGGTGGGCATGGCGCCTCCTCTCCTAGTGGTGACCCCTACCAAAGGTCACGTGGGTTGGGATGAGCCAGTACAAGATCCGACCTGCCTTTCCCGGGGGAAAGCCTGCCTCACAGCGGCAGAAGCCTTTCGGCCTGTCAGGGGCGAACCAGAGTGACTGGAAAGATAACTTGCGCGCTGGACGTGAACAGCTGCAAGCCGACCATGCTAGCACGCGGCCTGCGCGTGACGCAGAAATATTTGGAATTTACGCCGGAGCGGTGAACTTGTACGGAAAAATTCCTATCAGACCCTCTGAAGCATCCTACTCTTGATGAGACCTAACCCAAGGAGTGTCTGGTTATGCGAGTTCAGTCTCTTCTGGCCGCGTGTGCCGCGAGCGTCCTGCTGCTGCCACTGGCCGCCACCGCAGGTAACTTCCCCGCCGGCAAGGAGGCAGCCTACATGACCCAGTGCCAGCAAGTCGCGACCGGCCAGGGCGTGGACGCGGCAACGGCGAAGAAGCACTGCGATTGCGGCGCCCAAGCCATCAAAAAGAATTTCACCGATAAGGAGATCCAGGACCTCGACAGCACGGACGGCGTCGACGCCAAGTTGATGGCGAAAGCCCAGAGCGTGGTACAGGCCGCCTGCAAGCCAAAATGATGACCCGCCGAGCCGCACCGATCGCGCATTGTTTGCGCCAGATCAGTATCCGGCTAAGGTAAACAGCGCTACATAAGCAGAATTAGACTATGATGTTGCCGGTGCTCCGTAGCCTCGGCCGCATTGCACCACTGAAAAACTAAATGTTCTGGAGATTCACCTCATGTCCAATCGCCAACAAGGCACCGTCAAATGGTTCAATGATGAGAAAGGCTACGGCTTCATCACCCCAGCAGGCGGCGGCGACGACCTGTTCGTACACTTCAAGGCCATCGAATCCGACGGCTTCAAGAGCCTGAAAGAAGGCCAGACTGTTTCCTTCGTTGCCGAAAAAGGCCAGAAGGGCATGCAGGCTGCTCAGGTTCGTCCGGAGTAATTCGGATACCGCAGTAAAAAAACCCGCCTTCACCGGCGGGTTTTTTCATGGATTCGGATTTATCCGGACAAACCATCTCCCTCGGGCGATCAGCCGCAGTTGGCGCGGATGACCTTGCCCTGCTCATCGACGTTCAGGTTCAAACGATCGGAGCGGTATTCCAAGGTGACGACATCATGGGGCTTGAGGATGCGGGCGGTCTGCGCACCTGTTGCCTTGCGGGCCTGCTCGAGCAGCTCGGGCGTGCCCTGCTTGCCGACGGCAAAATCGGCACCGCCGGCGCCGCAACGGCCATCACCACCAGCAGGGGTCGCCGGCGCGGCGCTGCCGCCATCAGACGAACCACCGGTGCTGCAACCAGCCAGAACGGCAGCCATCAGCAAGGTCGCCAGGGAAGCGCGGGTACGAAACATGAATCCTCCTAATCGATCTCGGGAACTGTCATATGCGACCGCTCCGCTCACAGTTTGTTGCAAAACCGCTCAAGTCTGCCTGATCTCGCCCGATCAGGCCAAAAGCAATCGTGACCGGATTTTGCACCGTGGCGATTGGTTAGGGCGGGGGGCCTGCTTATGCTTAAGTCGCAGCGCAACGGCTGCAAAGGCATGATTTACTTGGCAGACGTGGAGTGCGTCTCGCCTCCCCCGCGAACGCCAGGAGCCGGTGTTCGACCCCAGGCACCAGGCACAGTCGCGAGTACCCCCATGAACACCCACAGCATAGACGCCGACATCAAGGTCAAATGGGCCGAGGGCCAGAGCGCCTACAGCCCGGGCACTCCGGAAGAATTACTGCTGATCGCCATCGACCTGCTGGTCCGTGATCGGGGCAGTGAAGCGGCGCGCAGCTTCATCGACCAAGTGTTCGAGCGCTACGCGCTGCACGCCGCTATTTCAATCGAGCCAGGCGAGCGCTGAGCAGGTCGAAGAAGCCCTGGGCGTCGCCGTTCTCGATCCACATCACGTTGGCCGGCTGCTTGAGCACGCCGTACCAGTCGGCGACAGTCTGGGCGAAGGTCGGGCCTTCGCGGCTGTCGACCGTCATGTGGATCTGCTTGCCACTGAACAGCTCTGGCTTGAGCAGGTAGGCGATGACCGTGGCGTCGTGCACCGGGCCACCGCTCATGCCGTACTTGTCCATGTCGTACTTGATGTAGGCGTTGAGAATGTCCACCACCTTCTTGCTGGCGTCGTTGCCGACAGCGGCGAGCTGCTTGAGACGAGCGTCGCTGGTGATGATCTTGTGGGTCACGTCAAGCGGCAGGTAAGTCAGCTTGACGCCACTGGCCAACACCACTTCGGCAGCATGCGGATCGGCGTAGAGGTTGAACTCGGCCACCGGGGTGATGTTGCCGCCATTGAAGTGGGCGCCACCCATGATCACCACTTCCTTGATGCCCTTGACGATTTCCGGCTTCTGGATCAGCGCCAGAGCGAGGTTGGTCTGCGGGCCGAGCATGGCGATGGTAATGCTGTGGGGCTCGGCGGCATCGAGGGTGTCGACCAGGTACTGCACGGCATTGCCTTTGGCCAGAGGCTGCTTGGGCTCATGCACCGCGACACCCGTCAAGCCCTCCTCGCCATGGACATCGGCGGCGTAGATCGGCGTGCGCACCAGGGGGCGCCCTGCCCCGGCGTAGACTGGAATGTCTTCACGGCCGGCCCATTCGCGTGCCAGGCGTGCGTTGCGGGAGGTCTTGTCGAGGCGCACATTGCCGGCGACGGTGGTGATGGCGCGGATCTTCAACTCCTCGGGCGAGGCCATGGCCAGAAACAAGGCCACGACATCGTCGGCGCCGGGGTCAGTGTCGATGATCAGGTCCCGCGGGGCGGCGAATGCACTGACGGCGGCCATCGTCGACATGAGCACGACTCCTTGTAGCAAACGTTTGGCTTTGTTGATCAACATCCTGCTTCACTCCTTTGCTTTTGTTGTTTGGTCTGTTTCGGGTGGGCGGGCCGGTAAAGGCGCCCTCTACCTAGAACGTGACGCCCGCGATCAACGCGATATTGCTGTAGGGCTTGCACTCCCCGGTGCGGATCACCGCCCGCGCCCGCTGGCTCAAGGCCTTGAACGCCTCGTGAGGCATGCGCTCACGCTCACCGAGCAAGCCCAGCGCATGCTGCTCCTCGACCTCCACCAGCCCGGACGGTGCGGCGCTGAAAATCTCGTCGGCCAACACGTGCCGCTCCACCTGCATCTCGCTGAGCACCACGCGCAACACGCTGGCAAAATCCGGAATGCCCGGCGTCAATGCCAGGTCGATCAATTCCACCCCTGGTGGCACCGGCAGGCCGGCGTCGCCGATCACCAGGATGTCGCCGTGCCCCAAGCCGGCAATGGTGCGCGACAGGGCGATATTGAGCAGCGCGGTCTTCTTCATGGCGCCAACTCCTTGAGGAAAGGAATGGATGGCTGCGCCCCTGCACGGGTGACCGAGATGGCTGCAGCGCGCTGCCCCCGTACGATCGCCTCGCCCTCCTCCAGCCCACAGGCAAGCCCAGCCGCGAAGCCGCCGACGAAGGTATCGCCTGCAGCCGTGGTGTCCAGCGGCTTAACCTTGGTCGCCGGGAAATGACGGCTGCCATGCTCGCTGACGAACAATGCACCTTCAGCGCCCAGGGTGACGATCACCTTGCCCGCACCCCATTCGCGCAGGCGCTCGGCGGCACACCGAGCACTGTCGATATCGTTCACCGGCAGGCCGGTCAAGGCCTCGGCCTCGCTCTCGTTGGGGATGAGGTAGTCGATATGGGCGAACCACGCTCTGGGCAGCGGACCCGTCGCCGGGGCCGGGTTGAGAATGACCGTCTTGCCCAGCTCGCGACCGCGAGCCAGAGTCCACGCCACGGTGGCAGGTGGCACCTCGAGCTGGCAAATGATCACCTCGGCGTTCTGCAGCAACGCATCGAAGCGCTGCACCGACTCGGGGGTCAACAGGCCATTGCCGCCCGGGATGATGACGATGGCGTTCTGGCTGGCGGCATCCACCACGATCAACGCCACGCCACTGGACACGCCCGCGCAGACGCCCACCGCCTGGCAATCGATGCTTTCGCTCTCTAGGGCATGGCGCAACTGCTGGCCATAGGCGTCATCGCCGACATTGCCGACCATGGCCACGCTCGCCCCCAGGCGCGCGGCAGCGACGGCCTGGTTGGCACCCTTGCCGCCGGGCACGGTGAAAAAACTGTCGCCGGCGAGGGTTTCGCCGCCACGCGGCAGACGCTCGGCACGGGCCACCAGGTCCATGTTGAGGCTGCCGACCACTACGACCTTGGCATGCATGGGTCTTCCTTAGCGGTAATCATTGAACAGGTCCGGGCGCGGCCCGGTGGATTCGCGCAGCACGATACGCGGCGCGACGATACGTTGCTGCGCCGTATCGCGGCGCGGTGTAGCGATGCGCGACAGCAGCAACTGCGCAGCGCTGTCGCCCAGCTCGCGGATCGACTGGCCGACAGTGGTCAGCGGCGGATACACATAGCGGCTCAGCTCGATGTCATCGAAACCGATTACCGAGAGCTGGCCAGGGACGTCGATATTGCGCTCGGCCGCAGCACGCAACACACCGAAGCCGATCATGTCGTTGCCCGCAAAGATCGCCGTCGGCGGCCTGTCTTCGAGCAGCTGCGCAGCCGCTGCGTGCCCACCAGGGCTGGTAAAGTCGCTATGCAGCACGCGATCGGCGGCCACGTCCAGCCCGGCCTCGGCCATGGCGCGACGAAAACCGGTCACACGCAGTTGGCTGACGCCAGTCTCGGCCGGCCCCCCGATGCAGGCAATGTCGGTATGGCCGAGCTCAAGCAGGTGGCGCGTAGCCAGATAGGCCCCCAGCTCGTGATCGATACGCACAAGGTCGGCATCGACACCTTCGAGGGCTCGGTCGACGATGACCATTGGCGTGCGCACGGCAGCCAGGCTTTCGAGCAGGTCACGGTCTTCGCCCACCGAGGCGACGATCAGGCCATCGATGCGTTTTTCCAGCAGCACCCTCAGGTAGCTGCGCTGCTTCTTCGGATCATCGTCCGAATTGCACAGGATCACGCAATAACCGTTGCGCTCGCAGCCGTCCTCGATACCGCGCGCCAGCTCGGCGAAGTACGGGTTGACGCTGCTGGGCACCAGCAAGCCGATGGTCGCGGTGCTGCGCGCCTTGAGCGAGCGGGCCACGGCGCTTGGAACATAGTCCAGTTCGGCGATGGCGGCCTCGACCTTCAGCCGCACGTGCTCGCTGACCGGACGGGTCTTGTTCAATACATGGGACACAGTGGTGTAGGAAATACCCGCCAGTGCCGCGACGTCTTTGATGGTTGCCATGGGTCAGTTCCGCCGGGTCGCACGTCGGCTGCGATAGGTATCGAGGACCACGGCGATGACGATCACAGCGCCAGTGATGATGCGCTTGGTTGGCTCGGAAGCGCCGATCTGCGCCAAGCCCGCAGCCAGTACGGAAATGATCAGCACACCGAAGAACGTGCTGATGATCGAGCCTCGCCCGCCCATCAGGCTGGTGCCGCCGATCACCACGGCGGCAATCACCTGCAGCTCAAGGCCCGAGCCCGCATTCGGGTCAGCAGCCTCAAGGCGGGAAATCTGGAACAGCGCGGCAAGACCGGCCAGCAACCCCATCAGAGCAAACACGCCGATCTTGTACGGACGCGGGTCGATGCCTGCCAGGCGCACGGCCTCTTCATTGGTGCCGATGCCGATCAGGTAACGACCGAATACGGTGCGGGTCAGCACCAGCTGGGCGAGCACGATCACCAGCAAGGCGATGATGAATGCCGGGGAGATCCCGAAGGCGATCGGGTTGGAGAACCAGGAGAATGCGTCGCCGATATAGGCGGTGCGTGAATCGGTGAACTGGTAGGCCAGGCCGCGGGCCATTTCCAGCACGCCGAGCGAGACGATGAACGACGGAATGCGCCAGGCCACGGTGACCGCACCGGTGATGCTACCGGCCAGGGCGGCGATGGCCATGCCCAGGAGCGCGGCAGGCAGCACACTCCAGCCCCAGCCGAGGATGGCGACGCTGACGGTCGAGGCGGCCAGGGCAAGTACCGAACCGACCGACAGGTCGATACCACCGATGATCAGCACGAAGGTCATACCGACGGCCAACACCATGAGGTCGGGAATCTGGTTGGCCAGGGTGCTGAAGGTGGCGTACGAGAGGAAGTGGCTGCTCAGGAACGAGAACAGCACGATCATCGCCAGCAAGGCGCCGGCCAGCCCCAGGTAGGTACCCAGGCCGAAATAGGTGCCGCTGCGGCGGGCCGGCGTGCTGCCGGCGGAGTCGAGGGAGGGGGTCTTCATACATCCATCCTGGGAGCTGCGTCGTGCAGCAGTGCGTCACGTTTCTGATAACCGGCGAAGGCGGCGGCAAGGATCTGGTCCTGGCTCCAGCCATCACGGTCGAAGGTCTCGATCAGTTGGCCAGCAGAAAGCACGGCGATGCGGTCGCAGATCAGCATCAGCTCGCGCAGGTCACTGGACACCACCACCAGGGCCTTGCCCTGGCGGGCAAGCTCGGCCAGCAACCCATAGATGTCGAACTTGGCGCCGACGTCGATGCCGCGGGTGGGTTCATCGAACATCAGCACCTGGCAATCGCGCTCCAACCAGCGACCGATCACCACCTTCTGCTGATTGCCACCAGACAGCTCGCCGACCGCCTGGGCGGGGTTCGCGCTACGGATACGCATGGCGCTGATCTGCCGCTCGGCAAGCTCACGCTCGGCAGTGGCGTCGAGGATCCCGGCCCGCGATACCGCACCCAGGTTGCCCAGGGCGACATTGGCGCTGATCGAATGCGGCAGCAGCAGGCCTTCGCCTTTGCGGTCCTCGGTGATCAGCGCGATACCGGCGCGCACAGCGGCTTTGGGCGAGTCGATGACCACCGGCTGCAGCGGGCGTCCGAGCTGGATGCTGCCACTGTCGGCGCGATCGGCACCGTAGATCAGCCGCAACAGCTCGGTACGCCCGGCACCGATCAGCCCGGAGATACCGAAGATCTCCCCTGCCCTGACCTCGAACGACACATCGCGCACCTTGTCGCCACGGGTCATGTGTTCGACCTTGAGCAACGGCGCACCGATTTCGCGGCGGCCAAGGTCGATATGCTCGCCGACTTCGCGACCGACCATCAGGTTGACCAATTCGTTGCTGCTGTAGCGAGCAATCGGCTCGGCGCACACCAGCTTGCCGTCGCGCAGCACGGCGATGCGCTGCGAGACACGCTGCAGCTCTTCGAGCCGGTGCGAGATATAGACGATGGCCACGCCGCGCTGGCGCAGGCGCTCGATCTGCGTGAACAACAGCTCCACTTCGCGCGCAGTAAGCATCGCAGTGGGCTCGTCGAAGATCAGCACGTGGCAGTCGCCGATCAGGTTGCGGGCGATTTCGACCATCTGCTGATGGCCAATGCCCAGCTCGCCGACCGGGGTGTCCGGATCGATGGCGTCCAGCCCGACCTGGGCCATGGCCGCGGTGGCCAACTGGCGCAGGCGCTTCTGGCTGATCCAGCCGGCGCGGCTGGGCAGGTTGTCGAGGAACAGGTTCTCGGCAACGGTGAGCGTGGGCAGCAGGTTGAGCTCCTGCATCACCATGCGCACACCAAGGCGCTCAGCCTCGCTGCGACTCGCGGGGCTATAAGGCTGGCCGCGGTAGGTCATCTGCCCGGTGGTGGGGGTTTCCAGGCCACTGATGAGCTTGGACAAGGTGCTCTTGCCGGCGCCATTCTCGCCAGTCAGGGCGAGCACCTCGCCACCGCGCAGGTCTAGCGTGACATCGCCGAGCACGGGCTGGGCGTACGTCTTGCCCAGGCCGGTGACACTGAGCACGGATTCATGGGCCGACATGGCCACCTCTCTCATGGAACGCGCTGCAACTGCTTGAACTGGCGCTGACTCTGCGGGAGCGGCGAACCACCGCTGCATCGGACTCAGCGCACTGCCAGCATCACTTGGTGATCAGTTCTACCGGTGTCTGGATGACATTGTCGGCATCGACATCAGGCTTCTCGCCCTTGACCATCTTCAGCGCCGCCTGGATACCGAACACGGCCTGCTGGCTGGCTGCCTGGTCGAGCGTGGCGAGCACACGGCCGTCCTTGAGCATCGGCTTGATGGCGTTGATGTTGTCGTAGCCGACCACCTGTACCTGGCCGGTCTTGCCGGCAGCACGCACAGCCGAGACCGCGCCCAGGGCCATGCTGTCGTTACCCGCCAGCAGCGCCTTGAGATCGGGGTATTCGTTGAGCATCGAGGCAGCAACGGCGTTGCCCTTGTCGATCTCCCAGTTGCCAGACTGCACCGAAACGATCTTCATCTGGGCAGCCTCCATCGCATCCTTGAAGCCCGCGGTGCGCTGCTGGGCGTTGGTGGTGGTCGGCACACCTTCGATGATGCCAACCTGATCGCCGGCCTTGAGCTTCTCTTTCACCAGGTAATCGCCAACCAGACGCGCGCCCTTGCGGTTGTCGGGGCCAACGAACGGCACGCTGATACCTTTGCTCTTGAGCACTTCGGGGTCGAGGCGGTTGTCGATGTTGACCACGGTGATGCCCGCGTCCATGGCCTTCTTGATCACGGGCACCAAAGCCTTGGAGTCGGCCGGAGCGATGACCAGGGCCTTGGCGCCGGTGGCGATCATCTGCTCGACGATACGGATCTGGTTGCCGGTGTCGGTTTCGTCCTTGATGCCGTTGGCGACAAGTTCAAAATCGTTGGGATGTTCTTTCTGGTAGGCCTTGGCGCCATCCTCCATGGTGCGGAAGAACTCGTTAGCCAGCGACTTCATGACCAGCGCAACCTTGGGCTTGTCCTCGGCATGGGCCTGGGACAGCGGGATGGCGAGAGACAGGGAGGAGAGAATGGCAATAGCCAGCAGACGACCTGGGAACGGCAGCTTCATGGATAACTCCGAATCTTGTGGTTTTTATCGGACCGCAAACGTTTGCGCTGCCTTACTATGGGAACAGGAACAGGTTTTGTCAAATGACTTTCCGGGGTTCCAGCTCCCGTCGTACTGCTCGGAGATTATCCGGCAAATAGTCGGAAAACCGAATAGCTACTGTAGAGATTGTTCGGATTTCCGAATAGCAAAACCCTCTGCAACCCGCCTCGCGGGAAAACCCGTGCCTAACATGGCAGCGCCGTCGTTGAGTGCTCCACACACTGCTGGGAGCGGGTTTGGCCGTGAAAAATCCGACTCAATTCTCCCTGCGCCTCACCACTGCCGCCCCCTTGGTACGGAACCTGCCTACAACCCTGTGCGAATAAACATCTCATTTGGAAGAGAGAAGAAAAAATAATGAACACCGCACTGAAAACCTTTGCACCGGGCGCACTCGCCCTGCTGCTTGCACTGCCAATGACCGTTTCCGCCAAGGAAGCAGAACAACAGCAGAAGCTCGCCAATGTGGTCATCCTCGCCACTGGCGGCACCATTGCCGGGGCCGGCGCCAGCGCTGCCAACAGCGCGACCTACCAAGCTGCCAAGTTGGGCATCGACAAGCTGATTGCCGGCGTGCCGGAACTGGCCGACATCGCCAATGTACGTGGCGAACAGGTGATGCAGATCGCCTCCGAAAGCATCAGCAACGACGACCTGCTCAAGCTGGCCAAACGTGTCGCAGAGCTGGCCGACAGCAAGGATGTCGACGGTATCGTCATCACCCACGGCACCGACACCCTGGAAGAGACAGCCTACTTCCTCAATCTGGTCGAGAAGACCGACAAGCCGATCGTGGTCGTCGGCTCGATGCGTCCGGGCACCGCGATGTCTGCCGACGGCATGCTCAACCTGTACAACGCCGTGGCCGTGGCTGGCGACAAGCAGTCACGTGGCAAGGGCGTACTGGTGACCATGAACGACGAGATCCAGTCCGGTCGTGACGTCAGCAAGTCGGTCAACATCAAGACCGAGGCGTTCAAGAGCGCCTGGGGTCCGATGGGCATGGTCGTTGAAGGCAAATCGTACTGGTTCCGCCTGCCGGCCAAGCGCCACACCAGCAACTCCGAGTTCGACATCAAGCAGATCAGCAGCCTGCCCCAAGTGGACATCGCCTATGGCTACGGCAACGTGACCGATACCGCTTACAAGGCCTTGGCCCAGGGTGGCGCCAAGGCGATCATCCATGCCGGCACCGGCAACGGCTCGGTGTCGTCGCGCGTAGTCCCGGCACTGCAGGAACTGCGCAAGGAAGGCGTGCAGATCATTCGTTCCTCGCACGTCAACCAGGGCGGTTTCGTGCTGCGTAACGCCGAACAGCCGGACGACAAGAATGACTGGGTCGTGGCCCATGACCTGAACCCGCAGAAGGCGCGGATCCTGGCAATGGTCGCCATGACCAAGACCCAGGACAGCAAAGAATTGCAGCGGATCTTCTGGGAATATTGATTCAGGTTTGAGTTGGAGCGGCCCTGTGCCGCTCCTGCTACAACCGCATTAGCCTTTGGATGCTTTTTGCCTGACATGCTGTTGCGAAAAAACTGACAGTGAAATACTGTACGCACATACAGCAAAACAAGGAAAGTTCCATGGCCAGCACCGCCGCAGCGCCCAGCAGTTATGAACAACTGGGCGTACGCATCCAGAAGATCATCAACAGCCCCACCGCCCAGCGCAGCCGCGCAGCACTGATCTTCCGCCTGGAGCACGAGTCACCCGACGACTGGGAAACCCTGCTCGAAGAAATCGCCGAGAACGACAACGTCACCCTCGCCCACCGTGACGATGGCGGCATCCAGATCTTCTGGACCGTCCCCAAAGAAGACTGATCCTTCCTCCCCGCCCCGCCTCTTCCACCGAAAGATGATTTGCGCTCGCCCATGAAAAAACTGCTGTCTGCCGTTGCCCTGCTCCTGTCCGTCGCCACTCCAGCGCTCGCCAACCCTCCCGCCACCTTTGCCGAAGCCAAGGTCGTGGCCAAACAGAAGATCTATCTCGACCAGGCCAGCAGCGCCATGGGTGAGCTCTACTGCGGCTGCAAATGGACCTGGGTGGGCAAGTCCGGCGGGCGCATCGACCCCGCCTCCTGCGGCCTGCAAGCCCGAAAGCAACAGACCCGCGCCGACCGCACCGAGTGGGAACACATCGTGCCGGCTTGGACCCTGGGTCATCAGCGTCAATGCTGGAAGAACGGTGGCCGCGAGCACTGCGCCGACGACGACCCGGTATTCCGTGCCATGGAAGCCGACCTGTTCAACCTGTACCCGGCTGTGGGCGAGGTGAATGGCGATCGCAGCAACTTCAACTATGGCATGGCGTCGGGTGTGGGGCAGCAGTACGGCCAGTGCAAGACCCGCGTCGATTTCAACCAGCGCGCTGCCGAGCCGCGCGATGAAGTCAAGGGCCTGGTCGCCCGCACCACCTTCTATATGTTCGATCGCTATGGCCTGAACATGTCTCGCCAGCAGCAACAACTACTGATGGCCTGGGACAAGCAGTATCCGGTCACCCCCTGGGAGCGCGAGCGCGACCGTCGCATCGCCGGCATCATGGGGCACGCCAACCCGTTCGTGAGCGGCGAGCGGCGCTGGACAGTCGGCTACAAGCCCGTCGGCGACGGTGTGGTCAGTGGCGTTGCCGCCAAACCCGCCAAGGCCACACCTCAACCCACCCTGGCCAAGGCCAGCATGACGGGCACGATCATCGGCAACCAGAACAGCCACGTCTACCATCTGCCCAGCGGCTGCCCTGGCTACAATCAGGTGTCGGCCAAGAACCAGGTCAGCTTCGAGTCCGAGTCGCAAGCCCGAGCGGCCGGTTACCGCAAGGCCGGCAACTGCCGCTGAGCCTCATGAACCGGGAGCGCTTTTACGGCGCCCCAGAAGCAAGATCAGTCATGCCACCGGAATGCGAGCAGTCCGCTCGACCTGCAGCGACACGAGCTGGCTGACGTCATCCAGGCGCTGCAAATGCTCGCTGCTGAGCTTCACCTCAAGCGCCGCCAGGTTCGATTGCAACTGCGCCAGCGAGCGCGGCCCTATCAGCGGCAATGTGTCGTGACTGGCGGCCCAGGCGATCGCCACCTGATCTGCCGGTACGCCATGCTCCTGCGCCACACCTAGCAGCGCATCGAGGATCGCGCTGCGCTGCGGCGAATTCTCTGCCTGGAACACCTTGCCGCCCAGGCCCTGTGCTCGCCCGGCCTCGCCCTGGCGGTACTTGCCGGTCAGCATGCCGCCGCCCAAGGGCGAGAAAGTCATCATGCCCAACCCCAATGCTCGACAGGTCGGCAGCAGGTCCAGCTCGCATTCGCGGCGCACCAGGCTGTGTTCGAACTGTGCAGCAGCAATAGGCACGGCGCGAGCAAGCTGGGCATAGGTGGCCGCATGGGCCACACGCCAGGCAGGGAAATTGGACAGGCCGACATACAGCACCTTGCCTGATCGCGAGAGGTCTTCCAGACCACGCAGCAGCTCTTCGGTCGGGGTCACATGATCGGGGAAGTGAGCCCAGTACAGATCGACACGGTCCGTGTTCAAACGCTTGAGACTGGCCTCCAAAGACGTGACCATGGCTTTGCGGCTATTGCCGGTGGCCAGCACGCCCGCAGTGGGCGAGGCGCCCTGGGTGAACTTGGTCGACAGCACCACCTCATCGCGGCGCCCTGCCAGCAAGCGCCCCAGATGCGTTTCAGACTCACCGAACTGATAGATGTCCGCCGTATCGATGAGATTGCCGCCAGCCTCAAGATAGGTGTCAAACATCGCCTTGCATGCATCGGGGTCGGCGCCATGACCCCAGGCGGTGCCAAAGTTGCCTGTACCCAATGCCAGCTGGGACAGTTGTAATCCGGTCTTGCCAAAGGGTGTGTAGCGCATGGATGCTCCTGAGCCGATGAATACCGTTCCAACAGGCGCCAGGGTGGATCGCCCCCGGCCAACAGAACATTTGCATATACAAATGTTGCAGGTACAATATTTCACATGAACACATCAATCAAGCCCTCCGGCTGCACAAACCTCAAACTGCGCCAATTGACGCGCATGGTCACCCGCCACTACGACCAGCACTTGGCTGCCATAGGCCTGAAGAACACCCAGTACGCCCTGCTTTCCCATGTGCTGCGGCTCGGCCCGTTGCGTCCAGGTGAGTTGGCCAAGGCCATGCAGATGGAACCTTCGACCCTGACGCGCAACATGCAACCACTGGTAGCCCAGGGCTGGCTGACCATTTCGGCAGGCGGCGACGCGCGCAGCCGTGCGGTGCAGATCACCGAGGCCGGGATAGAAAAACGCGAGGAAGGCAGTCAGGCGTGGCAGGCGGCCCAAGACTCATTGCAGGACGCGCTGGGGCTGGAGCGCATCAGCGCGCTGCATGTACTGATGGATGCGTGCATGACCACGCTCAATGACCCGGAGGCTGAAGCAGCTGACTCCCTGTAGAGTCGGCCCCGTATCGTGACCAGACGCCCCCGCCAAGGGCGTGCGCTATCACGCCAGCGCCTGCAGATAGGCGCTGGCCTCTCGATAACGGCTCAGCCGGGCGATATCGGCGGGCCCCGGACATACGATTCGCGAGAGGTCACTGTTGTCGGCGAGGTCGGCCAGCTTCACTTCGCGCGCCAGCGGATCACTGCCCAGCCGCACGACGAAATCCTCGTAGCGCTCACCCTCACGCCGACTCAACGCCAGCAGCGCCGCCAGGATTTTCAGAGTGAAGCCCTCGCGGGCCAGGTCGGACAGGGTCAGCGGCGTATCCTCCAGCACATCGTGAAGCACCGCGACGATTCGCTGCTCGGGCGTCGAGACCCGCTCCATCACCCGCAGCGGATGCAGGATGTATGCGGCGCCGCCTTTGTCGATCTGCCCTTCGTGGGCTCTGGTCGCCACCACGATTGCTCGTTCCAGGCTAGACATGACCCCTCCTTTCATCCCGCACGTCGTCGCACACGCGCCATTGCAACAGCATCGACAAGGATGCCGTCACGCAAAGCATAGTCCAGTAAATGTCCTTCGACTTCAAAGCCATGGCGCTTGTACAAGATCAGTGCCGGTTCGTTGTCGCTGTATCGTGGCCTATCGAATGGTAAGGCGGGCGTGATCGGCCTCCTTGGCAGTAGAGGCCGCAATACAGGAGGCTATGACCGAGGCTATGCAACGCCCCTGCCCGGGCGCGGGAGTATCAGCGCTTGACGCCGTGCTGAATGACGATCGAATCCGTGCCCAGGCGTGCCATGACGTCGGCCTTGCGCGCATCGGCCTCGTCCTTGGTGGGGAAAGGCCCCATCAGCACGACAGGCTTGCCGTCGCGGTATTCGACCCAGGAAGGGATGCCTTTTTCGATCAGGCGCGCGGTCATGTCGGTGAGTGCGCCCATATTGGGCCCCTGCACGACTTCGACATCCCAGCCTTCCGGCGCCGGTTCGCCAGCCAGGGCATCGGCACGGCGCTGCAGCTCGGCACCGCCGCAGATCTCACGGATGCGCAGATTGTTGCCGCTATCGTCGACCAGGATCTCGTACTGGCCATCGTGCTTGATCGCCACATAGCTGCGATAGGCTTCATACTGGCCGACGTCGTCCTTGCCGCGGACCTGACCGCAGATCGAACCCTGAGTGTCGATCCGCACGTTGGCGAACTTGGCCGTCTTGGGATTGTGCAGGTGTTCGGCCACCTGGTTGTGCACGCCCTCGACCTCGTTCTCACAGCCAGCCAGGGCCAGCACCGCCATTACCACCGCCAGTTTGCGCACGCACCTATCTCCTGATTTGAAGGACCGGATTCTAGCATGGAGGATACAGAGCGCCGACGGCCAGGCTGTCGCAGGGCGTGTCGCAGCCAAGCCGGCATTGCCTGAGGCCAAAACAAAAGGGGCGACCCTTGCGGATCGCCCCTCTCATCGATTTGGTAGGCACAATTGGACTCGAACCAACGACCCCCACCATGTCAAGGTGGTGCTCTAACCAACTGAGCTATGTGCCTGTCGTGTGGTGCGCATATTAGTGATCGAATGCACACCTGTAAAGCGTTTTTTCTCAAAAAAATCAAAAACTTTGCAGGCTGGAGCTATGCCCGGACGCAAAAAAGGGCGACCCTTGCGGATCGCCCCTTTTCTTCGATTTGGTAGGCACAATTGGACTCGAACCAACGACCCCCACCATGTCAA
>NZ_JACVTY010000039.1:0-45889 GCF_016624805.1 Pseudomonas sp. S44
ACTACCGCTGTCAAGAAGCTGGTAGAAACTCTGGATGCCTACATCCCTGAGCCAGTTCGTGCCGTCGACCAGCCGTTCCTGATGCCGATCGAAGACGTATTCTCGATCTCGGGTCGTGGTACCGTTGTTACCGGCCGTATCGAGCGTGGCATCGTTCGCGTTCAGGATCCGCTGGAAATCGTTGGTCTGCGTGACACCACCACCACCACCTGCACCGGTGTTGAGATGTTCCGCAAGCTGCTGGACGAAGGTCGTGCTGGCGAGAACTGCGGCGTTCTGCTGCGTGGTACCAAGCGTGACGACGTTGAGCGTGGCCAGGTTCTGGTCAAGCCAGGTTCGGTCAAGCCGCACACCAAGTTCACCGCAGAAGTCTACGTTCTGTCGAAGGAAGAAGGCGGTCGTCACACTCCGTTCTTCAAAGGCTACCGTCCTCAGTTCTACTTCCGTACCACTGACGTGACCGGTAACTGCGAACTGCCGGAAGGCGTTGAAATGGTAATGCCAGGTGACAACATTCAGATGACTGTCACCCTGATCAAGACCATCGCAATGGAAGACGGTCTGCGCTTCGCCATCCGTGAAGGCGGTCGTACCGTCGGCGCCGGCGTCGTAGCCAAAATCATCGAGTAATCACTCGACCGATTGAAAAAACCCCCGCTTAGCGGGGGTTTTTTTTATTGGGTTGACACTAAATAGGGGCGTCTATAGAATCACGCCTCCTTTTAGCGGGCGTAGTGCGTCCGTTGGGAACAGCCTGGAGTCTGAAATCCAATGCAAAATCAGCAAATCCGTATCAGGTTGAAGGCTTTCGACCATCGCCTGATCGACCAATCCACCCAGGAAATCGTGGAAACCGCGAAACGTACTGGTGCACAAGTGCGTGGTCCAATTCCACTGCCTACCCGCAAAGAGCGTTTCACCGTTCTGGTCTCCCCGCACGTCAACAAAGACGCGCGTGACCAGTACGAGATTCGCACTCATAAGCGCGTTCTGGACATCGTCCAGCCAACGGATAAAACCGTTGATGCGCTGATGAAGCTTGATCTCGCGGCAGGTGTGGAAGTGCAGATCAGCCTCGGCTAAGACTTCGGTCTGAGTCGTGTAACGCTCTGAAATGGGCGGCCATAGCGGGTGAAAGCCCCGTACACTCATGAGGTTTACAACATGACTATTGGTGTAGTCGGTCGCAAGTGCGGTATGACCCGCATTTTCACCGAAGAAGGTGTCTCCATTCCGGTCACGGTCATCGAGATCGAGCCGAATCGTGTCACCCAGTTCAAAACTGAAGAAACCGATGGCTACCGTGCAGTGCAAGTCACTGTCGGCGAGCGTCGTGCTTCGCGCGTGACTGCCGCTCAGGCAGGTCACTTCGCCAAGGCTAACGTTGCCGCTGGTCGCGGTGTCTGGGAGTTCCGTCTTGAAGAAGGCGATTTCCAGGCTGGCGATCTGATCAAAGCTGAACTCTTCACTGCAGGCCAGCTGGTAGACGTAACCGGTCAGTCCAAAGGTAAAGGCTTCGCCGGTACCATCAAGCGTTGGAACTTCCGTGGTCAGGACAACACCCACGGTAACTCCGTATCGCACCGTGTCCCTGGCTCCATCGGCCAGTGCCAGACTCCTGGTCGTGTATTCAAGGGCAAGAAGATGTCCGGTCACATGGGCGCTGAGCGCGTGACTGTACAGTCCCTGGAAGTAGTACGCGTAGACGCTGAACGCAACCTGCTGCTGATCAAGGGTGCCGTTCCAGGCGCTACTGGCGGCGACGTGGTTGTGCGTCCGGCTGTCAAGGCTCGCGGTTAAGGGGAAACTGACATGCAACTCAATGTAAATGACGCTCAGGCGATCGAAGTTTCCGAACTGACTTTCGGTGGCGAATTCAACGAGACGCTGGTACACCAAGCAGTCGTGGCCTACATGGCCGGCGGCCGTCAGGGCACCAAGCAGCAGAAGACCCGCTCTGACGTAGCCGGTGGCGGTAAGCGCCCATGGCGTCAGAAGGGTACTGGCCGTGCTCGTGCCGGTACCACTCGTGGTCCGATCTGGCGTGGCGGTGGTGTCACCTTCGCAGCTCGCCCTCAGGATCACTCGCAGAAGCTCAACAAGAAGATGTACCGCGCAGCACTGCGCTCCATCCTCTCCGAGCTGGTGCGTAGCGATCGTCTGGTCGTGGTTCAGGACTTCGCTGTCGAAGCGCCGAAAACCAAAGACCTGCTGAACAAGCTGAACGGCATGGGCCTGAACGACGTACTGATCGTTTCGGACGCAGTTGATCAGAATCTGTACCTGGCTGCTCGTAACCTGCCGCACGTCGACGTACGTGACGTCCAGGGTTCCGACCCGGTCAGCCTGATCGCCTACGAGAAAGTGTTGATCACTGTCTCCGCCGTGAAGAAATTCGAGGAGCTGCTGGGATGAACCAGGAACGCGTATTCAAAGTCCTCCTTGGCCCGCACGTTTCCGAGAAGGCTACCGTTCTGGCTGAGAAAAAAGGCCAGTTCGTATTCAAGGTTGCTACCGATGCAACCAAGCTGGAAATCAAGAAAGCTGTCGAAGGCCTGTTCAACGTAAAAGTTGAAAACGTGTCGACTGTCAACGTCCTGGGTAAAACCAAGCGTACCGCACGTGGTCTGGGCAAGCGTAATGACTGGAAGAAGGCGATCGTCTCCCTTCAGCCAGGCCAAGATCTCGATTTCAGCAGCAGTGCTGAGTAAGGAAGGGGTGCATCATGGCAATCGTTAAATGCAAACCGACTTCCCCTGGCCGCCGTTTCGTGGTCAAGGTGGTCAACAAGGAGCTGCACAAAGGCGCTCCTCACGCACCGCTGCTCGAGAAGAAATCGAAGTCTGGTGGTCGTAACAACAATGGCCGCATTACCACTCGTCACGTTGGTGGTGGTCACAAGCAGCATTACCGTCTGGTCGACTTCCGTCGCAACGACAAAGATGGCATTCCAGCCACTGTCGAGCGCGTGGAATACGATCCAAACCGTACTGCTCACATCGCCCTGCTGTGCTACGCAGACGGCGAGCGTCGCTACATCATCGCCCCTAAAGGCGTGAGCGCTGGCGACCAGCTGATCGCAGGTGCCCTGGCCCCAATCAAGGCCGGTAACTCCCTGCAACTGCGCAACATCCCGGTAGGTAGCACCATTCACGGCATCGAACTGAAGCCGGGTAAAGGTGCGCAGATCGCTCGTTCCGCTGGTGCTTCGGCTCAGCTGATCGCTCGTGAAGGTGCCTACGTGACTCTGCGTCTGCGCTCCGGTGAGATGCGCAAAGTACTGGCTGAATGCCGTGCGACCCTGGGTGAAGTCTCGAACTCCGAGCACAGCCTGCGTTCGCTGGGTAAAGCTGGTGCCAAACGCTGGCGCGGCGTTCGCCCAACCGTTCGTGGTGTTGCCATGAACCCGGTTGACCACCCACATGGTGGTGGTGAAGGTCGTACCTCCGGTGGTCGTCATCCGGTATCGCCATGGGGCTTCCCAACCAAGGGTGCGAAAACCCGTGGTAATAAGCGTACCGACAACATGATCGTCCGTCGTCGCAAGTAACTAGAGGGATACGACAGTGCCACGTTCTCTGAAAAAAGGTCCTTTTATCGATCTTCACCTGCTGAAGAAGATCGAAGTGGCGGTGGAGAAGAACGATCGCAAGCCAGTGAAAACCTGGTCGCGCCGTTCGATGATCCTGCCACAAATGGTCGGTCTGACCATCGCGGTACACAACGGTCGCCAACACGTCCCAGTTCTCGTGAACGAAGACATGGTCGGCCACAAACTGGGCGAGTTCGCCGGTACCCGCACCTATCGCGGGCACGTGGCTGACAAGAAAGCCAAGCGTTAAGGGGTAAGGAAATGGAAGTAGCCGCTAAGTTGTCGGGCGCTCGAATCTCCGCCCAGAAAGCCCGCTTGGTCGCCGACCAGATCCGCGGGAAGAAGGTGGGCGAAGCGCTCAACCTGTTGGCCTTCAGCAGCAAAAAAGCCGCTGAAATCATGAAGAAAGTCCTCGAGTCGGCCGTTGCCAACGCCGAACACAACGAAGGCGCAGACGTTGATGACCTGAAGGTCAGCACCGTTTTCGTCAACGAAGGGCGTTCGCTGAAGCGCATCATGCCGCGAGCCAAAGGCCGCGCTGATCGCATCGTCAAGCGGTCTTGCCATATCACTGTCAAGGTTGCGGACAAGTAACGGAGTCGATCAGATGGGTCAGAAAGTACATCCCACTGGCATTCGCCTGGGAATCGTCAAGGAGCACACCTCCGTCTGGTACGCAGACGGTGCTACTTACGCAGATTACCTGTTGAAGGATCTGAAAACGCGTGAGTACCTCCAAGACAAACTAAAAAGCGCGTCCGTAAGCCGTATCGATATTCATCGTCCGGCTCAAACTGCACGCATCACCATCCACACCGCTCGTCCCGGTATCGTTATCGGCAAGAAGGGTGAGGATGTAGAGAAGCTGCGTCAGGACCTGACCAAGCAGATGGGTGTGCCTGTGCACATCAACATCGAAGAGATCCGCAAGCCGGAACTCGACGCCATGCTGGTTGCGCAAAGCGTTGCCCAGCAGCTGGAGCGCCGCGTTATGTTCCGTCGCGCCATGAAGCGCGCCGTACAGAACGCCATGCGTATTGGTGCCAAAGGCATCAAGATCCAGGTGAGCGGTCGTCTCGGCGGTGCCGAGATCGCCCGTACTGAGTGGTATCGCGAAGGTCGTGTGCCTCTGCACACCCTGCGTGCCGATATCGACTACAACACCTACGAAGCTCACACCACCTATGGTGTGATCGGTGTGAAGGTTTGGATCTTCAAAGGCGAAGTAATTGGTGGTCGCCAGGAAGAGCTGAAGCCGCAAGCACCAGCGCCTCGTAAAAAAGCTGCTAAGTAAGGGGTACGCCAAATGTTGCAACCAAAGCGTACAAAATTCCGCAAGCAGATGACCGGCCACAACCGTGGTCTGGCACTGCGCGGTAGCAAGGTCAGCTTCGGCGAGTTCGCTCTGAAAGCTGTCGCTCGCGGTCGTCTCACCGCCCGCCAGATCGAGTCGGCGCGTCGTGCGCTGACCCGTCACGTAAAACGTGGCGGCAAGATCTGGATCCGTGTATTCCCGGACAAGCCGGTTACCAAGAAGCCTCTCGAGGTTCGTATGGGTAAAGGTAAGGGTTCCGTGGAGTACTGGGTTGCCCAGATCCAGCCAGGCAAAGTCCTGTACGAGATCGAGGGTGTTTCTGAAGAGCTGGCGCGCGAAGCTTTCGCCCTGGCTGCTGCAAAGCTGCCTCTCGCCACCTCCTTTGTTAAGCGGACGGTGATGTGATGAAAGCGAATGAACTTCGTGAAAAATCGGCACAGCAACTGAATGAGCAACTGCTCGGCTTGCTGCGCGACCAGTTCAATCTGCGTATGCAGAAAGCAACTGGCCAGTTGGGGCAGTCGCACCTGCTCTCGCAAGTTAAGCGTGACATCGCTCGCGTGAAAACTGTGCTCAACCAGCAGGCAGGTAAGTGATCATGGCTGAAGCTGAAAAAACCGTCCGTACGCTGACTGGCCGTGTCGTCAGCGACAAAATGGACAAGACCATCACCGTTCTGATCGAGCGTCGCGTTAAGCACCCGATCTACGGTAAATACGTTAAGCGTTCGACTAAGCTGCACGCGCACGACGAAACCAACCAGTGCAAGATCGGCGACAAGGTTTCGATTACCGAAACTCGTCCGCTGGCCAAGACCAAGTCCTGGGCACTGGTTGAAGTCCTCGAACGCGCTGTTGAAGTCTAAGGGCTAGGGGTCGGAGAAATTTTATGATTCAGACTCAATCCATGCTCGATGTGGCCGATAACAGCGGCGCTCGTCGCGTCATGTGCATCAAGGTGCTCGGCGGTTCGCACCGCCGTTACGCCGGCATCGGTGACATCATCAAAGTTACCGTCAAGGAAGCGATTCCTCGCGGTAAGGTCAAGAAAGGCCAGGTGATGACTGCTGTTGTCGTTCGTACCCGTCACGGTGTACGTCGCGCTGACGGTTCCATCATTCGTTTCGACGGCAACGCTGCTGTTCTGCTGAACAACAAGCAAGAGCCGATCGGTACCCGCATCTTCGGGCCAGTGACCCGTGAACTTCGTAACGAGAAGTTCATGAAGATCGTCTCGCTCGCCCCTGAAGTGCTGTAAGGAGATCCGACATGCAAAAGATTCGTCGTGACGACGAGATCATCGTGATCGCCGGCAAAGACAAGGGTAAGCGCGGTAAGGTGCTGAAGGTTCTCGCTGATGACCGTCTGGTCATCGGTGGTGTCAACCTGGTCAAGCGTCATACCAAGCCGAACCCGATGGCAGGCGTTCAGGGCGGTATCGTCGAGAAAGAAGCGCCTCTGCACGCTTCCAACGTTGCCATCTTCAATGGCGAAACCAACAAGGCTGACCGCGTTGGTTTCAAAGTAGAAGACGGTAAGAAAATTCGTGTCTTCAAGTCGACCCAAAAAGCGGTTGATGCTTGAACACTGCTAGGTAGAAGACCATGGCACGACTGAAAGAGATTTACCGGAACGAAATCGCTCCCAAGCTTAAGGAAGAACTTAAGCTGTCGAACGTGATGGAAGTTCCGCGCGTTACCAAGATCACCCTGAACATGGGTCTGGGCGAAGCGATCGGCGACAAGAAAGTCATCGAGCATGCAGTTGCCGACCTGGAAAAGATCACCGGTCAAAAGCCGGTCGTGACTTTCGCTCGTAAATCCATCGCGGGCTTCAAAGTCCGTGAAGGCTGGCCGATCGGCGTCAAGGTGACCCTGCGTAGCGACAAGATGTACGAATTCCTGGACCGCCTGCTGGCGATCTCCCTGCCTCGGGTTCGCGACTTCCGCGGCCTGAATGCCAAGTCCTTCGATGGTCGTGGCAACTACAGCATGGGCGTGAAAGAGCAGATCATCTTCCCGGAAATCGACTACGACAAGATCGATGCTCTGCGCGGTTTGGACATCACCCTGACCACCACTGCTCGTTCGGACGACGAAGGCCGCGCTCTGCTGCGTGCATTCAAGTTCCCGTTCCGCAACTGATTGGAGTAGGAAAATGGCCAAGAAGAGCATGAAAAACCGCGAGCTGAAGCGTCAGCTCACGGTAGCCAAGTACGCCAAAAAGCGTGCCGAGCTGAAAGCGACCATCGTCAACCTGAACGCCTCTCCAGAAGAGCGTTTCGCTGCCGTTGTCGCTCTGCAGAAGCAGCCTCGTGATGCCAGCGCTTCGCGTCTGCGCAACCGTTGCCGCCTGACCGGTCGTCCTCACGGTGTTTACCGTAAGTTCGGCCTGGGCCGTAACATGCTGCGTCAAGCTGCAATGCGCGGTGACGTACCAGGTCTGGTCAAGGCCTCCTGGTAATCGCTGCAGGTGTGATCCCGGCGTAGGGGGAGCAATCTTCCGACCGCCGGTGACATCGCCAACAAACAAGCCCCCTCGTGGGGCTTGTTTCGTTTCTGTCTTGTGTCTAGAATGACCGGCTCACCTGAGCCTGGGTTTTTTGCCCGGGGCGGTCAGGTGGTTGTGATAGCCGCAAGGCTAATAATTCTTGTATCAGGAGCATCTAGCCCATGAGTATGCAGGACCCGTTAGCGGACATGCTAACTCGCATCCGTAATGCCCAGATGGCTGAAAAGTCCGTCGTAAGCATGCCTTCCTCCACTCTGAAGGTCGCGGTTGCCAAAGTTCTGAAGGACGAAGGTTACATCGCTGGCTACCAGGTCAGTGGCGAAGCCAAGCCTTCCCTGTCGATCGAACTGAAGTACTTCGAAGGCCGTCCGGTCATCGAGGAACTGAAGCGCTCCAGCCGTCCAGGCCTGCGCCAGTACAAGTCCGTCTCCGACCTGCCGAAAGTACGTGGCGGTCTGGGCGTGTCTATCGTCTCCACCAACAAAGGTGTGATGACTGATCGCGCTGCGCGCGCTGCCGGTGTCGGTGGCGAAGTTCTGTGCACAGTGTTCTAAGGGGAGATAGGCATGTCTCGCGTCGCTAAGAACCCCGTTAAGCTGCCATCCGGTGTCGAAGTCAAATTCGCCGGCCAGCAGCTTTCGGTGAAGGGTGCCAAGGGCACTCTCGAACTGAACGTTCACTCGTCTGTTGAAGTTACCGAAGAGTCCGGCGAGCTGCGCTTCGTCGCTCGCAACGGTGACCAGCAAGCTCGTGCCATGGCCGGTACCACCCGTGCTCTGGTGAACAACATGGTCCAGGGCGTAAGCCAAGGCTTCGAGCGCAAGCTCCAGCTGGTCGGTGTTGGTTACAAGGCACAGGCCAAGGGCACCATCCTGAACCTGGCTCTGGGCTTCTCGCATCCAGTGGACTACGAACTGCCAGCCGGTATCACCGCTGAAACCCCAAGCCAGACCGACATCCTGATCAAGGGTATCGACAAGCAGCTGGTGGGGCAGGTGGCCGCTGAAATCCGCGACTTCCGTCCGCCAGAGCCTTACAAAGGCAAGGGTGTGCGTTACGCGGACGAAGTAGTCCGTCGTAAAGAAGCCAAGAAGAAGTAGGGCCTAGCAAATGACCGACAAAAAAGTTATTCGACTGCGTCGCGCTCGCAAAGCACGCCTGAAAATGCACGAGCTCGAAGCCGTGCGTCTGTGCGTGTTCCGCTCCTCGCAGCACATCTATGCCCAGGTCATTTCGGCCGACGGCAGCAAGGTTCTGGCAAGCGCCTCGACCTTGGACAAAGAACTGCGTGATGGCGCCACCGGCAACATCGACGCGGCCACTAAGGTTGGCAAGCTGGTAGCTGAGCGTGCGAAAGCCGCCGGTGTATCTCAAGTTGCCTTTGACCGTTCCGGCTTCAAGTACCATGGTCGCGTCAAGGCGCTGGCCGATGCTGCTCGTGAAGGCGGACTGGAGTTCTAAGTTATGGCAAATAACGATCAAAAGCGCGACGAAGGCTACATCGAGAAGCTGGTTCAAGTTAACCGCGTTGCTAAAACCGTTAAAGGCGGCCGTATCTTCACCTTCACCGCGCTGACCGTGGTAGGTGATGGCAAAGGTCGCGTCGGCTTCGGCCGTGGCAAATCGCGCGAAGTACCTGCCGCGATCCAGAAAGCCATGGAAGCTGCCCGTCGCAATATGATCCAGGTTGACCTGAAGGGCACCACCCTGCAGTACGCCACCAAGGCTGCCCACGGCGCCTCGAAGGTTTACATGCAGCCTGCTTCGGAAGGTACCGGTATCATCGCCGGCGGCGCAATGCGTGCTGTCCTGGAAGTTGCTGGTGTCCAGAACGTTCTGGCCAAGTGCTACGGTTCGACCAACCCAGTGAACGTGGTTTATGCCACCTTCAAGGGTCTGAAAGCCATGCAATCTCCTGAATCCATTGCTGCCAAGCGCGGCAAGAGCGTTGAGGAGATCTTCTGATCATGGCAACCGTAAAAGTAACGCTGATCAAGAGCACCGCCGGCCGCCTGCCTAACCACATCCTGTGCGTTAAAGGCCTGGGTCTGCGTCGCATCGGTCACACTGTAGAAGTCCAGGATACTCCCGAGAATCGCGGGATGATCAACAAGGCTTACTACATGCTGCGCGTCGAGGGTTAATCGATGAAACTCAATGATCTGAGTCCAGCGCCGGGTTCCCGTCGCGAGAAGCATCGTCCGGGTCGTGGTATCGGTAGCGGTTTGGGCAAGACTGGTGGCCGTGGTCACAAAGGTCAGACCTCCCGTTCCGGTGGCACCATCGCTCCGGGCTTCGAAGGCGGTCAACAGCCGCTGCACCGTCGTCTGCCGAAGTTCGGCTTCGTTTCCCTGAAAGCCATGGATCGCGCCGAAGTGCGTCTGTCCGAGCTGGCCAAGGTGGAAGGCGACGTGATCTCCGTACAGTCCCTGAAAGACGCCAACGTGATTGGCCAGCATGTACAGCGTGTGAAAATCATGCTGTCCGGCGAAGTCACTCGCGCAGTCACTATCAAGGGCATCGCCGTCACCAAAGGTGCGCGTGCGGCTATCGAAGCAGCTGGCGGCAAGTTCGAGGAATAAATGGCTAAGCAAGGTGCTCTCTCTTCGCTCGGTAAGGGCGGGATGTCGGAACTCTGGGCTCGTCTGCGCTTTCTGTTCATGGCGATCATCGTCTATCGGATCGGCGCACATATCCCGGTGCCTGGCATCAATCCAGACCGTCTGGCGGATCTGTTTCGACAGAATGAGGGGACCATTCTTAGCTTGTTCAACATGTTTTCCGGTGGTGCGCTGGAGCGCATGAGCATCTTTGCACTGGGGATCATGCCGTACATCTCGGCATCGATCATCATGCAGCTCATGACCGCAGTCAGCCCTCAGCTGGAGCAGTTGAAGAAGGAAGGTGAAGCTGGCCGTCGCAAGATCAGCCAGTACACCCGCTACGGCACCGTTATCCTGGCGCTGGTTCAAGCCATTGGCATGTCCATTGGCCTGGCCAACCAGGGCGTGGCGTTTTCTGCTGGCCTGGGCTTCCATGTCGTTGCCGTCTCCACCTTCGTGGCTGGCGCAATGTTCATGATGTGGCTCGGCGAGCAGATCACCGAGCGCGGTGTGGGCAACGGTATCTCGATGTTGATCTTCGCAGGTATCGTTGCCGGTCTTCCGAGAGCAATCGGGCAGTCTTTCGAGTCTGCGCGCACAGGCGATATCAACATCTTCGCCCTGGTCGCTATCGGTTTGCTTGCAGTAGCGATTATCGGTTTCGTGGTGTTCATTGAGCGTGGTCAGCGTCGTATCGCCGTTCACTACGCCAAGCGTCAGCAGGGCCGCAAGGTCTTCGCTGCGCAGACCAGCCACTTGCCGCTGAAAGTGAACATGGCGGGCGTCATTCCTGCCATTTTCGCGAGCAGCATCTTGCTGTTCCCGGCTTCGCTGGGTGCCTGGTTCGGTCAGTCCGAGGGTATGGGCTGGCTGCAGGACATCTCGCAGTCGATCGCTCCTGGTCAGCCGTTGAACATTCTGCTGTTTAGTGCAGGGATCATCTTCTTCTGCTTCTTCTACACAGCGTTGATGTTCAACCCGAAAGACGTAGCGGAAAACCTGAAGAAGTCCGGTGCCTTTATTCCGGGTATCCGTCCTGGTGAGCAGTCGGCGCGCTACATTGATGGCGTTCTGACTCGTTTGACCATGTTCGGTGCTCTTTACATGATGGCCGTCTGCCTTCTGCCCCAGTTCCTGGTGGTGGCAGCAAACGTGCCGTTCTACCTTGGCGGGACCTCGTTGCTGATTGTGGTAGTGGTTGTGATGGACTTCATGTCCCAAGTACAATCGCACCTCGTTTCGCACCAGTACGAATCCCTGATGAAGAAAGCCAACCTGAAAGGCTATGGTGGCAGCGGTCTGCTGCGCTGATAGACCCCTAAGGTTCGAGGAGTCGGTAATGAAAGTTCGTGCATCGGTGAAAAAGCTGTGCCGCAACTGCAAGATCATTCGTCGCGAAGGTATCGTGCGCGTGATCTGCAGCGCGGAACCGCGTCACAAGCAGCGCCAAGGCTGAGTGTGATCTGCGCTTCAAACCCAGCAGCTAGTGTGCTGCTGGGTTGATTATTCGTTTCTACAGCGATATTATCTCGCGCCCTATTTCTTGGCTTCCGGGGCGTAGGTAGCTGTCAATTGGAGTCCCACTGAATGGCCCGTATTGCAGGCGTCAACATTCCAGATAACAAGCATGCTGTTATCTCGCTGACCTACATCTATGGTGTCGGTCGCACAACTGCACAGAAAATCTGTGCAGACGCTGGTGTAAATCCAGCCGCTAAGATCAAGGATCTGAGCGACGAGCAAATCGAAACCCTGCGTGGCGAAGTCGCGAAGTTCACCACCGAAGGTGACCTGCGCCGTGACATCAACATGAAGATCAAGCGCTTGATGGACCTGGGTTGCTACCGCGGCCTGCGTCATCGTAAAGGTCTGCCGGTTCGCGGTCAGCGCACCAAGACCAACGCACGCACCCGTAAGGGCCCGCGTAAGCCGATCCGCAAGTAATCGCCCAGGAATATAGACATGGCAAAACCTGCTGCTCGTCCTCGTAAAAAAGTCAAAAAGACAGTGGTTGATGGCATCGCCCACATCCATGCGTCTTTCAACAACACCATCGTGACCATCACCGACCGTCAGGGCAACGCTTTGTCCTGGGCGACTTCCGGTGGTTCGGGTTTCCGTGGTTCGCGCAAATCCACCCCGTTCGCAGCTCAGATCGCTGCTGAGCGCGCTGGTCAAGCTGCGCTGGAATACGGTCTGAAGAACCTCGACGTGAACGTCAAGGGTCCAGGTCCAGGTCGTGAGTCCGCCGTTCGTGCACTGAACAGCTGCGGCTACAAGATCGCCAGCATCACCGACGTGACGCCAATCCCGCATAACGGGTGCCGTCCGCCGAAGAAGCGTCGCGTGTAATCAGGAGACAGATAAATGGCACGTTACATTGGTCCAAAATGCAAACTGTCTCGCCGTGAAGGCACTGACCTGTTCCTGAAGAGCGGTGTTCGCGCTCTGGAATCGAAGTGCAACATCGAAGCAGCCCCAGGTGTACACGGCCAGCGCCGTGGCCGTCAGTCCGACTACGGTACCCAGCTGCGCGAGAAACAAAAAGTCCGCCGTATCTACGGTGTCCTGGAGCGCCAGTTCCGCGGTTACTACCAAGTCGCAGCCTCGAAAAAAGGCGCTACTGGTGAGAACCTGCTGCAACTGCTGGAATGCCGCCTGGACAACGTCGTTTACCGTATGGGCTTCGGTTCGACTCGTTCCGAATCCCGTCAGCTGGTTTCGCACAAAGCGATCAGCGTTAACGGCAAGACCGTAAACATTCCATCCTACCAAGTTCGTCCGGGTGACGTGGTCGCGGTTCGTGAGAAGTCGCTGAACCAGCTGCGCATTGTTCAAGCCCTTGAACTGTGCGCCCAGCGTGGCCGCGTTGAGTGGGTAGACGTTGATTCTGCTAAAAAGTCGGGCGTTTTCAAGAACGTTCCTGCTCGCAGCGATCTGTCCGCCGACATCAACGAAAACCTGATTGTCGAGCTCTACTCCAAGTAAGGGCTAGAAAATAGGTGCATCCATGCAGATTTCGGTAAATGAGTTCCTGACTCCCCGTCACATCGACGTGCAGGTAGTCAGTCCAACCCGCGCCAAGATCACGCTCGAGCCTCTCGAGCGTGGTTTCGGCCATACCCTGGGCAACGCGCTGCGTCGCATCCTGTTGTCCTCCATGCCTGGCTGTGCAGTAGTCGAGGCCGAGATCGATGGCGTACTCCATGAGTACTCCGCGATCGAAGGTGTACAGGAAGACGTCATTGAAATCCTGTTGAACCTCAAAGGCCTGGCGATCAAGCTGCACGGTCGTGACGAAGTTACGCTGACCTTGTCGAAAAAGGGTTCGGGGGTGGTTACCGCTGCCGATATTCAGCTGGATCACGATGTCGAGATCGTCAATCCCGATCACGTAATCGCGAACCTGGCGTCCAACGGCGCCCTGAACATGAAGCTCACCGTAGCTCGTGGTCGCGGTTACGAGCCGGCCGATTCCCGTCAGACTGACGAAGATGAAAGCCGCAGCATTGGCCGTCTTCAGCTGGACGCTTCGTTCAGCCCGGTGCGTCGTATCGCCTACGTGGTCGAGAACGCCCGTGTTGAACAGCGTACCAACCTGGACAAGCTGGTCATCGATCTGGAAACCAACGGCACCCTGGACCCTGAAGAGGCCATCCGTCGGGCCGCGACCATCCTGCAACAGCAGCTGGCCGCGTTCGTCGACCTCAAAGGTGACAGCGAGCCGGTCGTGGTCGAGCAGGAAGACGAGATCGATCCGATCCTGCTGCGCCCGGTTGACGACCTGGAACTGACTGTACGTTCGGCCAACTGCCTCAAGGCGGAGAACATCTACTACATCGGCGACCTGATTCAGCGTACCGAAGTAGAGCTGTTGAAGACTCCTAACCTGGGCAAGAAGTCCCTGACCGAAATCAAGGACGTCCTGGCCTCCCGTGGTCTGTCTCTCGGCATGCGCCTCGACAACTGGCCGCCTGCAAGTCTTAAGAAAGACGACAAGGCGACTGCCTGATCGTCGTAATCACCGAACGTAGTGTTTGGTAAGGAATGAATCATGCGTCATCGTAAAAGTGGACGTCACCTGAGCCGTACCAGCTCTCACCGCAAGGCTATGTTCCAGAACATGGCAGTGTCGCTGATCGAGCACGAGCTGATCAAAACCACCCTGCCGAAAGCCAAGGAACTGCGCCGCGTTGCCGAGCCGCTGATCACCCTGGCCAAGGAAGATAGCGTCGCCAACCGTCGTCTGGCTTTCGACCGTACCCGTTCGAAATCCGCTGTTGGCAAGCTGTTCAACGACCTGGGCAAGCGTTACGCCACCCGTCAGGGCGGCTACCTGCGCATCCTGAAGTGCGGTTTCCGCGCTGGCGACAACGCGCCTATGGCGTACGTCGAGCTGGTTGATCGTCCGGTCGGTGGTGCTGTAGAAGCTGCCGAGTAAGACGTTCTGTCTGCTACAAGAAACCGGGCCTAGTGCCCGGTTTTTTGTGTCTTAATAAATTGTAAAAAACTATCGATTTAAGCATATCTATAAATTAGATCTTGTCATGTTGCGCACCCATACTTGCTCTCAGGCCGATTAGCCGGCATTTCGAGACCGATAAGGAGAGCCCATGAGCAAGATTCTTACTACCGCCAGCGGTGCACCTGTAGCCGATAACCAGAATTCCCGTTCGGCAGGCCCACGCGGCCCGCTGCTGCTCGACGACTTCCATCTGATCGAGAAGCTGGCCCACTTCAATCGCGAGAACATCCCTGAACGTCGCGTGCACGCCAAGGGGTCGGGCGCTTACGGCACCTTCACTGTCACTCGCGACATCACTCAATACACCAGCGCTCGTCTGTTCGAGAGCATTGGTAAGCAGACCGAAACCTTCCTGCGTTTCTCCACTGTCGGAGGCGAACGTGGTTCGGCCGACACCGAGCGTGACCCACGTGGTTTTGCCGTCAAGTTCTACACCGAAGAAGGTAACTGGGACATCGTCGGCAACAACACCCCCGTGTTCTTCATTCGCGATCCGCTGAAATTCCCGGACTTTATCCACACCCAGAAGCGTCACCCACAGACCAACCTGAAGAACGCCCAGATGATGTGGGACTTCTGGTCACATTCGCCCGAGGCGCTGCACCAGGTCACCATCCTGTTCTCTGATCGGGGTATTCCGGACGGCTACCGCCACATGCACGGTTTCGGCAGCCATACCTATAGCCTGCTGAGCGCCGATGGCCGGCGCACCTGGGTCAAGTGGCACTTCAAGACCCAGCAAGGTATCAAGAACCTGGCCCCGGCCGATGCGGCACGTATCGCGGGTACCGATCCAGACTACGCCCAACGTGACTTGTTCGAAGCGATCGATCGCGGCGACTACCCGCGCTGGACCGTCTGCATCCAGGTGATGAGCGAAGAAGAAGCGGCCAATCGCGCCGAGAACCCCTTTGACGTCACCAAGACCTGGTCGCAGAAGGACTACCCACTGATCGAGGTAGGTGTGCTGGAACTCAATCGCAACCCGCTCAACTACTTCGCTGAAGTCGAGCAGGCCGCGTTCGGGCCGAGCAACATGGTGCCAGGTGTTGGCCTGTCTCCAGATCGCATGCTGCAGGGCCGCGTATTCGCCTACGCTGATGCCCACCGCTACCGCATTGGTACCAATCACCAGCATTTGCCGGTGAATGCGCCACGTAGCCCGGTGCACAGCTATCAGCGCGATGGGGCGATGACCATGGGCAGCTACGGCAGCGCTCCGAACTACGAGCCGAACAGCTACGCCGATGCGCCCAAGCAGTCGCCTCGTCATGCCGAGCCTGCGTTGGCCCTCAATGGTGCGGCGGATCGTTACGACCACCGTGAGGACAATGACTACTACAGCCATGCGGGTGCGCTGTTCCGCTTGATGAATGCCGAGCAGCAAGCCCTGTTGATAAACAACATTGCCGGCACCCTGCAAGGCGTCAGCGAAGATGTGGTGCAGCGTCAGTTGCAGCACTTCTTCAAGGCAGATCCTGCTTACGGCGAGGGGATTGCAAACGCCTTGGGCATCAAGCTGGCCTAAGTCGAAGTGATAAGGAGAACCGCCCTCATTTGGGCGGTTTTTCAATGAAAATCACTACGGTTTGCCCGCTTTTTTCACACAAATTGCGCATTTTTCAGTGACCTTGAAGAAATCATGGTTCACACTATCTCCTTATCAAGCTTTCACTCAGGGAGAATCAGGGCGATGCAAGGTCACCCGGACGTAATCGATTACCTCAACACGTTGCTGACGGGCGAACTGGCGGCACGTGACCAATACTTCATTCACTCGCGCATGTACGAAGACTGGGGCTTGGCCAAGCTCTACGAACGCATCAACCACGAGATGGAAGAAGAGGCGCAGCACGCCGATGCCCTGATTCGCCGCATTCTCATGCTCGAAGGCACCCCGCGCATGCGCCCGGATGACCTCGACGTGGGCACCACCGTGCCTGACATGATCGCTGCCGACCTGCGCCTGGAGTACAAGGTCCGCGCCGCATTGTGCAAGGGCATCGAGTTGTGCGAGCTGCACAAGGACTACATCAGCCGCGATATCCTGCGCGCGCAACTGGCCGACACCGAGGAAGATCACACCTACTGGCTGGAGAAGCAGCAGGGCCTGATCAAGTCCATCGGGCTGCAGAATTACCTGCAATCGCAAATGTAACGTCCCTGCAGAGGGCACGTATAGAGAGAAAAGCCCCCGGCATTTGCATGCCAGGGGCTTTTTTTGTCAGGCCCGGTCGCGTTCCAGCAGGGGCTTCAGGTAATGCCCGGTATACGACTGCTTCATCTTGGCCAGTTCCTCGGGCGTGCCGCTGGCAATGATCTGGCCGCCCTTGGAGCCACCTTCCGGCCCCAGGTCCACCAGCCAGTCGGCGGTCTTGATCACGTCCAGGTTGTGCTCGATCACCACCACGGTGTTGCCGTGGTCGCGCAGGCGATGCAGCACGTCCAGCAACTGCTGGATGTCAGCGAAGTGCAGGCCGGTGGTCGGCTCGTCGAGGATGTAGAGGGTCTTGCCGGTGTCGCGCTTGGACAACTCGCGCGACAGCTTCACCCGCTGCGCCTCACCGCCTGAAAGCGTCGTAGCCGACTGTCCTAGCTTGATGTACGAAAGGCCCACGTCCATCAGTGTCTGCAGCTTGCGCGCCAACGCCGGGACCGCGTCGAAGAACTCGCGTGCGTCCTCGATGGTCATTTCCAGAACCTCGTGGATATTCTTGCCCTTGTACTTGATCTCCAGCGTCTCGCGGTTATAGCGCTTGCTCTTGCACACATCACACGGCACGTAGATATCCGGCAGGAAGTGCATTTCCACCTTGATCAGGCCATCGCCCTGGCACGCTTCGCAGCGCCCGCCCTTGACGTTGAACGAGAAGCGCCCAGGGCCATAACCCCGAGAACGCGACTCCGGCACGCCAGCGAACAGTTCGCGGATCGGCGTGAAAATGCCGGTATAGGTGGCCGGGTTCGAGCGCGGTGTGCGGCCGATCGGGCTCTGGTCGATATCGACCACCTTGTCCAGGTGCTGCAGGCCATCCATGCTGGTGTGCGCTGCCGCTTCCAGGCTGCTGGCACCATTGAGCGCAGTGGCTGCGAGAGGGAACAGGGTGTTGTTGATCAGTGTTGACTTGCCCGAGCCGGACACACCGGTGACGCAGGTCAGCAGGCCGATCGGCACTTCCAGGTCGACGTTCTGCAGGTTATTGCCGCGTGCCCCCTTGAGCTTGAGCGACAGCTTCTTGTTGCGTGGCGTGCGTTTGGCCGGCACGGCGATCTTCTTGCGACCGGACAGGTACATGCCAGTCACCGAGTCGGGGTGCGCCATGACTTCCTGTGGTGAGCCTTCGGCGACGATCTGCCCGCCATGCACCCCGGCGCCCGGACCGATGTCGACGACATAGTCGGCCAGGCGAATGGCGTCCTCGTCGTGCTCCACCACGATCACCGTATTGCCCAGGTCGCGCAGGTGGTTGAGCGTGGCGAGCAGACGGTCGTTGTCACGCTGGTGCAGGCCGATCGACGGCTCGTCGAGGATGTACATCACCCCCACCAGGCCGGCGCCAATCTGGCTGGCCAGGCGGATTCGCTGGGCCTCGCCACCCGAAAGGGTTTCGGCGCTGCGGTCGAGGGTGAGGTAGTCCAGGCCGACGTTGACCAGGAACTGCAGGCGCTCGCAGATCTCCTTGAGGATCTTCGCTGCAATTTCTCCGCGTCGACCGCTGAGCGTCAGGGCGGCGAAGTACTCGCTGGCATCGCCGATCGGCAGGTTGGTGACTGCCGGCAGGGTTTTTTCGCCCACCCATACATGGCGCGCTTCGCGACGCAGGCGGGTGCCGCGGCAGTCCGGGCACGGCTGGGTGCCAAGGAACTTGGCCAGCTCCTCGCGCACGGTCGCCGATTCGGTCTCGCGGTAGCGGCGTTCCAGGTTCGGCACGATGCCTTCGAACGGGTGCGAGCGCTTGACGATGTCGCCGCGGTCGTTGAGGTACTTGAAGTCGACGCTTTGCTTGCCGCTGCCCTGCAGGATCACCTTCTGGTGATCGGCCGAGAGCTGGCCGAAAGGCTCGTCGAGGCTGAAGCCGTAATGCGCCGCCAGCGAGCCGAGCATCTGGAAGTAGTAGACGTTGCGCCGGTCCCAGCCACGGATCGCGCCTTCGGCCAGGGTCAGCTCGTGGTTGACCAGACGCTTGGTGTCGAAGAACTGCTTCACGCCCAGGCCATCGCAGGTCGGACAGGCGCCAGCCGGGTTGTTGAAGGAGAACAGCTTGGGTTCGAGCTCACTGATCGCATGGCCGCAGACCGGGCAGGCGAAGCGGGCGGAGAAGATCATGTCCTCGGCGCTTTCGTCATCCATCTGCGCCACCAGGGCGATACCGTCGGCCAGCTTCAGCGCGGTCTCGAAGGACTCGGCCAGGCGCTGCTGCAGGTCGTTGCGCACCTTGAAGCGGTCGACCACCACATCGATGCTGTGCTTCTTCTGCTTGTCGAGCTTGGGCAACTCGTCGAGTTCGTACAGCTTGCCGTTGACCCGCGCACGAACGAAGCCCTGGGCGCGCAGCTCATCGAACACCGCCAGGTGCTCACCCTTGCGCTCGCGCACCACGGGTGCCAGCAGCATCAGCTTGCTGCCTTCGGGTTGCTCGAGCACCAGGTCGACCATCTGGCTGATCGTTTGCGCTTCCAGCGGAATGTCGTGGTCCGGGCAGCGTGGCGTACCGACGCGGGCATAGAGCAGGCGCAGGTAGTCGTAGATTTCGGTGATGGTGCCGACGGTCGAACGCGGGTTGTGCGAGGTCGACTTCTGCTCGATGGAGATTGCCGGTGACAGGCCTTCGATGGTGTCGACATCGGGCTTTTCCATCATCGACAGGAACTGCCGGGCATAGGCCGACAGCGACTCCACGTAGCGACGCTGACCTTCGGCGTAGAGTGTGTCGAAGGCCAGTGACGACTTGCCGGAACCGGACAGACCGGTGATCACGATCAGTTTGTCCCGGGGCAGGGTCAGGTCGATGTTCTTCAGGTTGTGGGTACGTGCCCCACGGATCAGGATCTTGTCCACTACGGCCTCGCTTGGCGGGCATAAACAAAGAAGTATACGGCGCGCTGCCACTACGCGGCAAAGCGTCGCGTATATGCCGTCTAGCCGTCGGACTGATAGAATCGCCGCCGGTTCACACGAGGTTTATCCATGCACGACACCCACAACGAGCGCATGAGTGGCAGCGAAACCCGCGCCGCAGGCGGCCTTGCCTTGGTCTTTGCCTTTCGTATGCTGGGCATGTTCATGGTCCTGCCCGTGCTGGCCACCTATGGCATGGACCTCGCCGGTGCCACGCCCGCGCTGATCGGCCTGGCCATTGGCGCCTACGGCCTGACGCAAGCCGTGCTACAGATCCCGTTCGGGGTGATTTCCGACCGCATCGGGCGCCGTCCGGTAATCTACCTGGGCCTGGTGATCTTCGCCCTTGGCAGCTTACTGGCGGCCCAAGCCGATTCGATCTGGGGCGTGATCGCCGGACGCATCCTGCAGGGCGCGGGGGCGATTTCCGCAGCGGTCATGGCCTTGCTCTCCGACCTCACCCGCGAACAGCATCGCACCAAGGCCATGGCCATGATCGGCATGAGCATCGGCCTGTCGTTCGCAGTGGCGATGGTGATAGGGCCGCTGCTGACAAGTGCCTTTGGCTTGTCGGGATTGTTCCTCGCTACCGCAGGACTTGCCGTCGTCGGTATCGCCCTGATCGCCTTCGTCGTGCCCAGCGCGCATAGCGCACTGCAACACCGCGAATCGGGTGTCGCACGCCAGGCGCTCGGCCCGACCCTGCGTAATCCGGACCTTCTGCGCCTGGACCTGAGCATTTTCATCCTCCATGCGATCCTCATGGCCAGCTTCGTGGCCCTGCCGCTGGCCTTCGTCGAGCGTGGCGGCCTGCCCAAGGAAGAGCACTGGTGGGTATACCTGACCGCCTTGCTCGTCTCATTTTTTGCAATGGTGCCGTTCATCATCTACGGCGAAAAGAAGCGCAAGATGAAACGCGTGTTGGTTGGTGCGGTCACTGTGCTGCTGCTGATCGAGGTGTTCTTCTGGCGCTGGGCTGACGACTTGCGAGGACTGGTGACCGGCACCGTGATATTCTTTACCGCCTTCAACCTGCTGGAGGCATCCTTGCCTTCGCTGGTCAGCAAGGTGTCGCCCGCCGGCGGCAAGGGAACGGCCATGGGGGTCTACTCCACGAGCCAGTTCCTGGGTGCCGCGCTGGGAGGAATCATCGGTGGCTGGTTGTACCAGCACGGTGGCCTGGGCATGGTGTTCCTGGGATGTGCTGTACTGTGTGGTATCTGGCTGGTATCTGCCCTGGGCATGAATGAACCGCCGTACGTCACCAGCCTGCGCATGCCGCTGACACCGGAGGCGGTTCGCGAAGCTGGATTGACCGAGCGCCTGATGGCTGTGCCGGGTGTAACCGACGCCGTGGTGGTGGCAGAAGAAGCCGCCATCTATATCAAACTGGATACGAAAATTTTGGACCGTGCGACCCTCGAGCGTCTGGTGAACCCAGCCTCGGCGGCGTGCGAAGCCTAGGAGAACGTTATGGCCCGTGGGGTTAACAAAGTCATTCTGGTTGGTACTTGCGGCCAGGATCCCGAAGTCCGCTACCTGCCCAACGGTAACGCCGTGACCAACCTGAGCCTGGCCACCAGCGAGCAGTGGACCGACAAGCAGTCGGGGCAGAAGGTCGAGCGCACCGAATGGCACCGTGTCTCGCTGTTCGGCAAGGTTGCCGAGATCGCCGGCGAGTACCTGCGCAAGGGTTCGCAGTGCTACATCGAGGGCAAGCTGCAGACCCGCGAGTGGGAAAAGGACGGCATCAAGCGCTACACCACCGAGATCATCGTCGACATGCAGGGCACCATGCAGCTGCTCGGCGGCCGTCCGCAGGGCCAGGGCGGCGATCAGTACAACCAGGGCGGCGGCAACTACAACCAGGGCGGTGGCCAGCAGCAACAGTACAACCAGGCGCCACGCCAGCAGGCGCCGCGTCCGCAGCAGGCGCAACAGCGCCCAGCGCCGCAACAGCAGGCTCCGCAGCCTGCCGCTGACTTCGACAGCTTCGATGACGATATTCCGTTCTGATACGTCTGTTGCATCGGCTAGCCCGGTAATAAAAAACCCGATGAGTCTTTGATTCATCGGGTTTTTTATTACCTCTTCACAGGACAGGCGAGAGCCAGGACGCGTCATCGCCAAAACGACAAATGTTTCAATTTCCCCATCGTTCACATCGATTCTCAGCGTTTCACAGCAATTCACGCCACATGGGCTAACGATGGACAGCTCCCGATCACGGATGCACAACGTGAAAGCATCTGCGAAAGGGCTTGGCCAAACGCTACCGCCACGCGAGGACCGCACCGTGAACGTGAAACCACTGAACCCGAGCTCCAGCGAAAGATCCGAAACCGACGGCAAGCGATTCGATGGGGTCGTGCTCAACGCCAAGGTGAATGCAAAAGCGAACGACGACCGTACCGCCACCGACAACGAGAAGTGGCCGCCGGTGGACAAGACCGAGGTCGAGCCGGCACTGGATGGCAAGATTCGCTACGAGCTGGATGGCAAGGGTGTGGTGGTCGAGCGCTCGGTAAACCCCGAGCTCTACAAGTTCCTGGCCAATCTCTTCGAGCTGAACAAATCGCCTGGGCAAAAGGCCCAGGTGGTCGCTGCGATGAAGGACGATCATGCCATCGCCGACCGCAATACCGAATTGAAGAAGTGGGGCGACTACGATCAGTTCGAGTGGAAGGGCGATCTGGAAAAAGCCGAGGTCATCACCTACACCACCAAGGACGGCGAAACCGTGACGGTGTCGAAAGCCCTGACACCCGAGCTCTTCGCTTCGTTGCAACCCATGGCCCTGTCGCGCTACACCCTGGAAAAGCGCGCCGACGATGGCCGCGAAGTCGCTGGCGCCGATACCTACGTCGCCGACCACGATATTTCCACCTTCGGCTGGCCGGACGAGTTCGGCAATGGCGTGATCCAGTTCGAGACCAAGGACGGCAAGAAATACGTCGTCTCCGAGTTCGAGAACAAGGAAATGTACGATCGCGTGGCCTCCAAGCGCAGCGACTACAACAAGAGCGAGGGCTCGATCCAGGATCTGCGCGACAAATACGACCTGCCCGACCTCGACAGTCTGGACCTGCTCAACAAGAAGACCGGTGAAAAGGCCGACAAGGACGACAAGGAGTCGATGTCGGTGGTCGAGCTGGCCACCAAGAACCTGCTCGACAAGTACAAGAAGCTGGTCGACGACGGCAAGGTGGACAAGGACAGCGACGTCTACAAACTGGTCAAGGCCATCGAGGCCAAGGCGACCATGGAGGGCGGGCACAGCATCACGCCTTACATCGAGGATCCGCGCGGCGGCGAAACCTGGCGGCAGTTCGGTGACGGGGAAACCCTGAGCAAGGAGGACATGCAGGACATCCTCGATGGCAATTCCGTGGACAAGTTGCTCAATGAGCTGTTCACCAACGGCAACGGCGAAAAGGACAAGATCGGCAAGGAGTACCAGGCCGAACTCGATGAAGCGATCAAGAAGGTCAGTGGCGAAGACAAGGACAAGCTGGCCGACCAGCTCTACGACACCCTGACCAGCCCCGACTACGTCAAATACCTGGCCGATCTGAAGAAGAACGGCATGGAGTCCGAGGCCAAGGCCGAAGTCGCCGGCCTCACCTCAAGCCTCGAGATGCTCGACCCTGAGCGCGCGCGCAAGGCCGAGGCCCAGCTGCAGCAAAACAGCATCGTCGCCGAGATCGACACCCTGCTCGGTGATCCGGGAGCGATTCCCGATGAATACAAGGAGTTGGCCTACAAAGACTTCGGCGCGCTGGTCAAGACGATCCTCAAGTCGGCCGACATTCCACGTCGGGTCGCAGACAGCATCGAGAAGTTCTACAACGAGCTGCTCAACGACAAGACCAAGCTCGACGACTTCAACAAGCTCACCGAGCGCCTGAACAGTGGTGAGATCACCCAGGACAAGTTCAACGAAGAGCTCACTGGCAAGTACAAGCCGCTGGATGTCAGCAGCAACGACTTCACCAAGGCGATAGGGACGCTCAACAAGTACGGCGTACTGGGCAGCGTTTCGGCGTTCGGCTCGTTGGGCGGTGCTATCTATGCGCTGTCGGCGAAGAACGGCCAGTTGGCAGACGAGCCGCTGGAGCGTCTGGCCATCGCCCGCGACTTCATCGGCTTCCTCGGGGCTGGCGCGCAGTTCGAAAAGACCAAGGTCTTCGACCTGTTGACCGGTACCGACACCGCCAAGTTGCTGGGGCTGAGCAAGACCCTGCCGGAAATCTGGGGCAAAGAAAGCTCGCTCGGCAAGAAAATCGAGAAATCCCTGCACGACAAAGGTATTTCCGGAGTGCCGGATCCTGCGGCGGATCGGGTCGGCAGCCTTATCGAGCTGGGCTCGCTGCACAACAGCGGCGGCGGTGACGTGCTGGATGAGGTCAGGCTGTCCGGGGAAGCTTCGGGGCTCGGCTCGCTGGAGGACAACGGCAGCCGCGAATTGCTCGATGACATCGTCACCCGCGCAGGCGGAACGCCGCCTACGGATTACTCGCGCTACCAGACCCTGTCGCAGCTGGCGCAGGACCAGGGGTTGGAACTGACCGACGAGATCATCAGAGACAGCATCAGCGAGCGCCGTGCGGCCAATGGCTTGGGCGATCTGCCGGATGACGATTCGGTGTTCGAGTTCACCGAGCGCGTCCAGGACTCGGCTCATCGCACACCCTCGATCAGCTCCTCCGACACCGTCACCTCGATCTACGAAGGGGTCGTGGAGTATTTCGAGTCGCGCAATCTTACGCCGCCGAGCCGCCGGTCCTTCGACCAGATCTGGAATGATCCCGAGAACTACCGAGGCAGTGGTGCCTCGGTGGGTAGCGGGGAGCTCCCGCACCCGGACACTTTCGAGCTGGATCGCGAATCCATCAACGAGATGTACGAGTTGGATAACCGCACCCCGCCACCGGCCGATGTCATCGATGACGCGCTCGAGCCGATCAACGAGTCCATCCGCAACACCCCGTCGACCCCGAGCGTGATCGATACCCGCACCGTCCAGGACGCACTCACGACCACCGACAAGCCACCCGTCAAGCCGGGCGTTGCGGCGAAGATCGGTGGCTCGCTGACCAAGGTGCTCGGCGTGGCTCCGGACCTGCTGAGCATTGCCGACATCGTTGTCGGCGGCCTGGCGATCAAGGACGCCATCAAGAGCGGCAGCGCCCTGGGCAAGGCCAACGGTGCGCTGCAGGTGGTCAGTGGGGCGGCAGGTTTCGGTGCCGGGGTGATCGGCACGGTTGGTCTGGTCGCCAACATCGGCGCCCTGGCGGGTGTGACCGGACCGCTGTTCCTGGTGACTGCCGGGCTTGGGCTGATCACCGGTATCATCGGTATCTTCGTCGACCACGAGAAGCGCCAGAAGGCCACGGACAAGGAAGGTCAGTGGTTCAAGGACCTCGCCGATATCGGCCTGACCCAGGATGACTGGGGCGACAAGCTCGAATATGCCCGCTACAGCTTCTACGAATACGACGGTCGCGATGCGCCGGACGGGCAGAGCATCTTCGATTATCAGAAGGACGAGTGGGATCACTTCAGGGAGACGCCGCAGGAGGGCGGCTCGTCGGTCAACCGCCTGGACGACGACAAGCACCTGAACACCTACGACAAGGCGTTCTACCAGGACAACCGTGAAGTGATCCACGACATCCGCGAATATTGGGATGCCTGGAACGGCAAGGACGACATCGTCAGCCGGAAGGATCTGAACAAGATCGCCGAGGGCGGCGGCAGCGAGCAGGAAAAAGCGGCGGCGCGATTCCTGCTCGAGCACGAGGGCTTCTTCGATCAGCTCGATACCCAGTGGGGCAAGGGTGGCCAGGATGGCAAGGTGAGCACCGACGATCTCAACACCTGGCTCAAGATCGTCGGTGCCCACGAGGATGGCTACGGCCGCGGTTTCTTCGAAGAGCACAAGGACATCATCGATACCATCCGCGACCGTTGGGACGACTGGAACGGCAAGGATGACATCGTCAGCAGAAAGGATCTGGAAAAGATCGCCGATGGCGACGGCAGCGACGCCGAGAAGAAGGCCGCGCGCTTCCTGCTCGACAACCAGGGCTTCTTCGATCAGCTCGACAACCTGGCCAAGAACGATCGTCGTGACGGCAAGATCAGCACGGGTGACCTGGACACCTGGCTCAAGGCGATCGGGGTGGAGAAGACCGACAAGAGCGATCTGACCTACAAGCCCAACGATGATGTGCCGGCCTGGCGCGTCATGCGCGGGTGAGGTCAGGCGGATGAACTGAAAAAGCCCCGGACCGTCCGGGGCTTTTTCGTAGAGCGGGCTTGCCCCGCGATGCGATGTTGGCCACACCGCCGCCATCGCGGGACGAGCCCGCTTCTACAGGAAGCCGAGGTGCCTTGGCGGCATCCATTGACCTTTGTCATAGCACTTCTCGGAATCTTGTCTAGGCTTAACGCTGGCGGTATCTGTCTACCGCCACCGTGAAGTCCAGAGGCGCCGGCAATGTCCCGTGCGTCCAAACCTGATCAGGAGTGCACGATGGACCTGAACCGTCGGCAATTCTTCAAGGTCGCCGCCGTCGGCCTTGGAGGCTCGAGCCTCGCGGCGTTGGGCATGGCCCCGACAGCCGCGTTCGCCGAGCAGGTGCGCCACTTCAAGCTGGCGCACACCAAAGAAACCCGCAACACCTGCCCCTACTGCTCGGTCGGCTGCGGCCTGATCCTGTACAGCCAGGGCGATGCGGGCAAGAACGTCAAACAGAACATCATCCACATCGAAGGCGACGCCGATCATCCGGTCAACCGCGGCACCCTGTGCCCGAAAGGTGCCGGGCTGCTCGACTTCATCCACAGCCCCAGCCGCCTGCAATACCCCGAGATGCGCAAGCCGGGCAGCCAGGAATGGGTGCGGGTCAGCTGGGACGAGGCGCTCGACCGCGTCGCCACGCTGATGAAGCAGGACCGCGATGCCAACTTCATCGAGAAGAACGCCCAGGGCCAGACGGTCAACCGCTGGCTGAGCACGGGCTTCCTCGCGGCGTCGGCAGCGTCCAGCGAAGCAGGCTACCTGACTCATAAAGTCATCCGTTCACTCGGCATGCTGGGGTTCGACAACCAGGCGCGTGTCTGACACGGCCCGACGGTGGCAAGTCTTGCCCCGACGTACGGCCGTGGCGCGATGACCAATCACTGGTCTGACATCGCCAACGCAAACCTGGTGCTGGTCATGGGCGGCAACGCAGCCGAGGCCCACCCCTGCGGGTTCAAATGGGTGACCGAGGCCAAGGCGCACAACAAGGCGCGCCTGATCGTGGTCGATCCGCGTTTCACCCGGACCGCTTCGGTGGCCGACTACTACGCGCCGATTCGCACCGGCAGCGACATCGCCTTCATGGGCGGGCTTATCAACTATCTGTTGACGACCGACCAGATCCAGCACGAATACGTGCGCAACTACACCGACGTGTCGTTCATCGTCAAAGAGAACTATGGCTTCGAAGACGGCCTGTTCAGTGGCTATGACGCGGCCAAGCGGATCTATGCCGACAAGTCCGGCTGGGGCTACGAGCTGGGCGAGGACGGCTTCGCCAAGGTCGACCCGACGCTGCAGCACCCGCGCTGCGTGTTCCAGTTGATGAAGCAGCACTACAGCCGCTACACGCCGGAAATCGCCAGCATGACCTGCGGCATGCCGCAGGACCAGATGATGAAGGTCTGGAAAGAGATCGCCACCTGCGCCGTGCCGGGCAAGACCATGACGATCCTCTACGCCTTGGGCTGGACCCAGCATTCGATCGGCGCGCAGATCATCCGCAGTGCGGCGATGGTCCAGCTGCTGCTGGGCAACGTCGGCATGCCCGGCGGTGGGGTCAACGCCCTGCGCGGGCATTCCAACATCCAGGGCCTGACCGACCTGGGGCTGCTGTCGAACTCGCTGCCGGGGTACCTGACGCTGGCCGGCGATGCCGAGCAGGACTACGCCGCGTTCATCGACAAGCGCGCCTCCAAGCCGTTGCGTCCGGGCCAGCTCTCGTATTGGCAGAACTATGGCAAGTTCCATGTCAGCCTGATGAAGGCCTGGTATGGCGCCAACGCCACCGCCGAGAACAACTGGGGCTACGACTGGCTGCCCAAGCTCGACGTGGCGGCCTACGACGTGCTGCGCATGTTCGAGATGATGAGCCAGGGCAAGGTCAACGGCTACATGTGCCAGGGTTTCAACCCGATCGCCGCGCTGCCGGACAAGAACCGCGTCACCGCGGCGTTGGGCAAGCTCAAGTGGCTGGTGGTCATGGACCCGCTGGCCACCGAGACATCCGAGTTCTGGCGCAACGCCGGGCCGTACAACGATGTCGATACGGCCAATATCCAGACCGAGGTGATTCGCCTGCCCACCACCTGCTTTGCCGAGGAGGACGGCTCGCTGGTCAACAGCAGCCGCTGGCTGCAGTGGCACTGGAAGGGCGCGGACGGCCCCGGCGAGACGCGCACCGACGTGCAGATCATGAGCGAGCTGTTCCTGCGTCTGCGTGAGCGCTACAAGTCCGAAGGCGGCGCTTACCCCGACCCGATGCTCAACATCAGCTGGCCGTACAAGATCCCCGAGGAGCCTTCCCCCGAAGAGCTCGCCAAGGAGATGAACGGCTGGGCGGTGAGCGACATGACCGACGCCAGTGGTCTGGCCATCAAGGGCGGTCAGCAGTTGTCGGGCTTCGGTCAGTTGAAAGATGACGGCAGCACAGCATCCGGCTGCTGGATCTTCGCCGGCTGCTGGACCGAGCAAGGCAACCAGATGGCCCGGCGCGACAACAGCGACCCTTACGGCATGCACCAGGTACAGAACTGGGCCTGGGCCTGGCCGGCCAACCGCCGCATCCTCTACAACCGCGCCTCCAGCGACCCGCAGGGCAACCCGTGGGACCCGCACAAGAAACGCCTGGTGTGGTGGAACGGCAAGGCCTGGGGCGGCACTGACGTGCCCGACTTCAAGGTCGACTCGCCGCCTGAAGCGGGGATGAATCCGTTCATCATGAACCCCGAAGGTGTGGCGCGCTTCTTCGCCATCGACAAGATGGCCGAGGGGCCGTTCCCCGAGCACTACGAGCCGTTCGAGACGCCGATCGGGATCAACCCGCTGCACCCGAACAACAAGAAGGCCACCAGTAACCCGGCAGGTCGGATCTTCGATTCGGTGTGGGACACCCTCGGCAAGCACGAGGAGTTCCCCTACGCAGCGACCACCTACCGGCTGACCGAGCACTTCCACTTCTGGAGCAAGCACTGCCGCCTGAACGCGATCATCCAGCCCGAGCAGTTCGTCGAGATCGGTGAAGTGCTGGCCGGCGAGAAGGGCATCAAGGCGGGAGATCGGGTGCGGGTGTCGAGCAAGCGCGGGCACATCGAGGCGGTAGCGGTGGTGACCAAGCGGATCCGTCCGCTGCAGGTCAATAACCAGACCGTGCACCAGATCGGCATCCCGCTGCACTGGGGCTTCACCGGTTCGACCCGGCATGGCTACCTGACCAACACGCTGGTGCCGTTCCTCGGTGATGGCAATACCCAGACGCCGGAGTCCAAGTCGTTCCTCGTCAACGTGGAGAAAATCTGATGGCCCAGCAAGATATCATCGCCCGCTCGGCCACCACGACCGTACCGCCTTCGGTACGCCAGCAGGAGCAGGTCGCCAAGCTGATCGACACCACCAAGTGCATCGGCTGCAAGGCCTGCCAGGTGGCGTGCTCGGAGTGGAACGAGCTGCGCGACGAGGTCGGCCACAACCACGGCACCTACGACAACCCGCAGGACCTCACCGCCGACACCTGGACCCTGATGCGCTTTACCGAGCACGAGCGCGACGACGGGAACCTGGAGTGGCTGATCCGCAAGGACGGCTGCATGCACTGTGCCGACCCTGGCTGCCTCAAGGCCTGCCCGAGCCCCGGCGCGATCATCAAGCACGCCAACGGCATCGTCGACTTCAACCAGGACCACTGCATCGGTTGCGGTTATTGCATCACCGGCTGCCCGTTCAACATCCCGCGAATCTCGCAGAAAGACCACAAGGCCTACAAGTGCAGCCTGTGTTCCGACCGCGTGGCCGTGGGCCTGGAGCCGGCCTGCGTGAAGACCTGCCCGACCGGGGCGATCGTCTTCGGCAGCAAGGACGAGATGAAGGTGCATGCCGACGAGCGCATCGTCGACCTCAAGTCGCGCGGCTACGAGAACGCCGGCCTGTACGACCCGGACGGTGTCGGTGGCACCCACGTGATGTACGTGCTGCACCACGCCGATACACCCAGGCTGTATGCAGGCCTGCCGGACCAACCGGTGATCAGCCCGCTGGTAGGGTTGTGGAAAGGCATCAGCAAACCGCTGGCGCTGCTGGCCATGGGCGCGGCGGTCCTGGCCGGGTTCTTCCACTATGTGCGGGTCGGGCCGCAGCGGGTCGAGGAGGACGAGCATCCCGCTCCGACCGATACCAGCGTGCACCAGGTGGATCCGGCAGTGCACGTCTATGACCCGGGCAAGCCCGGCGGGCAAGGGGAGCAGCGGCCATGAACGACAACAAGCCTATCCTGCGCTACAACGCCAACGAGCGGACCAACCACTGGATCGTCGCGATCCTGTTCTTCATGGCCGGGCTGTCGGGGCTGGCGCTGTTCCATCCGGCGCTGTTCTGGCTCAGCAACCTGTTCGGTGGCGGCCCCTGGACACGCATCCTGCATCCCTTCCTCGGGGTGGCGATGTTCGTGTTCTTCCTGGGGCTGGTGATCCGCTTCTGGCGGGCCAACTTCATCACCGCCAACGACCGCCTGTGGCTGCGCCGTGTGGATCGGGTGATGCGCAACGAGGAAGAAGGCGTGCCGCCGATCGGCAAGTACAACGCCGGGCAGAAGCTGCTGTTCTGGACCTTGCTCGTGTGCATGCTGATCCTGCTGGTCAGTGGTGTGGTGATCTGGCGCGCCTGGTTCAGCCAGTACTTCGACATCGGCGCGATTCGCCTGGCCACCTTGCTGCACGCCCTGGCGGCGTTCGTGCTGGTGCTGAGCATCATCGTGCACATCTATGCCGGGATCTGGATCAAGGGCTCGGTCGGCGCCATGCTGCACGGCTGGGTCAGCCGTGCCTGGGCACGCAAACATCATGAGCTGTGGTACCGGGACGTGACCGGCGACAAGACGCCACACAACCCCGGACGGAAAGAAGGATGAGCGCTTGAGCACGATTCTCGAACCCGGGCAGATCGAAGCGTCGGCGGTAATGCCGCCGTTTCTCCACCAGCCCGCCGACAACCTGTTCGAACTGCGCGCGGCGCGACTGGAGCAGCTTGCCGAGGGCCATGCCCTTGGCGACTACCTGAGGCTGGTTGCGCGCCTGTGCCGGGTGCAGCAGCAGTTGCTCGACAATCCACCCTCCGGCGTGCCGGTCGCCGAGCAGCGTCAGCGCCTGTGCATCAGCCACGGCCTGCCGCCGCTGGCGGCCGACAGCCTGGTGCGCGAAGGGCCGTGGTTGATCTGGCTGCAGGCGCTGCTGGATCGCTTCGAGGTACCGGAGCAGGGTGCCCTGGCGGATGCCCTGAAGGTTCTGCGCAGCAGCGAAGAGAGCCAGCGCAAAGGTTGGGGTATCGCTTTGCTGAGCGGTCAGTACGATGCCGTGCCCGCGGCGCTGGTGCCTTTCATCGGCGCTGCGTTGCAGGCGGCCTGGGCCAGTTGGCGGCGGGCCTTGCCCAGCGATGAGCTCAAGCCCGGCAGCAACCTCGCGCAGTGTCCGTGCTGCGGCTCGCCAGCGATGACGGGCCTGGTGCGCAACCGCGGCAAGCACAACGGGCTGCGGTATCTGGCCTGTTCGCTGTGCGCCTGTGAGTGGCATGTGGTGCGGGTCAAGTGTGTGTACTGCGAGTCGAGCAAGGATTTGCGCTACTCCAGCCTGGAGGATGATCGTCACGCCCCAGGCAAGGCGCCGCTGCGGGCGGAGTGCTGCCCTGGTTGCAACACCTACCTCAAGCACTGCTACCTGGAAAATGACGCGATGGGCGAGGCGTTGGCCGATGACCTGGCCAGCCTGGCGCTGGATATCCGGTTGGACGAGGAGGGCTTTCATCGGCTGGCGCCGAACCTGATGTTGGCGCCTGGAGGAGGGTGAGGGTCTACACTGCACACCGAGCCGCCCCTATCGCGGGGCAAGTCGCAGCGGCGAACCGCCGCTCCTGCAATGACCCCGCCACCTTTGCGGACGACGGGTAACCTGTAGGAGCGGGCTTGCCCGCGAAAGGGCCATTACAGACACCGGATCAACCAAGGTAGTACCGCATGTCGTCAAGCCTCGCCAATCAAGCGCCACGCCTGCCCTCCATCGACACCCTGCTACGCCACCCCGCCTGCCAGCCCTTGCTCGATCGCCATGGCCGCGACGCCACCCTGGCCAGCCTGCGTCAACTGCTCGACGACCTGCGCGAGCCCGCTCGCCTTGGCCAGTTGAGCGCCGTCGAACTGGCTGCTGAAATCCTGCTTGGCCGCGCCGGCGAGCGCCTGGCGATCCAGCAGCGCAGCCAGGTGCGAAGGGTCTTCAACCTCACCGGCACGGTGCTGCACACCAACCTCGGTCGTGCCCTGTTGCCGGAAGAGGCCGTACAGGCGATGCAGACCGCCGCTCGTTATCCGCTCAACCTCGAGTTCGACCTGGCCACCGGCAAGCGCGGTGACCGCGATGACCTGATCGAGGGACTGATCCGCGAGCTGACCGGCGCCGAGGCAGTCACCGTGGTCAACAACAACGCCGCTGCCGTGCTGCTGGCGCTCAACAGCCTGGGTGCGCGCAAGGAAGGGATCATCTCCCGTGGCGAGCTGATCGAGATCGGCGGCGCCTTCCGCATCCCCGACATCATGGCCCGTGCCGGTGTGCGCCTGCACGAGATCGGCACCACCAACCGCACCCATGCCCGCGACTACGAGGCGGCGATCAATCCGCGCACCGGCCTGCTCATGCGCGTGCATTGCAGCAACTACAGCATCCAGGGCTTTACCACCCAGGTGCCGACCGCCGAGCTTGCGCGCATCGCCCATCAACATGATCTGCCGCTGCTCGAAGACCTGGGCAGCGGCAGCCTGCTCGACCTCACCCGTTGGGGCCTGCCCGCCGAGCCGACGGTGCGTCAGGCGTTGGCGGACGGCGCCGATATCGTCACCTTCAGCGGCGACAAACTGCTGGGTGGTCCGCAGGCGGGCATCATCGTCGGGCGCAAGGAGCTGATCGCCAGGATCAAGAAGAACCCGCTCAAGCGCGCGCTGCGTGTGGACAAGATCACCCTGGCGGCGCTCGAGGCGGTGCTGGCGCTGTACCGTGACCCCGACCGCCTGGCCGAACGCTTGCCCAGCCTGCGCCTGCTGACCCGGCCCCAGGACGAGATCGCAACCCAGGCGCAGCGCTTGGCGCCGGAACTGGCCGAGCGACTGGGCGAGCAGTGGACGGTCACGGTCGAGCCCGCATTGGGCATGATCGGCAGCGGCAGCCAGCCGGTGGCGCGGCTGCCCAGCGCAGCGTTGTGCCTGCGCCCACAGGTCTCGAAGAAGCTGCGTGGTCGCAGCCTGAGGGTGCTGGAGCGCGCACTGCGCGAGTTGCCGGTGCCGGTGCTCGGCCGCATCGATGACGATGCCCTGTGGCTCGACCTGCGTCAGCTGGATGACGAAATCCAGTGGCTGGCCCAGTTGCCGGCATTACAGCTGGGGCCGGTGCAGTGATCGTCGGCACCGCCGGGCATATCGATCACGGCAAGACTGCGCTGCTCCAGGCCCTGACCGGCCAGGCCGGCGACCAGCGCCAGGAAGAACGCGCCCGGGGCATGACCATCGACCTCGGCTATCGCTATGCGGCGCTGGCCGAAGGCGAGCCGTTGACCGGTTTCATCGACGTCCCCGGTCACGAGCGTTTTATCCACAACATGCTCGCCGGCGCCCATGGTATCGACCTGGTGTTGCTGGTAGTGGCCGCTGATGACGGCGTTATGCCGCAGACCCGTGAACACCTGGCGATCATCGAGCTGCTGGGCATTCCCCAGGCGCTGGTGGCGATCAGCAAGTGCGACCGGGTCGAGGCATCGCGACTGCTGGAAGTCCAGCACGAAGTCGAAGCGCTGCTGGCCCCCGGGCCTTATGCCGGGGCTCGGCAGTTCGTCTTGTCCAGCGTGACCGGTGAAGGCGTCGAAGTGCTGCGCCAGGCGTTGGTCGAGGCGCGCACGCAGGTGCTGCGGCGCGGGAGCCAAGGAGGCTTTCGGCTGGCAATTGACCGTGCTTTCGCCGTTTCCGGTGCCGGTGTGGTGGTGACTGGCACCGCGCTGGCCGGGCAGGTGAGCGCGGGCGACACCCTGTTGCTGGGCAAGGCTGGCAAAGCTGTGCGGGTGCGTGGCCTGCATGCGCAGAACCAGGCCGCGCTGGTGGCCGAGGCCGGACAGCGCGTGGCGCTGAACATCAGTGCCGAGCGCCTGGCCGTGGAGCACGTGCACCGTGGCGATTGGCTGGTGCCCGAGTGGCTGCATGCGCCCAGTTCGCGTATCGATATCGAGTTGTCATTGTTGCCGGGCGAAACGCGCACCTTCGAGCATTTCAGCGCGGTGCATGTGCACCTCGGTACCCAGGACGTGACCGCGCGGGTGGCGCTGCTGGAGGGCGAGGCTCTGACGGCAGGCCAACGCATGTTCGCCCAGTTACTGCTCAACGCGCCGCTGCAGGCGGTGCATGGCGACCGCCTGGTGCTGCGCGACCAGCGTGCCCAGCGCACCCTCGGCGGTGGTCGGGTGCTTGATCCTTTCGCCCCCAGCAGGCAGCGCCGCAGCGAGTCGCGCTTGCGCCAACTGCAGGTGCTGCGCGATGCCTGCGATCTGGAGCAGGCGCTGCCGGCCCTGCTGGCGGCGGCTCCCGCCGGGCTCGACCCGCAGCGTCTGGAGCGACAGTTCAACCGTCTGCGTGACAGTTGGCGGTTGCCCGATGACGTCCAGGTCATTGCCACCCGCCAGGGGCCGTTGCTGTTCGATCGTCAGCAATGGCAGGCGCTCAGGCGTGAAGTGCTCGAGCAACTGGCGCGGTTCCACGAGCAGGAGCCCGACCAGCTTGGCCCCGACCGCGACCGCCTGCGCCGCTTCTGCGCCTTGCCGCTGGAGCGTGCCGCCTTTGTCAGCCTGCTGGACGAGTTGCTCGGTGAGGGCGCAGTCGCCAGCAGCGGCCCGTGGTTGCACCTGCCGGATCACAAGGTGCAGTTGAGTGACGCCGATACTGCGCTCTGGGAGCGTCTGCAACCGCGTTTGCTGGACGGCGCGTTCGATCCGCCCTGGGTCAGGACCTTGGCTGCAGCCGAGCAGGTGGAGGAAACCCACGTGCGCCTGCTGATGCGCAAGCTGGCGCGGCTGGGAGTGCTGCACCAGGTGGTGCGCGACCTGTTCTACCCGCAGGAGACGATCCAGCGCATGGCCGAGATGTTGTTGCGGCAGGCACAGGACACGCCGGTAGTGCAGGTGGCGGCGTTTCGCGATATGTTGGGCATCGGTCGCAAGCGCAGCGTGCAGATTCTCGAGTACTTCGACCGGCTCGGCCTGACCCGCAGGGTTGCCGAGCAACGTCACATCCGCGCCGATAGCGCGCTGGCCCGGCAGCAGGCCAGGCCCTGAGTTCAAGGAAGGCAATCGCGCCCGGTGGCGCGGCCGGGCTTCAAACCCGGTTGGGGACGGCAGCCGTTCCCGGGCAGGTTCGACTCCCGCTGCCTTCCGCCATTTTCGCCAGGCCCATTCGCGGGCAAGCCCGCTCCCACAGGTACAGCACAATTCTCAAGAACTGTGGAAATCCCTGTGGGAGCGGGCTTGCCCGCGAAGAGGCCATGACAGGCTGAAACCTAAGCCCGCTCCCCACACAGGTCCAATGCAAACCACCGCTCTGCGGCCTCCACATCCAACCCAGCCCCCAGCAGCGCGAACATCTTGCCCAGCGCCGCTTCGCGAGTCATCCCGCCGCCACTGACCAGCCCGGTATCACGCAGCTTGCTGCCGGCGGCATAGGTGTCGAACACCACCGCGCCTTCGGGGCACTGGCTGATCGCGACGATCATCACCCCGCGTTGACGCGCATCGTGCAGCGCGTCGAGCAGTGCCTGGTCATCGGACGGGCCGGTACCGCTGCCATAGCACTCCAACAGCAAGCCCTGGACCCCAGCGTCGAACAGCCCGCGCAGGTAATCTGCACGCAGCCCCGGGAACACCGGCAGCACCGCCAGCTTCACCGCTTGGCGCACCTGGCGGTAATCCAGGCTGGCAGGGATCTGCTCAGCGCGCTCGCCTTCGCGGTGGCGTTCCATCACGGTGAACGCATCGAAGGCTTCGCTGCGCAGTTTCGAGGCGCGGCAGCCGTGCAGCAACCGGCCGTGGAAGTAAAACTGCACGCCGTTGCCCAGGCCCTGCTCGAACTGACGCAACGCGCCGACCAGGTTGTCCCAGGCGTCGCTGTCTGGCGCACCGGCCGGCAGCATGGAGCCGGTAAGCAGGACCGGCACCTGCAGGCCGAGCAGCAGGAACGACAACGTTGCCGCGCTGTAGGCCAGCGTGTCTGTGCCATGCAGTACCAGCACGCCGTCATGGCCGTCATGCTCGACCGCCTCGACGATGGCATCACGCATCGCCAGCCAATTGGCCTGCTGCATGTTGGCGCTGTCGATCAGCGGGTTGAGCTCGCGCAAGGTCCATTGCAGTGTCGGCGCGTCATTGCGCTGTGCCAGGTGGTCACGCATACGTGCATCGAAGCCACCCGCCGGCGCCAGGCCCGCGGGGGTCTGCAGCATGCCGATGGTGCCACCTGTGTAGAGAACGAGGAGATTCTTGACTGCACCCATGGAAGGATTCCGAAGCGAGGAGCGAAGGAAAGCCGGCCGCCCACGAGCGGGGCGGCCGGGCAGGGCAGGGTATCAGCGCTGGTGCTGAAGTTCGCCAGCAGCTTTGTCAGTGGCTGTTTCAGCCTGAGGATTGGCTGGCCAGGCGGCACGGTCCAGGTCCAGGTCGGCAAATTTGCTGGAGTCGAACACCGGCTGCTTGATGCCGGCCTTGCGCTGTGCGTCGTAGTCGCGCATCACGCGCAGGCCGACCTTGAACAGCAGGGCCAGGGCGACCAGGTTGACGAAGGCCAGGCAGGTCATGGTGATGTCGGCGAAGGCGAACACGGTCGACAGGTCTTGCATCGAACCCCACACCACCAGCGCCAGCACCAGGCCGCGGAAGGCCATCAGCACGACACGGTTGCGGCTCAGGAACTGCAAGCTGTTCTCGCCCAGGTAGTAGTTGTAGAGGATGCAGGTGAAGACGAACAGCGACAGCGCGACGCTGACGAAGATGCGGCCCCAGTCACCGACCACGGCGGCCAGCGAGTTCTGGGTCAGGACGATACCGTCGCCTTCGAAGCCTGGGGTGTAGAAGCCCGACAGCAGGATCAGCAGCGCGGTGCAGGTGCAGATCACGAAGGTGTCGAGGAACACGCTGAAGGCCTGCACCACGCCCTGGGCGCCCGGGTGCTTCACCGCCGCCACGGCCGCGACGTTCGGGGCACTGCCCAGGCCCGCTTCGTTGGCGAACACGCCGCGTTTCACGCCCATGACGATGGCGCTGCCCAGCAGGCCGGCAAAGGCCGGGTCGAGGCCGAAGGCGCTCTTGAAGATGGTTTCCAGCATGGCAGGCACGTGTTCGATCTGGGTGCCGATCACGTACAGGGTCACCCCGATGTAGGCCAGGGTCTTGATCGGCACCAGGAGGTCCGACACCGCGGCGATGCGCTTGATGCCGCCGATGAAGGTGATGGCCAGCAGCACTGCCAGGACGATACCGGTGTGGCGTGGGTCGAAGGCAAAGGCGTTCTGCAGCGAATGGGTCACGGTGTACGACTGCAGGCCGATGAAGGCGAAGCCGTAGGTGACCAGCAGCAGGATCGAGAACACGATCGCCATGCTCTTGAGCTTCAGGCCGTGCTGAATGTAATAGGCCGGGCCGCCGCGGTACAGGCCGTCGCCGTCGGCGCGCTTGTAGACCTGGGCCAGGGTACATTCGAAGAAGCTGCTGGACATGCCCACCAGTGCGGTGACCCACATCCAGAACACTGCGCCTGGGCCGCCCAGGGTCACGGCGATGCCGACACCGGCAATGTTACCTGCACCGACGCGGCCGGCGAGGCTCAGCATCAGGGCCTGGAACGAGCTCAGTTGGCCAGCCTGGCCGCGCAGGGACTCCTTGAACACGCCGAACATGTGGCCGAAGTGGCGGAACTGGACGAACCGTGAACGAATGGTGAAGTAGCTACCGAGCCCGACGATCAGGACGATGAGCAGTTTTCCTGAAAGGAAATCGTTAAGTGCTTCGAGCATTGGAAAATGACCTCGATTCTTATTCTTCGTGTGGAGTGACCAGCGGCGACAGAGACGCGCGCTATCGTTGGCGCGCATGGTTGGTCATGACACCTGTGGTTACAATTTCGCGGGTTGCTCTGTTTTGGTGCGACTTGATGCTAGACTTGCACCACTCGCATCACCTGGAACGCCGTTCATGGCCGATTTTCTAGCCGCCAATCTCAAACTCGCCTGCAGTCACTACCGCTCTATTTCAGAGGTTTGCCGACAGCTGTCGATAAATCGCGCGCAATTCAACAAGTACCTGAGCGGGCAGAGCCAGCCGACGACCTACAACCTCAAGCGCATCGGCGATTTCTTCGGGGTCGAGGATTACGAGCTGAACCTGCCGCCGGAACAGTTCGCCCGGCTGATCGGTGCGCGCAACCCTTCGGTGTCGTCAGGCCCGCAGGACGACCCGATCAGCGAGCTGTTCAAGCCCTTGCATGCCCAGGCCGGCAACCTGTCGCGCTATTGCGGCTACTACTTCGAATATTCCAACTGCATGTCGGTACCAGGCTCGATCCTGGTGTCGCTGGTGCACCTGTGGGAGGAGCGCGGCAGCTTCCTGTTCGAGCGCCAGGAACGCCAGGAGCGCAGCAGTGCCGGCAGCCAGCATGCGGAGGTGCGTTGCCGCTACCTGGGCGCAGCGTTCCAGTTGCAGGATCGGGTGTTCCTGATCGACTACGAGTCGCTGACCCTCAACGAGATGAGCCAGACCGTGCTCATTCCCAGCTTCAAGAGCCGTATCACCCGCCTCAACGGGCTCAAGACCGGGGTCTCCAGCGGCGACCGGCGCAACCCTGCCTGCACCCGCGTGGTGTGGGAGTTTCTTGGTGAAGAGATCAACCGTATCAATGCCTATCGCCAGGTGAAGCTCTATCGCCCGGACGACCCGCGTATCGACGATGATATTCGCGACCGGCTCGGCGCCGGCGCGATCAGCAACGGGTTGTTCGAGATCGAATAGGGGTTTCGGCTCTACCAGCGCGGCGTCTTTTTCGCGGGCAAGTCGCAGCGGCGAACCGCCGCTCCCACAGGTAACACCAGCGTATTCAGACGCTATGGGGGCTGTGGGAGCGGGCTTGCCCGCGAAAAAGACACCACGCTCCCTGGCACGCGCTACGCCCGTGTTCGCGGGACAAGTGGGGTGCCGAACCAGTCACTCTCGTTCGAGAATGAACGCCGCCACCGCATCCGCTACCTGATCGGCAATCTCCGGTGCATCGCGCAGGTGTGCGGCGATGCCGTGGTCGCAGTCGGTCAGCAACAGGCATTCCACATGGGGCGCCGGCACCGAGCGCAGCAGCGCATGGGTGACTTCCTCCGGTATCGGGCTGTAGCGCTGCACACCGCGCAGCATTCGGGTACCGGCGCTGGTGCCGGGGCCTTGGCCGTGGGTCTGGGAGTTGAGGCCGTCGTACTCGCCGATCACCAGCAGTACCCGCCCCTGGAACTGGCGCAGGAAGGCGTAGCTGTCGCAGTCGAGAAAGGCGTAGGGCTTGCGGATCGCCGCGCTGAAGGCCGGCCCGAATGGCGCGTCGTGGGCGTCATCGGGGTAGACCGCCGGGCAGATCAGCACCAGCTTGTCGATGTCTGGCAGTTGCGCCGCAAGCTTGAGGGCAATGGCGCCACCCAGGCTGTGGCCGACCAGGGTACGGCAGCGTTCGGCGATATGCCGGTGGAAGCGCCGGGCCTCCTGCAGGTTGATCGCCAGGGTCGGTGCGCTGGCGCCGGGTTCGCTCGCCTGGCTGTGGCCGGACAGGTTGCCGGTCAGCGAGCCGATGCCCTGGCGTTGCAGGCGATAGAGCAGCGGATTGAGGCGGGTGAAGTCGGAGCGTGCGCCGCCGACCACGAACAGTGGCGGAGCGCGCTCGCTGTCGGGCAAAAGCAGGCGTGCCTGCTGTTGATAACCGTCGAATGCTTCGTCGATGAAGCATTCGGTGCCCGGCGCAGGTTCGTCGTATTGCCAGCTGCCGCGTTGCTCGGAGGTGTTCGCGAAGTCCATGGCGCTCCCTAGAGGAACTGGTGTTGCAGCCATTCACCGAGCGGGTTGCCTGCGCCAAGCAGCAGCTTGAGGGCCATGATGCAGCACACGCAGACCAGCAACGGCTTGATCAGCCTGGGTCCGAAATGCACCGCGCAGCGTGCGCCCAGTTGCGCACCGATGAACGCGGCACAGGCCATCGCCAGGGCCAGGGGCCAGATGATTGCCCCGCTCAGCGAGAATACCGAGAGGGCGCCCAGGTTGCACGCGGCGTTGAGCAGCTTGCTGTTGCACACGGCGCGCAGCAGGTGCTGACCCAGCAGGATTACGCAGGCGAGCATGAAGAACGAACCCACCCCAGGGCCGAACACGCCGTCATAGAAGCCGATCAGCGGGGCGGCGGTCAGGCAGAACACGGCGTTGGAGATCTTCGCCTTGCGCTCGTGCTCGTCGGGCTTGGGGCTGAAAGAGAAGTAGGCCGCAACCAGGATCAGCAGCACCGGCACGCAGGCTTGCAGGAACGTCTTGGGCACCAGGCTCACCGACAGCGCGCCGAGGGCGCCGCCGGCGAAGGCCATGGCGGCCATGGGCAGGCCGCGTTGCCAGTCGATCATGCCCTTGCGGGCGAAGGCGACGGTGGCCGACACCGTCGCCGACGCCGCCTGGAATTTGTTGGTGGCGATGGCCGCCAACGGGTCGATGCCGGCGACGAACAGTACCGGCAGGGTGATCAGCCCGCCGCCACCCGCGATGGCGTCGAAGAAGCCGGCCATCAGCGCCACCGACGCGAGGGTCAGCAGCAGGGAGACATCGATTTCCATCATTACCGCACGTTCCTTTTATTCAGCCGCGCACCAGCAGCGGATCCGGAGTGATCACCCGAGGTTGGGCGAAGGGGGAGTAGCCGAACAGCCGCACCAGCAGGCGACGGTTGTCCTGGACGATGTCGCGACCATGCAGGGCGCGGTTGTTGTTGATCACCAGGGCGGTGTCCGGTTGCAGCACGAAGGGCCGTGGCCGCGTTTCGGCGACCCGCTGCTGGAAGGCGTCGAAGGCCTGGGCGGCGAGGTCGCTGGCCTGGTCGTTGAGCGAGAACCGATACGAGTTGTAACGCAGGGCAAAGCCGCCGTTGGCGTCGAACTGCAGCATCGCGGTGGCCTGCTCCGGTTCACCGCTGCCCGCGACGAAGCAGTCGCTGCGGGTGAAGTCGAACGACGCTGAGGTCAGCGCCAGCGCGTGCAGGCTGCCCAAGCCTTCTATGACCTCGCGCATGGGAATGACGTGGGTCGGCTCGTTCGCCGGGTTCCAGCGCGCGGTGAGGATCAGCGCAGAGGGTGCCGGCGAATGGTCATCGCGAGCGATCACCGAGCAGTTGTACGGAGCTTCGGTGTGTGGGCCCAGGCGCAGGCCGGCGTGGGAACTGAGTTCCACGCGGGTGTCGCGGGTTTCCTGCGGACGCGGCTGGCTGCCGCCACCCTTGAAGTTGCCGACCAGACGCACCTGCTTGCCTTCGTTGTCGATATCGAAGGCGAACGCCCGGTAGCGCACCAGCTCCAGCAGGATCTGGTTGCGTGAGGCCAGGTAGATGCAGCGGGGATCGTGCTCCAGGCCCTGCAGCTCAGGCAGGTCTTCGGGGATGGGATCGTGCTCCGGGCAGCTCATGCCGCGGTACATCAGTGCAGACAGCGTGCCGTCGGCGAAGCGCCGCAGTGTCGCTTGTTGCTGGGCATCGAGCGATCTTGTCAGCGCTTCGGCGCATTGCCGTGCCTTGCCGGCTGCCCCGAAGACTTCCGGGCCGCCGAGTCGGGCGAGGGATTGGCTGGCGACGAACAGCGCATCGGCTTGATCCTGGGTAAATTCCAGGTACGCGACTTCGGAATCCTGCATGGGAAACCTTCCTTGTTATTGTTGTGTTGGCGTTCCGTGCCGGCCGACAGCTGGAGTGAGTTGACCTGACTGGGGAGACTCCAGACGGTAGTGGCCAACTGCCGCGCAGTATCGGGTAGTTTCCGAAGGTGCAAAAGAGGGGTTGGAAAATTTCACGGCCGTGAAACGATGTGAAGATCGAAGCCGGCGCGTCATGGTGGTGCTCCTGGTTATCGGGTGCGCATACGGGGCTGCCATGCCTGGTCTCTGCTATTAGTTCAAGGTTTTCGTCCGGCGTGGTGCAAGACCGGTTTTATGTGAGCGACAGAGAAAGCTTCGATGCCTGTTGGAAACTTCCTACGTGCAGACGAGGAAGCCCCTAGGGTTGGACTTCCCCTGGCGGAAACCGCAAAATGACCCCTTTCCCTAATCGATCTGAGCGGACCTGCTGACTCTATGCGTATGCGCCTGATGCTGTTGGGTGGTGGCAATGCCCTCGGGCAAGCGCTGATTCGTCTCGGGGCCGAGGAAGACATCGCGTTTCTGGCACCGCGCCCGCCGGACGAGGGCTGGGATCCGGCCAGCCTCACCCAGTTGCTCGACGATCACCGCCCCGATGCCCTGGTCAACCTGGCCTATTACTTCGACTGGTTCCAGGCCGAGTCGGTCAGCGAACAGCGCCTGGCCCTTCAGGAGCGTGCCGTGGAGCGTCTGGCCGAATTGTGCCAGCACCACGAGATCACGCTGGTCCAGCCTTCCAGCTATCGCGTGTTCGACGGCTCGCGCGCCACCTCCTACAGCGAGAAGGACGAGCCGGTGCCGCTGGGCCTGCGTGGCCAGGCGCTGTGGCGCATCGAGCAGAGCGTGCGTGCGGCCTGCCCGCAGCATGTGCTGCTGCGTTTCGGTTGGGTGCTGGACGAAAGCCTCGACGGCGCACTCGGGCGCTTCCTGACGCGCGCCGAGCAACCGCAGGAGCTGCTGCTGGCCGATGACCGCCGCGGCAACCCGACGCCGGTCGACGATGCCGCCCGGGTGATCCTCTCGGTGATCAAGCAGCTGGACTGCGATGCGCCGCTGTGGGGCACCTACCATTACGCTGGCAACGAGGCGACCACACCGCTGGCGCTGGGACAAGCTATCCTTTCCGAGGCAGCGCAGTGGCACAAGCTGGCCGTGCAGGCCCCCACCGCACAGGCCCACGCCGCGCGCCCGGATGCCAGCGAGGAGCCGCAGCATGCGGTGCTGGCCTGCAAGAAGATCCTTCATACCTTCGGCATCAAGCCCCGCGCCTGGCGCGCCGGCTTGCCGCCCCTACTGGACCGTTTCTATCGTCATGGCTGATGCCCCCATCCTCATTACCGGCGGAGCTGGTTTCATCGGCTCCCACCTGTGCGATGCGCTGCTGGACAAAGGCTATGCGGTGCGCATTCTCGATGACCTGTCCACCGGCAAGCGCAGCAACCTGCAGATCGACCATCCGCGCCTGCAACTGATCGAAGGTGATGTTGCCGACACTGCACTGGTTACCCGTGCAGCCGCCGGTTGCGCGGCGGTGGTCCACCTCGCTGCAGTCGCGTCGGTGCAGGCGTCGGTGGACGACCCGGTCAAGACCCACCAGAGCAACTTCATCGGCACTCTCAATGTCTGCGAGGCGATGCGCATCAATGGTGTGCGCCGGGTGTTGTTCGCCTCGAGCGCGGCGGTCTACGGCAACAATGGCGAAGGCCAGTCGATCACCGAGGACACGCCCAAGGCGCCACTGACGCCTTACGCCGTGGACAAGCTGGCTGGCGAGCAGTACCTGGACTTCTACCGCCGCCAACATGGGCTGGAGCCTGTGGTGTTCCGCTTCTTCAATATCTTCGGGCCGCGCCAGGATCCCTCTTCGCCGTACTCGGGGGTGATCAGTATCTTCTGCGAGCGTGCGACCAAGGGCTTGCCGATCACTGTGTTCGGCGATGGCGAGCAGACCCGTGACTTCCTCTATGTCGGTGACCTGGTGCAGGTGATGGTGCAGGCGCTGGAGCAGTCGCAGGTGGAAGAGGGCGCTGTGAACATCGGCTTGAACCAGGCGACTTCGCTGAATCACTTGCTGGCGGCATTGCAGCAGGTGGTTGGCAGCTTGCCGACGATCAGCCATGGCCCGGCGCGCGCGGGAGATATCCGCCACTCGCGGGCGGACAACCACCGGCTGTTGGCGCGTTTTGATTTTCCCCAGGCGACGCCGATCGCCGAGGGGCTGGCGCGTTTGTTGGGCAAAGACTGACAAACACGCTGGCCTTCCAGGTACTCCACTGATCTCCAGGACAGTGGAGTACCGCGAACAAGCCCTGACAGGCCAGAACACCATCAAGCCCGCCGACAATCCTCCGGCCCAAGCACCCGCCCATCCCGCGCCCGTACTTCCAGCTTCGCCACAGGTTCGCCCTTGGCATTGTCCAGCAGCACCGAACGCGCCTCGCCCGCCTCGAACTGAAACCGCTCCCCCCACTGACGCAGGCCCACCACGATCGGAAACACCGAGCGGCCTTTTTCTGTCAGCACATATTCCTTGTACGCACTGCCATCCGAGGCCGGCTGCAGCTCCATGAGCCCTGTTTCCACCAGCAGCTTCAGGCGCGTGGCGAGGATGTTCTTCGCCAGCCCCAGGTTCTTCTGGAACTCGCTGAAACGGCGCAGCCCATCGAACGCGTCGCGCAGGATCATCAGTGCCCAGCGGTCGCCGAGCACTTCGAGTGCCCGGGCCACGGGGCATCGGCTGTTGTTTTCGTCGAGCATCGATCATTCCGGATGAGCCAGTTTGGTTGCATATTAAAACCAGGTTTGCTAGAAATCCAGCTTGTGGTTTTGTTTTGAGACCAGATTGCCAGGAGTCTGCATGTCATCCGCCCACGATGCATCTTCGTTTCAACTCACTCGCGGCCTGACCCTGTTGCTGGCCGCAGCCTGCGCACTGGCGGTGGCCACGGTGTACTGCGCCCAGCCCCTGCTGGAGTCCATGGCCCAGAGCCTGGGCGTGCCGAGTCGTCAGGTCGGCTGGGTTGTCGGCGCAACCCAGGCAGGCTATGCATTGGGATTGCTGCTGATCGTGCCGCTAGGGGACCTGCTCGACCGCAAGCGCTTGATCCTCGCGCAGTTGCTGCTGTCGGCACTGGCGCTGGTCGCGGTCGGCCTGGCCCAGCATTGGGCGGCGCTCTTGGCGGCCATGGGTATGGTCGGGCTGATGGCCGTGGTGACGCAGCTGATGGTCGCCCAGGCGGCCACTCTGGCGACACCGGCGCAGCAGGGGCAGGCGGTGGGGACGGTTACCAGCGGCATCGTGCTGGGGATTTTGCTGGCGCGGCTGTTGGCGGGAGTCGTGGCTGATCTGGCTGGCTGGCGAGGGGTTTATTTCGCTGCTGCCGGGTTGGGGCTGCTGATGGTCGTGCTGCTCGGCTGGCGTATGCCCGCTGCACGACCTGTGGGGCAGCGCCAACAGTACCGGGCGCTGTTGCGCTCCATGGCGGTGCTGCTGCGCGATGATCGCCTGCTGCGCCAGCGGGGTGTGTTCGCATTGCTGATCTTCGCCGCGTTCAGCGTGCTGTGGAGCAGCATGGTGCTGCCGTTGAGTGCGCTGCAGTTGACCCACACCCAGATCGGCCTGTTCGGCCTGGCCGGTGTCGCCGGAGCCCTTGCCGCATCGCGTGCCGGGCGCCTGGCCGATCGCGGCCTGGGGCAGCGCACCACAGGGCTGGCGCTGGGGCTGCTGACACTGTCATGGCTGCCGAGCCTGTTCGTCGGGCAGTCGCTGCTGGCGCTGGTAGCCGGTGTGGTGATGCTGGACCTCGCCGTGCAGGCAGTGCATGTGACCAACCAGAGCCTGCTGCTGGCCGGGCGTGCCGAGATGGCCAGTCGTCTGATTGGCGCGTACATGTGCTGCTATTCGGTGGGTAGTGGGGCGGGGCGGTGACGGCGAGCTGGGTCTACGGGG
>NZ_JACVTY010000003.1:0-217029 GCF_016624805.1 Pseudomonas sp. S44
GGCAAGCCCGCTCCTACGAGCTTGTGGGAGCGGGCTTGCCCGCGAAAGGGCCGGAGGCCTCGATACAAATGCAACGGCAGAGTGGCTCACCACCACCCTGCCGGCATCACTTACACCTTGTGATAAAGCTGGCTGCCTTCCTGGCGGAACCGCTCGGCCTGCTCGCGCATGCCCTGCTCGGCGGTCACATCCACGGCTTCGATCTTGGCCGCGTACTCGCGCACTTCCTGGGTGATCTTCATCGAACAGAACTTCGGCCCGCACATCGAGCAGAAGTGCGCAACCTTGGCCGATTCCTTGGGCAGGGTCTCGTCGTGGAACGAGCGTGCGGTGTCCGGATCCAGGCCGAGGTTGAACTGGTCTTCCCAGCGGAACTCGAAGCGCGCCTTGGACAGCGCGTTGTCACGGATCTGTGCACCCGGGTGGCCCTTGGCAAGGTCAGCAGCATGCGCGGCGATCTTGTAGGTGATGATGCCGGTCTTGACGTCATCCTTGTTCGGCAGGCCCAGGTGCTCCTTGGGCGTGACGTAGCAGAGCATCGCGCAGCCGAACCAGCCGATCATTGCCGCACCGATACCGGAGGTGATGTGGTCGTAGCCCGGTGCGATGTCGGTGGTCAGCGGGCCGAGGGTGTAGAACGGCGCCTCGTCGCAGCACTCCAGCTGCTTGTCCATGTTCTCCTTGATCAACTGCATCGGCACATGGCCTGGGCCTTCGATCATGCACTGCACGTCGTGCTTCCAGGCGATCTTGGTCAGCTCGCCGAGGGTTTCCAGTTCACCGAACTGGGCTGCATCGTTGGCGTCGGCGATCGAGCCCGGACGCAGGCCATCGCCTAGCGAGAAGCTGACGTCGTAGGCCTTCATGATTTCGCAGATCTCGTCGAAGTGCGTGTAGAGGAAGTTCTCCTTGTGATGCGCCAGGCACCACTTGGCCATGATCGAACCGCCACGGCTGACGATGCCGGTGACGCGCTTGGCGGTCAGCGGCACATAGCGCAGCAATACGCCGGCATGGATGGTGAAGTAGTCCACGCCCTGCTCGGCCTGCTCGATCAGGGTGTCGCGGAACAGCTCCCAGGTCAGGTCTTCGGCAACGCCGTTGACTTTTTCCAGGGCCTGGTAGATCGGCACGGTGCCGATCGGGACCGGCGAGTTGCGAATGATCCACTCGCGGGTCTCGTGGATGTGCTTGCCGGTGGACAGGTCCATGACCGTGTCCGAGCCCCAACGGATACCCCAGGTCAGCTTGGCCACTTCCTCCTCGATCGAGGAACCCAGGGCGCTGTTGCCGATGTTGCCGTTGATCTTCACCAGGAAGTTGCGGCCGATGATCATCGGCTCGAGTTCGGTGTGGTTGATGTTGGCAGGGATGATCGCGCGACCGCGGGCGATCTCTTCACGTACGAATTCGGGGGTGATCTCCTTCGGGATGCTGGCCCCGAAGCTGTGACCGGCGTGCTGCTGGTCGAGCAGGCCGGCAGCGCGGGCCTCCTGCAGTTTCATGTTCTCGCGGATGGCGACGTATTCCATCTCGGCGGTGATGATGCCCTGGCGCGCGTAGTGCATCTGCGAGACGTTGGCACCGGCCTTGGCGCGGCGTGGGTTGCGGACGTGGGCGAAGCGCAGCTTGGCGAGTTCGGCGTCGTTCAGGCGCTGCTGACCGAAATTCGAGCTCAGGCCTTCCAGGCGCTCGGTATCGCCACGCGCGTCGATCCAGGCCGAACGCACATCGCCCAGGCCCTTGCGCACATCGATGATGACGTTGGGATCGGTGTAGGGGCCGGAAGTGTCATAGACCAGCACCGGCGCGTTCTTCTCGCCGCCGAAGTCGGTGGGGGTGTCGTGCAGGCTGATCTCGCGCATGGGCACGCGGATGTCCGGGCGCGAGCCCTGGACGTAGACCTTGCGCGAATTGGGCAAGGGTTGCACGGACTGCTGGTCGACTTTGGCCGACTCGCTCAGGCTGATCGCTTTTTCTTGTTTACTCATCACAGGCTCTCCAGACAGCTTCCTAGCGGGCGGAATGTCGGGGAGAACCTGAAAGGCGCGGACGCACCCCTTGGATGGAGTGCAGTGCCGGATACATGGGGTGCCTTGGCTGCATGACAGCCTGACATTCCCGGACCTGGCACAAGAGGCTCCCCGGGAAGGCGAGCAATCTTGTTCCCTACGCAGGCGCTAACCTGATCAGGTTCAACGGGATCCGGAAACTCTCCGATCTCAGCCTTCGATTCAAGGCACCCCGACAAGAACGTGCGCAGTCTAGACTGGAGTGGTCGGCAAAGCCAAGCGTGTAAATGCACGAGAGACGAAAGGTGCAACAGGCGGATTGTTGCCGACAGCCAGCGGCACTACACTGGCGCATCGCACGATACTCAACAGTTCAGAAATTCAATTTCGTACAAGGATTGCCCTATGCTGCGCAAACTTTCACTGGCGATTGCCGTGTCTTGTGCGTCCAACGGAGTGGTCTGGGCAGCGGATGTGCCCACGACGGTGAAGACCGACCTGGTCAGCGTCTACCAGGAAGCGGTGAACAACAACGCCGATCTCGCCGCCGCCCGCGCCGACTACGGCGCCCGCCGTGAAGTGGTGCCGCAGGCCAGGGCAGGCCTGCTGCCCAATCTGTCCGCCGGTGCGGAAATGATGAACACCCGCACCAAGCTGGACGAACCCTCGATCACCTCCAACCGCAGCGGTAACTCCTGGAGTGCCACACTGTCGCAGCCGATCTTCCGTGCCGACCGCTGGTTCCAACTGCAGGCCGCCGAGGCGGTCAACGAGCAAGCGGCGCTGGAGCTGTCGGCCACCGAGCAGAACCTGATCCTGCAAACGGCCGAAAACTATTTCGCCGTCTTGCGCGCGCAGGACAACCTGGCCTCGACCAAAGCCGAGGAAGCAGCGTTCAAGCGCCAGCTCGACCAGTCCAACGAGCGTTTCGACGTCGGGCTCTCCGACAAGACCGACGTGCTGCAATCCCAGGCCAGCTACGACACCGCCCGTGCCAATCGGATCATCGCCGAGCGCCAGGTGCAGGACGCCTTCGAGGCGCTGGTGACCCTGACCAACCGCGAGTACGGGTCGCTGCAAGGTGTGGTCCACAGCTTGCCGGTGCAGGTACCGGCGCCCAACGACGCCAAGGCCTGGGTGGAGACCGCCGCACGGCAGAACCTCAACCTGCTGGCGACCAACCACGCCGTCGATGCCGCCGAGGAAACCTTGCGCCAGCGCAAGGCCGGCCACGCCCCGACCCTCGATGCCGTGGCGCGTTACCAGAAGGGCGACAACGACAACCTCGGCTTCACCAACCCTGCGCCGCAACCCGGCGTGCGCTACGGCGGTGACGTGGAGCAGACCAGCATTGGCCTGCAACTGAACATTCCGATCTATAGCGGCGGGCTGACCAGCTCACAGGTGCGTGAAGCCTATGCCCGCCTGAGCCAAAGCGAACAGCAGCGCGAAAGCCTGCGCCGCCAGGTGGTGGAGAACACTCGCAACCTGCACCGCGCGGTGAATACCGATGTGGAGCAGGTGCAGGCCCGCAAACAGTCGATCATCTCCAACCAGAGCGCCCTGGAAGCCACCGAGATCGGCTACCAGGTCGGCACCCGCAACATCGTCGACGTGCTCGACGCGCAGCGCCAGCTCTACACTTCGGTGCGCGACTATAACAACAGCCGCTACGACTACATCCTCGACAACCTTCGCCTCAAGCAGGCCGCCGGCACGCTGAGCCCGCAAGACCTTCAAGACCTGGGGCGCTACCTTAAAGCCGACTACAACCCGGACAAGGACTTCCTGCCACCGGATCTTGCGGCCGCAGCCGCGAAAAACTTCGAGCGGCGGCCCTGAAGAACATGACAAGGGGCGAGCTGGCGGCTCGCCCCTTGTGCAGTTCAGTCCATGACAAATTTCACGGTATTTCGATTACCATTCTGCGTCAGCTCATGCGTGCAGGAGGCCAACTCGGGGCCCGTCGAGCTTGCAGAGGGCTGCAGACTCGATGTTTCGACGGTGTACTTGATAGAGTAGCTGCAGGTGCGGGCACCGCTACCCAGCGAGAACGACTCGTGGAAGTCTTCACTCCCCAGCTCCCGCGGAACGAAAAACAACCCTCCCCGACTTTCATCGTCCACGTTGTACGAAGCTTGGTCGTCCACAACGAAGGTGTCACCATTCACATCGACGTTTGCGTTAGGATCCGCATGATCCACGAGCATCTCAATCCAGGGACTGTCGAAACCCCCGGCCTCGATCGGCCGAGGTGCCAGGTACGCGAATGCGGGAAGCGACGCCGTGAGCAAAGCAAAAGACAGGATAAAAGAGCGCATGTTGTAGTTCTCCATTAGAGATGCCCCAGCGGCATCCTCATGTCGAGCCTACTGCCATCCCACTCAGCCACATCGCCACATAATTACCACCCTGATCTCGTGCCGAACACATGCATGGAGATGGTCGAAAGAGGACATCATGAGCGCGTCTGAATGAGCCTCCCAAGGGCCTCGAGCAATCGTTGCAGGGCACCCTGGTTGGCCTGCATCACCGCCCTGCCCGCCTCGCCCATGCGCCGGCAATCCTGTGGAAGCTCAACTAGGCGTCGGACTGCAGCAGCCAGCCCTTCGGCATCGTCAACTTGCTGCAACGCACCGGCCTCACGCAACATCGCGCTGATCTCGAGGAAGTTGAACACGTGCGGGCCGGTAATCACCGGCAATGCGAGCGCTGCCGGCTCCAGCGGATTGTGCCCGCCAGTGGGCACCAGGCTGCCGCCGACGAAGGTGATATCGGCCAAGGCGTAGAGGAACATCAACTCGCCCATGGTATCGCCAAGCAAGGCCTGGACCTGCCCGTCTACCGCCGCACCCGAAGAACGTCGCACCGTGGTGAAACGTTCGCGACACAGTTCATGCACCGCATCGAAACGCTCCGGGTGACGTGGCACCAGGATCAGGAGTGCATCGCCATGCACCTGCAGCAGGCGCTGGTGGGCTTCGAGAATGAGCGCATCCTCGCCCTCATGAGTGCTTGCAGCGATCCACACCGGCCGCTGCAGGGCCGACCACTGCTCGCGCAACTGGCGTGCACGTGGCAGCAGCTGATCGTCCACCTTCAGGTCGAACTTGATCGAACCGGTCACCTGCACGCACTGCGCGCGGGCGCCCAGACTGCGAAAACGCTCGGCCTCGGTCTCGGTCTGTACCGCAATCAGGCTCATCTCTTCGAGCATCGGCCGGGTCAGGCCGGCGAAACGGGCATAACCGCGTGCCGAACGCTCCGACAACCGCGCATTGGCCAGGGCCACGGGAATACCGCGCCTGGCGCACTGGTGGATATGGTTGGGCCACAGTTCGGTTTCCATGATGATGCCCAGCTTCGGACGCACATGATCGAGAAAGCGCGCCGCTGCCCAGGGCAGATCATAGGGCAGATAGCAGTGCTGGACTCGTGGCTCGCTGGCGAACATCGCGCGGATACGCTCCGAGCCGGTCGGGGTCATGCAGGTCAGCGTGATGGGCAGGTCCGGGTAAGCCGTGAGCAGTGCCTTGACCATCGGCGCCGCAGCGATGCTCTCGCCCACCGATACCGCATGCACCCAGATACCGCCCTGGCGCATGGCCGGAAGCTTGCAGGCAAAGCGCTCGGCGATGCGCTGGCGATACGCTGGCGCCTTGCGCCCACGCAGGAACAGGCGCAGCGCAACCAGCGGCAGGCCCAGGTGAAACAGCAGGGTGTAGAGGGTTCTGTTCATGGCGCCGCAGTTTACTAGGGTCTGTCTGAAATGTGTCTGCACTCGCCCATACTACGTTGAAGACAGCCCCTCGGATTCACAGGAAAAAGGTCTGTCAGACTAGCCGATTGCCCGCAGGTGCTTGGCAAAGCGCTCAGCCAGCCATTGGGCTGCCGGCCCAAGCGGCTCGTCGCGCCGCCAGGCCAGCTCGGCAACCAGCGCCGGCGGGCGCCATTCGCTATCGAGCTCGACCATGTGCGCCTGGTACGTCGGGTACTGGACCACATGCCGTGGCAGCCAGGCCCAGCCCAGACCGCGCATCAGCAACTCGGCCATGACGTAGAAGCTGTCGGCACGCCAGACCTGAGCGCTGACCGGCTCGCCGCCCGGATAGTCGCTGTCCTGTGGGGCGATGAGCAACTGCCGGTGACGCGCCAGCTGCTGACAGGTTACCCGTCCGGCATGGGCAAGCGGATGATGCGCAGCACAGACCGTGACCATCTCGACACTGCCCAGGGTACGGCGCTCCAGCGAGTCCGGGATGCTTTCGTGATGAAAAAACAAGCCGAGATCTGCCCGCCGCCCGACCAGCTTGCGCGCCACGTCGCCCTGTGCGCCACTGGCCAGTTGCACCTGGAGAAAGGGGAACTGGCTGGCCAGCTCATCAAGGCTGTCGATCACCGGCTGGTAGGGCATGGCTTCGTCCTGGGCCACCCGCAGCAGCGGTTCCTGGCCGCGCATCAAGGCCTGGGCGCGACCATCGAGCCGCTCGCACTGGCGCAACAACTCCTGAGCGTCACGCAGCAAGGCTTCACCACTTTCGGTCAGACGCGGCTGGCGACCACTGCTGCGTTCGAAAAGGATCACGCCAAGGTCTGCTTCGAGCAGCGCAATGGCGTTGCTCACGGCCGACTGCGCCTTGCGCTGGGCACGGGCCACGGCAGAAAACGAGCGTAGCTCGGCGACCTGGACGAATAGCCGCAACTGTTCAAGGTTCCACTGTTCGGCCATTACCTATCTCCAGAATCGATAGGTAATGACTTTACCGCAATCAGGAACAACCTAGAATGCCCGACCAGTAACCAGAGGAAACCGATCATGAATGCCTACACCTATCTCGCCATTGCCATCTGCGCCGAGGTCATCGCCACCGCTTCGATGAAAGCGGTCAAGGGCCTGAGTACGCCGTTGCCGTTGCTGCTGATGGTGTGTGGCTATGCCGTGGCCTTCTGGATGCTCACGCTGGTGGTGCGCAGCATTCCAGTGGGTATCGCCTACGCGGTGTGGTCCGGCATGGGGATCGTGCTGATCAGCATCGCAGCGCTGGTGATCTATGGGCAGAAGCTGGATGTACCGGCCATGCTGGGGATGGCGATGATCGTAGGGGGTGTGGTGGTGATCCAGCTCTTCTCCAAGACTGCTGGGCATTGATCGATAGGCAACATTGCCGGGCACGGGCTGTATACTGGGCAATCGTTCCAGTTTTCGAGGTGCCCGCATGCCATCCGCCATTTCCACTGACGTACTCATCGTCGGCGCCGGGGTCGCAGGCCTCTGGCTCAATGCCCGGCTACGTCGCCAGGGCTATTCGACGGTGCTGGTGGAGCGCGCCACCCTTGGCGGCGAGCAGACCATCAAGTCCCAGGGCATCATCCATGGCGGCACCAAGTACGCCCTGCACGGCGCGCTGACCGGCGCTTCGGAGGCCATCGCCGACATGCCGCGGCGCTGGCGCGAGGCCCTGGCCGGCAGCGGCGAGCTGGACCTGCGCGACACCCGCCTGCTCTCCGATGCCCACTATCTATGGTCGCCCGGCACTTTGGCCGGCAACCTCACCAGCTTCTTCGCCAGCAAGGCCGTGCGCGGCCGGGTCGATCAGGTCAAGGGCGAGCAGTTGCCACCGGCCCTGCAGGACCGCGCCTTCAAAGGCAAGGTCTACCGTCTGGCCGAGCTGGTCATCGATGTACCCAGCCTGCTCGGCAACCTCGCGCAACTGGCCGGTGACAGCCTGCTCGCTGGCGAGCGGATCGAGCCCCTGCACGAAGGCCAGGCGCTGGTCGGCCTGAAGGTCGATGGTCGCGAGATTCGCGCCCAACGCATCGTGCTCAGTGCTGGCGGCGGCACCGAGGACCTGTTGCATGCGCTCGGCCTGAGCCAGCCCGCGCAGCAGCGCCGGCCACTGCACATGGTCCTGGCCAAAGGCCCCAACCTCAAGCCGCTGTACGCCCACTGCCTGGGCGGCGGTCCCAAGCCACGGGTCACCGTGACCACCCACCCGGCGGCCGATGGCCAGTGGGTCTGGTACCTGGGCGGCGACCTCGCCGAAGCCGATGGCGTGGCACGCGAGCCGGCCGCGCAGATTGCCGCAGCGCAAAAAGAGATCGCCGGCCTGCTGCCCTGGGTCGATCAAAGCCAGGTGCGCTGGGCCACCTTGCGCGTCGATCGCGCAGAGCCCGCACAGTCGGGCCTGGTACGCCCCGACAACGCCTTCCTCAGCGAGCAGGAGCGCCTGCTGGTTGGCTGGCCGACCAAGCTGGCGCTGGCGCCAGACTTCTCCGACCGCGTCCTGGCCGCCTTCGAGCGCGATGGTATTTGCCCGAGCGCCCAGGCCGACCTGACGGACTTGCCGCGTCCACCACTCGGCGTGCCGGCCTGGGAGCAACTGCTGCCATGAGCCTGCCGACCCTGCACGATTTCCACCGTCCCTTGGGCGACACCGGCCTGAAGGTATCGCCACTGGGGCTGGGCACGGTCAAGCTTGGCCGCGACCAGGGCGTGAAGTATCCCAACGGTTTCACCATCCCCGGCGACGACGAGGCCCGCCTGCTGCTGTCGCAGGCGCGCGAGCTGGGCATCAACCTGATCGACACCGCGCCGGCCTATGGTCGCAGTGAAGAGCGTCTCGGCCCATTGCTGCGTGGCCAGCGTAACGACTGGATCATCGTCAGCAAGGTCGGCGAAGAGTTCGAAAACGGCCTGTCCCACTTCGATTTCAGCGCCGCCCATACCCGACGCTCGGTCGAGCGCAGCCTCAAGCGCCTGGAAACCGACCGTATCGAGCTGGTTCTCGTGCATTCCGACGGCAACGACCTGGCCATCCTCGAGCAGCAAGAGGTCTACCAGACACTCGCCGCACTCAAGCAGGAGGGTAAGATCCTCGGCTATGGCTTTTCCGGCAAGACCGCCGCCGGCGGCCTGAAAGCACTGGAACAGGGCGACTGCGCGATGATCACCTACAACCTCAACGAGCAGGCGGAGCGTCCGGTGCTGGACTACGCTGCCGAACACGGCAAGGCCATCCTGGTGAAGAAGGCCCTGGCCAGCGGGCATATCTGTCTGTCTCCAGGAGTCGACCCGGTCCAGGCCAGCTTCGAGCTGCTGTTCGCCCATCCGGGGGTCAGCAGTGCTATTGTCGGCACCATCAATCCGTTGCACCTGGCCCACAACGTGGCCACCGTCGCCCGTATTCTGGGCCAGGCCTGAGCCGCTCACGCGGCCGCCGAATGCAAGGAGGAGCCTCGTGGCGCGTACGCTTATCCGCAAGAACCCGAGCAACTTCAAGACCCTGCCGCTGCATGTCGAAGCCACCCCGGAACGCCTGAGCTACCAGAGCATCGGTATGCCGCTGAACTTCGCGCAGACCCTGCAACGGCGCAAGGCGATCCAGCTGGATGACAGCGAACGCTTCGTCATCGAACTGGCCAACCTGGGCGTTTCGGTACGCCTGACCCTCAACTGGCAGAACCGCGACTACTGGGTGCTGGTGCGCCAGCGCCGCCAGGACCGCGGCGATGTCGTACTCAAGCTGATCTCCGGTTACGTACCTGCCCAAGAGCTCAACCTCCCGCTGCACACGGCCATCCAGGAAGTGGCAGAAGAATGCCTGCTGGAAACCCCGGAAGGCTGGTTGGGCGGACGTTTCAACGACACTTGGCTACCCGCCCCTTATGCCGCGGCCCTGCACTACCGCGAAGCCCTGCCCTTCACCCTGAGCCCGGCCTCGGGCGCGGCGCGGCCGGTACACTGCGGCAACCTGATGCTGCTCGAGCGACCACGGGCCTATGTGCACCTGCCCACCGCCTCGCTGCAACTGATTTACGATCTGCGTCTGCAAATACCCAAAGAGGCCAAGTCGCTCAGCCTGTTTCACGTCGACGAGCGCCTGGAAGGCGACCAACTGGTGGCTCGGCTCAACCGCAAGCGCCCTGATCTGTATCTGATGCCCCTAAAGGACGGCAAGCCACTGGCGGAGCTGTACACCCTGAAGAAGGATCAGTTGATACCCGCGAGCACACGCGGGCTATACCTGGCCGAAAGCTTCGCCCTGCAGGATGAGTGGGTGGTGAGGGAAGAGCGCGTGCGCTGGCGGGATTGGGTGCGTCAGCAAGGGCTGGTGGAGAGCCGGCCCGAGAAGCCTTCGCACCTGCAGCGGTTCAGCGACAAGGCGCGGGCGTTGCTGCAGCGGGCAAAGACCACACTGCATAAATAGCAGCAGCGGCGCCTGGCCGCTGCAACCTGCCCCGCGATCACAGGCAAGGCCGGTGATACGCGATGCAGCACCTGCTTAGTTCTTGCGGATCTTCTCGACGATCGCGGTGGTCGAGCTGTTCTCGACCAAACCCAGCACTTTCACCGTGCCGCCATAGGCCTTGACGATATCCGCACCGACCACCTGGTCGATCCCGTAGTCGCCGCCTTTGACCAGCACATCCGGCTTGACCTGGCGCAGCAGGTTTTCGGGCGTTCCCTCAGGGAAACTGATGACCCAGTCCACCGCCCCCAGGCCGGCGAGCACCGCCATGCGGCGATCAACGCTGTTGATCGGACGCCCAGGCCCCTTGAGACGGCTGACCGAAGCATCGTCGTTGATCGCAACGATGAGGCGATCCCCCTGGGAACGGGCCTGCTCCAGATACGTCACATGCCCGGCATGGAGAATGTCGAAACAACCATTGGTGAAGACGATCTTCTCGTTGTGCGCACGCGCGTCGTCGATGGCCAGCAGCAACTGCTCGAGCCCCAGCACCCCGCGCTCGGAGCCTTCTTCGCGCTGGATCGCCCGGCGCAACTCCGGGGCGCTGATGGCTGCGGTACCCAGCTTGCCGACGACGATGCCCGCGGCCAGGTTGGCCAGGGCCACCGCGTGCGGCAGGTCCTCGCCTGCGGCAATGGCAGCCGCCAGCGTCGAGATGACGGTATCGCCAGCACCGGTGACGTCGAACACCTCACGGGCGCGGGCCGGCAGGTGCAAGGCCGGATGACCGGTGCGCAGCAGGGTCATGCCATGTTCCCCGCGGGTCACCAGCAACGCGCCGAGGTCAAGATCGTCGAGTAATTGCAAACCCTTGGCGACCAGCTCGGCTTCATCGGCGCAACGCCCGACGATGGTCTCGAACTCGCTGAGGTTGGGGGTGATCAGGCTGGCACCGCGATAGATGGAAAAATCCTTGCCCTTGGGGTCGGCCAGTACCGGGATGCCCTTGCTGCGAGCAGCCTGGATCAGCGACTGGTGGTTCTTCAGCGCGCCCTTGCCGTAATCCGACAGCACCAGCACCTTGACGCCTTCGAGCAGCGCATCGACCTCGGCCCCCAGCGACAGCGGATCGGTGGCGAAGGGCTCTTCGAAATCGATGCGCAGCAGTTGCTGGTGGCGGCTCATGACCCGCAGCTTGACGATGGTGGGCTGGTGCGCAATGCGCTGGAACACCGAGCGCACACCAGCGGCCTGCAGGCTGTTGGCCAGGCTGTCGGCCGCTTCGTCCTGGCCGGTGACGCCCACCAACGAAGCCGGGGCGCCAAGCGCCGCGATGTTCAAGGCAACGTTGGCCGCACCGCCGGGCCGATCCTCGATCTGGTCGACCTTGACCACCGGCACCGGCGCTTCAGGCGAGATACGCGAGGTACCGCCATGCCAGTAGCGGTCGAGCATCACATCGCCGACCACGAGTACCGGGGCTTGATCGAAACGCGGCATGGACAACTTCATGGGCAACCCATATGGAAAAATGAACAGGGGCAGGATATTAGCACACGGCAGCCGGCGGCTTTAACGCCAACTGCGGCGGGGACAATTCCAGTGACAATCGGGGCGCACACGCCCCGATTCATGAGGGTTTCAGGTGATATCGGCCTTGTCCGGCTCATCGAGTCCCATGGCGTGCAGGCGGGCATAATGGCCATTAGCCTCAAGCAGTTCGGCATGGGTACCACGCTCGACCAGGCGCCCCTGGTCCATGACAAGGATCAGGTCGGCCTTCTCGATGGTCGACAGGCGGTGCGCGATCACCAGGGTGGTGCGCCCTTCCATCACATGGTCGAGCGCCGCCTGGATATGACGCTCGGACTCGGTATCCAGTGCCGAGGTCGCCTCGTCGAGGATCAGCAGGGGAGCGTTCTTCAACAGCGCCCGGGCGATTGCCAGGCGCTGGCGCTGGCCACCGGACAGCAGCACACCATTCTCGCCGACCTCGGTGTCGAAGCCCTTGGGCAGTTGGTCGACGAACTCCTTGGCGTAGGCGTCGGCCGCGGCAGCCTCGATGGCCTCGCGCGGCGCACCGGCCAGGTCGCCATAGGCGATATTGTTGGCCACGGTGTCGTTGAACAGGGTGACATGCTGGGTCACCTGAGCCACATGTCGGCGCAGGTTACGTAGGCGATAATCCTCGATTTCCACACCATCGAGCAGGATCTCGCCCTTGTTGTGGTGGTAGAAACGCGGGATCAGCGCCGCCAGTGTCGACTTGCCGCTGCCAGAACGCCCCACCAGGGCGATCATCTGCCCGGGCTCGGCGACGAAGCTGATGTCGGTCAGCACCTGACGCTCGGTGCCTGGATAGGTGAAGCTCAGGTTGCGCACCTCCAGACGGCCCTCGACACGCTCCTTCTCCACGGTACCGCCGTCCACCTCGGGCTTCTCGTCGAGCTGCTCGAAGATGCTCTCGGCGCCGGCCAGGCCCTTCTGAATGGTCGAGCTGACCTCCGAAAGCTGGCGAATCGGCTTGGGCAACAAGCCTGCCGCCGTGATGTAGGCGACCAGGTCGCCAGCCGAGGCATCGCCACGCAGGAACAGCACCAGGAACATCAGCGCGGCCATGGCGCTGTAGATCACCAGTTGCAGGGCCGGGGTGTAGAGGGCGCCGGTCTTGTTCATGCGCAGCTGCTTGTCGGTGTTGCTCTGGCTGGCATTTCTGAAACGACGCTCTTCGTAGGCTTCGCCGCCGAAGCTGCGCACCACGCGGTAGCCCTGGATGGTTTCGGAGGCCACGTGGGTGACGTCCCCCATGGCCACCTGGATCTTCTTGCTCTGCTTGCGGAATTTCTTGCTGGCAGTACTCACCATCACTGCAATGACTGGCAGGATGGCAACCATCACCAGGGTGAGCTTCCAGTTCATCCACATCAGGTAGATGAACAGGAACACCACGGTCAGGCCTTCACGGATCACCACCTTGATCGCGTCGGTGGCGGCACCGGTGACCATGGTGACGTTGAAGGTGATGCGCGAGATCAGGTGCCCGGAGTTATGACTGTCGAAGTAGCGGTTGGGCAGCACCAACAACTTGTTGAACAGCTCCAGGCGCAGGTCGTGGACCAGGCAGAGGGACACCTTGGCCAGATAGTAGTTACCGAGGAACGACCCGAGCCCTTGCCAGGCAGCGATCAGGATGATCAGCAACGGCACCGCCTGCAGCAATTGCAAGTCGCGCAGGTAGGGGACGTCGGGGAACAACACCGCTTGCGGATTGCTCAGGCCATCGACGAAGTACTTGAGGATCCCCGCCAGCATCGGCTGGGTCGAGGCAAAGATCACGAAACCGATAATGCTCAGCAGGAAAATGCCGATGTAGGGTTTCACATAGCCCAGCAGCCTGAAATAGATCTTCAGGCTGGTGGGGTTGTCCGCCGGTCGCGGTGTTTCGGCCATCATCGAGCTCGCTGTTCAGATTGAACCGGAAATTTTACCACAGGCTTTTCGCTCGGCATGCACCCACGGCAACATCATCGCCAGGCCGACCGGCAACCAGCTGATGAACCACTCCGCGCGGGGGGTACCGGTGAGGCTTGCGGCGTCAAGTTGCATGGCCACGGTGGAGAACAGCCACATCCCCAGTGCCAACTTGCCCAACATGGTATCCCTGGCGCGCCAGATTTCACGCAGGGCGAACAACCATGTCGCGAGCCAAAGCAGCATGCCTGGCAGCCCAAGCTCGACGGCGACATGCGTCATCAGGTTATGGGTATGGTCGAACTCCATCCCTGGCACCTCGACCCGATAGAACGCACCAAGGCCCAGCCCGGTCCAGGGGTGCTGGCTGATCATCTGCAATGCCGCGTGAAAGATCTCCGGACGATAGGACGAGCCTCGCTGCATGGCCTGATCGTGGAACAGGTATAGCGTCAGCGCGGAGGCCATCAGGGCAAGTATGGCGATCAGCTTGCTGAATCGCTCACGCATCCAGAAAGGAGCCAGCAATACGGTGAGCAGCAACGCGATGGCTGCGCCGCGGCTCTGGCAAAGGGCGATGAAAACCCCCATGCAAGCCAGTGCCAGCACCCAGCCCAATTGCAGGAAACGATCGCGGGGAACGTCATAGAGCATTGCTACCGCCATGACCCCTATCACATAGGCTCCCAGAATCGGATGGCTAATCTGACCGATACCCTCAAGACGCATAGCCAAAGGTTTGCCGGCAAGCAGATAGAAGCGATAGATCGAAATCAACGCGGCAATCGCCAGCAATACTCCGCCGACGCGCAGCAACAGTCGCACACGACTGGCATTCATTTGCGCCAGCAGCGGGAAAGACATCAGGAACAACAGAATGTACACCAGCCGCTTGCCCTCGCGCGCCCCTTCGTCGGTGGGCGACCAGGCCAAGCTAATCGCCCCCCAGCCCAACAGCAGCGTCACCGTCGTCCAAAGCGCCGGCTGAAGGCGCCAGCTCGCAAGGAGGAGATGGCGTGCGGGCCAGGCAAGCACCAGCGTCGGCAACCAGAGAAACAGGATCAGACCTTGCTGGTAGAGCTTGTTGCTCGGCGCCAGGGCAATCGCCGCAAGGAACCAGATAAAACCGAATCCGAGCCAGGCCTGGGCCCAGCGCTTTTCATGCAACATCGCTTCTCCCCGATCAATCCGATGACACCGTCATGGTGCTACCACGTTATTTTCGGCATTATTGCCAGTCATTTTGCTGCACAAGACAAGGCACACATCCATGCAATGCTCCCGTCTCCCCCAGGCCGACTTCGACCAGCTGACTCATGGTGCCAGGATTCTGGAAGCTGACAGTCACGGCGCCAAAGTCTACCTGCTAGAGGATGGGAATATCCTCAAGGTTTTTCGTCGTAAACGTCTGATTTCATCTGCGCTGCTGCGCCCCTACTCGCAGCGTTTCATCGAAAACGCAGTACGCCTGACCCAACTGGGCATTCCCACCCTCGATGTGATCAGCCACCACAAACTGGATCTGCCTGGACGCACGGCCGTGCTCTACCGTCCGCTGCCCGGTGAAACACTCCTGCAGCGCTCCCGCCTTCCGGGATTCAGCTGGAACGACTACCTGCCACCGTTGATCGAACTGATCCAGCACCTGCATCGTTCAGGGGTCTACTTTCGTTCGTTGCACCTGGGCAATGTCGTTGTCACTCCAGAGCAACGGCTGGGGCTGATCGACGTCGCCGATATGCGCTTCCTGCGTCCACCGTTGTCTGCACGAATGGTTCGGCGCAACGTTCAGCACCTGGCCAGTTACATCGAGCGGGAGCGGCTCGGCGAGCACTTCCCGCTCGCCGAGCTGAAGTCAGCGCTGCTCGGGCGCTGAGCCTGAGCTCTTGAACACCGCCCGGGAGCCCTGGCTGAAAGCTTGCCAGGCCTGCTCCGGGTCCAGGGCGCGGCGTTGTGATGCCGCCGTTTGCTGTTCATTGAGCGTGTTGCATTCTTCGATGGCACGCACCCATGCAGACTCGTCACCAACCGGGAGATAGCGTCCGGCCTGTCCCAGTTGCTCGCGAAACACTGGCAGGTCGCTGCACAGCACCGGCACATCGGCCAGCACGGCTTCCTGAAGCACCAGCCCCAAGCCCTCGGAGCGCGACGGCACCAGCAACCAGTCGAAGGCTCTATACAGCTGCGACAGGTCTGAACGGTAGCCGCAAAGCTGCACGCTGTCGCCAAGCCCCAGGGCCTCGACCCGCGCACTCAGGCGCTCGCGCAATTCACCGTCGCCAAGGATGACCAGGCGGACATCCAAGTGCTGTCTGCATACCCTTGCAAAAGCCTCGATCAGCATCTCGAAACCCTTGCTCTCTACCAGGCGTCCGACAGCACCGAACACGAGCCTCGACTGCTGCGGCAAAGCCAGCGAGCGTCGAGCCTGGTCACGGTCGAACAGCGATGCGGCAAAGACCTGCGGATCCAGCGCGATGCGCAGGGTATGCACAGGACGCCCGAGTGCCTGCTCAAGTGCCTGGCCAAGCGTGCGCGACACCGCAGCGATACTCAGGCGATTCGCCGGCAGCATGCGCAGCAAACGAATGTCGCGTCCTCGCATACGTGTCGTCCCATGAAACAGTACGACAACCCGGGTATTCGGGAAGTGGTGCATCAGCGGCAAAATCAGCCGCGCTACCCCCATGCCGTCGAGCAGCAGTACATCAGGTCGGGCGTGTTCCAGCGCCACACGCAAACGTCTGTGCAGCCAAGGCATCAACAGGCGCCAGAACCTGCGCCCCTTGAGTACACGTGCCGGCATATGCCATTCGCGGATGGCCCCCATGCCAGAGCACATGCCCTCGCCAAGCAACAACCAGTTGCTGATCTCGGCGTCGTCTGCGACATGACACAAGATCTGTCGGTGTACTTTGTGAACGGACATGTACGGGGCACCACCCGACCACATCACATTGATGACATTCATCGGTGGAGCTCCCTCGTACGCGGCAGGCCGACCGCTGGGTCAACCGATTCAATGAGCAAGAAAGCCGATTCCGATACCGACCAATGCGCCTATTACGAGCATAGCCACAAGTTTCATCCGGTCACGCTGGCGACGCTTGGCCTTGCGCTGGGCCTCCCCCGGCAATGTCACATGACTACCGAAACCCGTATGCAAGACCGCGTCCCCCTCAAGCGTGACTGCGGTCAAGCCCAGCTCGGCGTACCGCCGAGACAGTGCTTTTTCTCCGGGATACCCCGCAAATGGTGCACAAGTCTGGTAATCGCTCAGCCGACGCAATCCTGGATTCAGAGAGAAAGCCTGCCAATCGGCTTTTTCTGAAAGCAAGGGGTAGCACGGCACATTGGCGATAACCTGACGGTCTCCCAGGCGGATGTACGGGCTATGGATCGCCAGGTCGTGAGCATGGCTGCGCAGCCATACCTGCAGGATCTGCGGGCTGGCCTCGAGGATCAGCCGGGAGTCCTCGACAAAGTGCTGGCGATAGAAGCTCCAGTCATCCTCGCAATGGAAGATGTAGGGCGTCTTGACGTGGCTGTAGGCCAGGTCGATCGACGCCAGTTGCCCGAGCTTGGGCCGGTTGACGAACACCTTGCAGTGGGCCTTCCAATGCTCGGGGACGGCAGCGTGAACCGCATCGTCTCCCGAGTCTTCGGTGATGAACACCTCACGGATCGACGCGGTGTTGTAGCGGTCGAAGCTTTCCAGCGTTGCCTTGAGCAGGTCGAAACGCCCGCAGCTGGTTACCACCAGCGTGATGTCACTGTTTTCCGAGAAGCGCACTGGGCTCCCTCCGCCTTGCGGCCATTTCCAATCCGTCCGATGGACAGGTTGATGTGGTTCAAAACCCCAGTTTCAGACGCAGACGCTGCCACGCACTGAGCGGCGCTCGTGGTCTGAGGGGGGGCATCATGTGGTCGACGATGCTACGCCCGACCTGGGCAAAACTAAAGCCAGAAACCGCCAGTTCGCGGCCATTGGCGGCGATGCGTTCGGCGAGTGCCGGATCGGCGCGCAATGTCCGCAACTTCTCCTGCAGCACCGGGATGCTGTCGTACAGCACCACGTTGTGCATGTCCTCGAGACCCAACGCACGGTTTTCCGCCTCGCCCTGGTCGAAAGCCAGCAGCACGCAGCCACAGGCCATGGCCTCGAAGTTCTTGATCATGTACTCGCCCATGCCAACGTCGGCACTGACGAAGAAGCGGATACGGTTGAGCGTATTGCAGTAGTCTTCACCGGACTTGGTACGAGTCACGACCAGGTTCTCCACCTGCCCCAGTTCATCGAGCAACGCCTTGCGGCCGCTATAGGCGACGCTCTTGGTGCTGCCGACAAAGGCCAGTTCGATATCACGCTCACGCCCCTGGTCGGTCAGCAATTGCTCGTCATAGCCCTTGGGCACGAACACCGCATCGAAACCTTCCTGGCGCAGGCGCTCGCTGACCATGTAGCCAGAGCTGATCACTCGCGCCCAAGGCAGTTTGCGGTAGTGCGCGCTGAACTTGCCGGTGTATTTGCAGGGAATGTAGTTCTGGTAGGCGTCGTGCTCGAGGATCACCAGATTAGGGATCGTGCGAATGAAGCCGACCTGGCGGATCTCCTGCTTGAAGCGCAGGAAAAAGACGATACGGTCATAGCGCTCGACGTCCACTTCACGCTTGAAGTAGCGTCGCAGGTTGCGCTGGTCGTCGCTCGACAACCAGCGCAAATCGCACTCGCAGTTGGCCGCGACGCCGTCGTACAGGCGATCGAGGATGGCCCGTTGTTCCTTCTGCACCAGAAATAGGACTTTCATTGCATTCCTTGGGGGCGTGACGCCATCGCGGTCAATCATCGGGCACTCACAGCTCGCGGCGCCAGAACAGTTCATGTCGACGCACCGCCTTGCGGAAGAATTCGTTCTCCCCATAAGGCGACGGCCGACGCCCGGCCAGCCAGCGCTGCAACAGGCGCCGCAGGCGACGCTTGAACGGCGCCGGAGGCTGCAGGTCGTGCATCATGCCCAGCGCCATGGCCTTGTCGCGCTGGGTCGGTACGTCCAGCACCAGGCTGCAGGGCGCCCAGGGTTGGCCTGCTTCGAGTTGCGGCGGCAGGGCAATGCCATCACCGCTGTCACCCATGGGCCAGCGGTCGTTGTCGTGCAGGTGGTTGGCGTAGCACAACAAGGTCTGCGGCTGCCAGTCCAACCCCTGCAAGGCTTCGAGCACGGCCGCTTGGGCACAGAGATGATCCGGGTGTGGATCGAGCTGCGGGTGCGGCATGACCAGAATCTCTGGGCGGGCCATCTGCAGCAGCACGCGCAAGTCGGCCAGCAGGTTGTTCCAGGTCGGCGCACCATCGGCATCGGCCGGCAGCGGAAACGGATTGAAACGACGGAACGGCCGGATATCGGTCATCTCCGCCTCACGCGAGGCCGCAGGCTGATCGGGTGCAGTCTGCATGGCAGGCAATTGCAGACAGAAATAGCCCAACTGCACGCAACGGGCCTCCGGCACCCCGGCCCAACGTGGCACGGCAATACTGTCCCAGGCGCGCAGGCGCCCCTTGAGCTGCGCCGCCTCGGCCTTGGCCAGACCCATCTGTTGGTAGTGCTCGGCCTCGATCTCGCCAGCGGTCAGTGTGACCACCCAGGCCTCGTCGGCCTGGCTGTAGAGCCCGTAAGCCGCCAGCTCTGCATCGTCAGCATGGGGGGCGATCACCATGACCCGGCGACGGCGCAACTCCACAGCCGCGGTTATCCACAGGCGCGGCTCGCCCAGCAGTCGGCAGTGGCGCCCGAGCAGGCGCAGTCGCCCATCGCGCAGTGCCGCGCCAAGGCCGGTCAGGTTGAGAAAACGCACGCCATCGACGCCGCGCTCGAAGGTCTGGCTGTCATGCGTGGCGTCCGCGACCAGCTCGACCCGAGGATCGAGAAAGCGACCAAGCCACCCAGACCTCACACGAACCTCGAGGATCAGCGTGTCATCATCGCTGAATGATGCAGCGCTCTTCAGCACGCCGTCTTGAATGCCGACGGCCTCGACACGGCTGTGCTCGCCGAAGTCGAAGACATAATCTTCGCCGGGCGCGTAGAACAGATGATCGGCGAACCAGGCTTCGTGGGCGGCCCAGACCAGCGGCAGCAGCAACAATGGCAGCCACCACCAGCTCAGCGCGCCCAATGCGATCAGCAGCAACAACCCGATCACCAGCCCGAGGCGCTTGTTGCGCCGGTGGCGCTTGAGCAATTGCTGCTTGCGACTCATGCCTGGTACACCGGGACCGGGTTGCACCAACGGTCCTTGTATTCACGGTCGGCACGGCCGAATGAGAAACGCAGGGCCTTGCCACGGGCGCTGGCGTCTTCCCAGGCGGCCTGGGTATTGAGGAAGCTCAGCACGCTGCCGGGGCTGAACGCCTTGGTTTCAGGGTCCACACCACCGTTGACGTACTCGACGCTGATCCATTCGGGCGACTCGACCCGGTAAATCAGCTGGATGGCAATCGGCTTGTCCTCGAGAAACAGCACCGAGCCGATCAGCAGCTCGCGCAAGCGCTCGACCACCTCAGCCATACGCGCAGCGCCGGTCGCGGGGAAGCTCCAGCGGCGCTGGAACAGGTCGCAGTACATCGCGGCGATCTCGGCACCACTGAAGTCGGTGATCGGACGCACCACGCCACCGGCCTCCTCCAGCAGGCGCAGTTCGCGGCGCTGGTTGTAGCGAAACTTCTTCGACAGATCTTCATGCGGGCGCGCCATGGCCAATTGCTCGGCCTGGGGTTTCAAGCCCTCGAAGCGCCCGTGATTGAGCTCCGACAGGTAGCGTCCGGCGTGGCGCAAGGGCGCAGCAGCATCAACCGCTGCAGGCAGGATGAGCTCGGCATTGCCCAGGTCGAACAGCCCCTTCTTGCCATGACGCTTGAGAACATCCTTGGACAACGCCAGGTGCCGTCCCCAGGTGGGCACTGCCGCCACGAGCTCGCCGCCTTGGCGCCAGCCCAGGTAGCGCACCGGAATCTGTGCAAGTTCAGCCAGTTGCTCGACCACCAACGGATGAGTGGCGACACTGCCGCCGAAACGCTGCCAGGTGTGCGCATACTCGTTCGCATCGATAACGGCCCAGCCGCGCTCGCGCCAGGCCTTCAGATGATTGAGCATCAGCTGCGAGCCTCCAGTGCACGCACCTGTGGTAATTGCCAGAACGCCTGGCGCACGGCTGCGTCGGAAAATCGCTCGCGCAGACGCTGCAGCATCAGTTGCGCGCATTCGCGACGCTGATCGTCGCTCAGCCCGGCCATGTGCTTCAGCCCCTGCGCCAGTTGCCCGGCGTCGCCCAGCGGGAACAGCACACCTACCCCTTCGACCACTTCGCGCGCACCGCCACAGGCCGTGGCCAACAAGGGTACGCCGGCGACCATCGCCTCCAGCAGGACCATGCCGAAGGGTTCGTGGTCAGAGCTCAGGGCGAACACATCGAACGCCTGGAAATACCGACGGGCATCCGGCACCTGGCCAAGGAAGTCGACACGGTCGGCAATCCCCAGTTCGGCTGCCTGGGCCTTGAGCGTGTCTTCCAGCCGCCCCTTGCCCAGCACCACCAGACGCGCATTGGCCGGCAGGCCCGGCAACGCCTCGGCGAAACCGCGCAGCAGGGTCGCCTGGTCCTTGTCCGGGTGCAGACGGCCGACGTTGCCGACGATCCACGCCTGTGCATCGAGCCCCAGGGTACGCCGTGCCTCGTCGCGCGGCACGAGACTGGACTGCAGCGCCTCGACGTCGATACGGTTGTACAGCGTCTGGATGCGTTCGTGCGGCCACTGCGCCAGACAGCGGCGCATATCGTCACGCACCGCGTTGGACACACCCAGCAGGCTCAAGCGCTTGCGAAACAGGTTGGCGAACAGGCGCCGCCCCTTGCGCTGGTAATCGCCGAAGGCATGATGCACGCCGATCACCGGCAAGCCGGTGCCGAGCAGCGCGACATAGATCGGCTTGAAGCGGTGGGCGATGCAGAAGCTGAAACGGCGCTCGGCCGCGATCTTGCGCAGCGCGCGGATCGCGCCCAGCTTCAGGCCGCGTACGGCCTTGGAGCTGAACTCGAGAAACAGCACTTCGTCGGATGCACAGCCTGCAGCCACCTGCGCGTTGGCCTTGCCGGTAAGGAAGACCGTGGTGACCTTGTAGCCACGCCCCTCGAACAGGCTGGCGTACTGACGGGCGCAGTCGAGGAACGGCCCGTCGTAGCCATGGCAGAACTGCAGGACACGCAGGTCAGAGCGGCTGGTCATACGCGGCCGCGCCGTCCTTGACCACCAGGATGTCTTCCATGATCAGGTATTGCAGGTCCGAACCGTAGAACATGTTCAACGCGTCGGTAGGCGAGCAGATCATCGGTTCGCCACGGCGGTTGAGCGAAGTGTTCAGCGACACGCCGTTGCCGGTCAGCTCCTCGAGCGCCTTCATCATGTCGTAGTAGCGCGGGTTGTACTCGCGCTTGAGCACCTGGGCACGCGAGGTGCCGTCCTCGTGCACCACTTCCGGCACACGGGTCTTCCACTCTTCGGCCACTTCGAAAGTGAAGGTCATGAACGGAGCAGGATGGTCGATCTTGATCATCTGCGGTGCAACGGTGTCGAGCATCGACGGGCAGAATGGTCTCCAGCGCTCGCGGAACTTGATCTGCTCGTTGATACGATCGGCAACGTTCGGCACGCTCGGGCAGCCGATGATCGAACGACCACCCAGTGCACGCGGGCCGAACTCCATGCGACCCTGGAACCAGGCCACCGGATTGCCATCGACCATGATCTTGGCGATGCGCTGCGGCATGTCGCTGAGCTTGCGCCACTTCGGCGCATTCGGATGGCGGGCACAGGCAGCGATAACGTCCTCGTTGGAGTACGCAGGGCCGAGGTAGACGTGCTCCATCTTCTCGACCGGCACGCCACGGGCGTGGGACACGTAGGCCGCTGCACCGACCGCGGTACCGGCGTCGCCGGAGGCCGGCTGGACGAACAGCTCCTTGAGGTCGGGGCGGGCGATGATCTTCTGGTTCAGCTTGACGTTCAGCGCACAGCCACCGGCGAAGGCCAGCTTGCCGGTCTCTTTGAGGATGTCGCCCAGGTAATGGTCGATCATCTGCAAGGCGAGCTTTTCGAACAGCGCCTGCATGCTGGCCGCGTAATGGATGTACGGCTCGTCGGCGATATCGCCTTCGCGCTTGGGGCCCAGCCATTCGATCAGCTTGGGTGAGAAGTAGAAGCCCTTGCCCTTCTCTTTATAGCGACGCAGGCCGATAACGTTGGCGTACTCGGTGTTGATCACCAGTTCGCCGTTCTCGAAGCTGGCCAGACGGGAGAAATCGTACTTGCTGGCGTCGCCATACGGGGCCATGCCCATGACCTTGAACTCGCCATCGAGCATCTCGAAGCCCAGGAACTCGGTGATCGCGCCGTACAGGCCGCCCAGCGAATCCGGGTCGAAGAACTCCTTGATCTTGTGGATCTTGCCGTTTTCGCCGTAGCCGAAGAAGGTGGTGGCGTACTCGCCCTTGCCGTCGATGCCCAGGATCGCGGTCTTTTCCTTGAAGCCCGAGCAGTGATAAGCGCTGGAGGCGTGGGCCAGGTGGTGCTCGACCGGTTCGATCTTGACCTTTTTCGGGTCGAAGCCCAGTTGCTCCAGGCACCAGACGATCTTCTTGCGGTAGCGCTTGTAGCGACGGTTGCCCATCAGGATCGCATCGAGGGCGCGGTCCGGGGCGTACCAGTAGCGCTTGGCGTAGTGCCAGCGGGCCTTGCCGAACAGGCTGATGGGGGCGAACGGAATGGCCACCACATCAACGTCGGACGGTTTGATACCGGCTTGCTCCAGGCAGAACTTCGCCGATTCGTAGGGCATGCGGTTCTTCGCATGCTTGTCACGCACGAAGCGCTCTTCTTCTGCAGCGGCAACCAGCTTGCCGTCGATGTACAAGGCCGCGGAAGGGTCATGGCTAAGGGCGCCGGACAGGCCAAGAATCGTCAATGCCAAGGGACTAGCCTCTTCATTCGGTAGAGATGCGCCAGCGGCCTCGTGGGCGGCTGGCGGCTAAAGGGCGGGATTATAACGCAAAGATCAGGGACACACTGCCCCTTGTGGGAGCGGGGTTATTCGGCGATCAGCCAGTCCATGCGGAAGCTGCCCGCCGTCTGTGCCAGCTCCCTGGCCAGCCAGGGCAGCAGCTCCTTGAGCTCCTCCTCCAGTCCCCATGGCGGGTTGGCGATGGCGAGGCCCGAGCCGTTCAGCCCCTGCGGGCTGTCCTGGTGATGCACATAGAGTTCGACGCGCAGCAGCTTGGGCGCGCCGGTGCTGGTCAGGTCCTGGTAGAAACGGGTCAGCGAGCGCTGGTCCTTGATCGGATACCAGATGGCAGCGACGGTCTGGCGCATGCGACCGATCGCCTCCTTCATCGCCACGGTGCAGCGCTTGAGTTCGTCGGCCTGCTCGAAGGGCGGGTCGATCAGCATGATCGCGCGCTTTTCCTGCACCGGCAGCAGCGCGCGCGGCACATGCCAGCCCTCGCCCAGGTGCACGGTGACCCGCGGATCCTTCTTCATGTTTTCCTTGAGCAAAGGCCCGTCTTCGGGGTGTTTCTCGTTGAGCAGTGCGCGATCCTGCTGGCGCATCAGGCGCCGTGCCAACTCCGGCGAGCCGGGGTAGTAGCGCAACTCGCCATCGGCGTTGAGGCGCTTGATGATGCGCAGGTAGTCAGCGGTGGCAGCCGGCAGGTCTTCACGATTCCACAGGCGGGCAACGCCTTCGAGATATTCACCGGTACGCGTGGCCTGGTCGCCTTGCAGGTCGTACAGACCCAGGCCGGCATGGGTGTCGATATAGGCGAACGGCTGTTCCTTGCGCGACATCAAGGCGATGAGGCGGGTCAGCACGATGTGCTTGAGGACGTCGGCATGATTGCCGGCGTGGAAGGCGTGACGATAGTTCATGGCAACTCCTGCGGGGGCGGCAAGTTTACCTTGCCTTGCGGGCGGAGTCAGGCCTGGCCGTCGATCGGCACAAGGGCCATTCGCGGGCAGGCCCGCCCCCACAGGAGCGGGCCCGCCCGCGAAGCAGCTGTCGCCGAATCAGCAGGTGTTACTTGTCTGCGTGATATGCAGCATCAGCCGTTTCAAACCGCGAAACCATGCTGCCGCTCGGACGCCCCAGCTTGCTCACCACGATGATGGCGATGGTGGCGAACAGGAAGCCCGGGATGATTTCGTACAGGCCAAGCCCGACGTAGTTCTTCCACAGGATCACGGTCAGTGCACCCACCACGATCCCCGCCAGGGCACCGTTGCGGGTCATGCCCTTCCACAATACCGACAGCAGCACCACCGGCCCGAACGCAGCACCGAAGCCCGCCCAGGCATAAGCCACGAGGCCCAGCACACGGTTGTCAGGGTTCGCCGCCAGGGCGATGGCGATCAATGCCACGGCCAGCACCATCATTCGACCGACCCAGACCAGCTCGGTCTGCGAAGCACCCTTGCGCAGGAAAGCCTTGTAGAAGTCCTCGGTCAGTGCACTCGAGCACACCAGCAACTGGCAGCTCAGGGTGCTCATGACCGCCGCCAGGATGGCCGACAGCAGCACACCGGCGACCCACGGATTGAACAGGATCTTCGCCAGCTCGATGAACACACGCTCGTGGTTCTCGGTGACCGGGCCGGCCAGATCAGGGTTGGCCGAGAAGTAGGCGATGCCGAAGAAGCCCACGGCGCAAGTGCCCGCCAGGCACAGGATCATCCAGGTCATGGAGATGCGGCGTGCGTTGGCGATCGACTTCACCGAGTCGGCAGCCATGAAACGCGCCAGGATGTGCGGCTGGCCGAAGTAGCCCAGGCCCCAACCCATCAGCGAGATGATGCCGATGAAGGTGGCGCCGCGGAACATGTCGAAGTTCGCCGCGTTCTGCGCTTCGATCGCCAGCATCGTGGTGTCGAAGCCGCCGGTGGAGATCAGCACGATGATCGGCGTGAGGATCAGCGCGAAGATCATCAGCGACGCCTGCACGGTGTCGGTCCAGCTCACCGCCAGGAAACCACCGACGAAGGTGTAGGCGATAGTCGCCGCAGCACCGGCCCACAGCGCCGTCTCGTAGGACATGCCGAAGGTGCTTTCGAACAGACGCGCGCCGGCAACGATGCCCGAGGCGCAGTAGATGGTGAAGAACACCAGGATCACGATGGCCGAGATCACCCGCAGCAGGCCGCTGTTGTCTTCGAAACGGCTGGCGAAGTAGTCGGGCAGCGTCAGCGCATCACCGTTGTGCTCGGTCTGCACCCGCAGACGGCCGGCGACGAACAGCCAGTTCAGGTAGGCACCGACAGTCAGGCCGATGGCGATCCAGGCCTCCGACAGGCCCGACATGTAGATGGCGCCCGGCAGGCCCATCAGCAGCCAGCCGCTCATGTCGGAAGCGCCAGCCGAAAGCGCGGTGACCACGCTGCCAAGGCTGCGACCGCCAAGGATGTAGTCGGAGAGGTTCTTGGTGGAGCGATAGGCCGCGAAGCCGATCAGCACCATTGCCGCGATGTAGATCACAAAGGTGATCGTGATTGGATTGCCCATGGTTGTGCCCTGGCGTTGTTGTTATCTCTTGCACCCGACCTTCATGAGACGGTTGCACCCAGGCGGCGAATCCTATGCAACAACATGAATCGGGTGCAACCATTTTTCATTTGCAAGTTGCACCTAGAAATGTCTTTTCAGTTAAAACCCCTTTTTTGCTCCTTTTTGAAGCAAAAGCGACGCTTTTAATAAGCAAAGGCAGCAAAAACGACCCTTTCCGCTGTTTAGCGTCTTGCGCCAGACGAGTTGCACCTTTTTCATGAAAAATTCGGGTTGCACCCGGTTGCACCCAAGAGGTGCCTGGCGCTAATCTTGCCGCCAGCTTAGCCACGCCCGTGGCAATAACGAGGATAAGAAATGGCGACGACCACCCTTGGGGTCAAACTCGACGACCCGACCCGTGAGCGACTCAAAGCGGCTGCGCAGTCCATCGACCGCACCCCGCACTGGTTGATCAAGCAAGCGATCTTCAATTACCTGGAGAAGCTCGAGGGTGGTGCAACCCTGAACGAAATCAACGGCCACGCCGCACAGCTCGGTGACGACGCCGGCGAACTTCCGGCCGACCACGCCCACCAGTGCTTCCTCGAATTCGCCGAAAGCATTCTGCCGCAGTCCGTGCTGCGCGCAGCGATCACCGCAGCGTACCGTCGCCCCGAGCAGGAAGTGGTGCCGATGCTGCTGGAGCAGGCACGCCTGCCGGCCCCGCTGGCCGAAGCGACCAACAAGATGGCCGCAGGCCTGGCCGACAAGCTGCGCAACCAGAAGAGCGCCAGCGGCCGCGCCGGCATCGTCCAGGGCCTGCTGCAGGAGTTCTCGCTGTCGTCCCAGGAAGGCGTGGCGTTGATGTGCCTGGCCGAAGCCCTGCTGCGCATCCCCGACAAAGGTACCCGCGACGCGCTGATCCGCGACAAGATCAGCACGGGCAACTGGCAGCCACACCTGGGCAATAGCCCATCGCTGTTCGTCAATGCCGCCACCTGGGGCCTCCTGCTGACTGGCAAGCTGGTCTCCACCCACAACGAATCCGGCCTGACCTCCTCGCTCACCCGCATCATCGGCAAGAGTGGCGAACCGATGATCCGCAAGGGCGTCGACATGGCCATGCGCCTGATGGGCGAGCAGTTCGTCACCGGCGAGACCATCGCCGAAGCCCTGGCCAACGCCAGCCGCTTCGAATCCAAGGGCTTCCGCTACAGCTACGACATGCTCGGCGAAGCCGCACTGACCGAGCACGACGCCCAGAAGTACCTGGCCTCCTACGAGCAGGCGATCCACTCGATCGGCAAGGCCTCGCACGGGCGCGGCATCTATGAAGGCCCGGGCATCTCGATCAAGCTCTCGGCGCTGCACCCGCGCTACAGCCGCGCGCAATACGAGCGCGTGATGGAAGAACTGTACCCGCGCCTGCTGTCGCTGACCCAACTGGCCAAGCAGTACGACATCGGCCTGAACATCGACGCCGAGGAAGCCGACCGCCTGGAGCTGTCGCTGGACCTGCTCGAACGCCTGTGCTTCGAGCCATCGCTGTCGGGCTGGAACGGTATCGGTTTCGTCATCCAGGCCTACCAGAAGCGCTGCCCGTACGTGATCGACTCGGTCATCGACCTGGCCAAGCGCAGCCGTCACCGCCTGATGATCCGACTGGTCAAGGGCGCCTACTGGGACAGCGAGATCAAGCGCGCCCAGGTCGAAGGCCTGGAGGGCTACCCGGTCTACACCCGCAAGGTCTACACCGACGTGTCCTACATCGCCTGCGCCCGCAAGCTGTTGTCGGTGCCGGAAGCCATCTACCCGCAGTTCGCCACTCACAACGCCCACACCTTGTCGGCCATCTACCATATTGCCGGCCAGAACTATTATCCAGGCCAGTACGAGTTCCAGTGCCTGCACGGCATGGGCGAGCCCCTGTACGAGCAGGTCGTCGGCAAGATCGCCGATGGCAAGCTGAACCGTCCGTGCCGCGTCTATGCGCCGGTCGGCACCCACGAAACCCTGCTGGCCTACCTGGTGCGCCGTCTGCTGGAAAACGGCGCCAACACCTCGTTCGTCAACCGTATCGCCGACCACTCGATCTCCATCCAGGAACTGGTCGCCGACCCGGTCGCGAGCATCGAGCGCATGGCCACTCAGGAAGGCAGCGTCGGCCTGCCGCATCCGCGCATTCCACTGCCGCGCGACCTCTATGGCAGCGAGCGCGCCAACTCGGCCGGCATCGACATGGCCAACGAACACCGCCTGGCGTCGCTGTCCTGCGCCATGCTGGCAACCGCACACAACGACTGGAAGGCTGCCCCGCTGCTGGCCTGCGCCACCAGCCAGGAAGCCGCTGCGCCAGTGCTCAACCCAGCCGATCACCGCGATGTGGTGGGCCATGTGCAAGAGGCGAGCGTCACCGACGTCGACAACGCCATCCAGTGTGCCCTCAATGCCGCGCCAATCTGGCAAGCCACCCCGCCGGCCGAGCGCGCCGCGATCCTGGAGCGCACCGCCGACCTGATGGAAGCCGAGATCCAGCCGCTGATGGGCCTGCTCATCCGCGAGGCTGGCAAGACCTTCGCCAACGCCATCGCCGAAGTGCGCGAAGCCGTGGACTTCCTGCGCTACTACGCAGTGCAGGCGCGCAACGACTTCAGCAACGACGCCTGCCGCCCGCTCGGCCCGGTCGTGTGCATCAGCCCATGGAACTTCCCTCTGGCGATCTTCACCGGCCAGGTGGCCGCCGCACTGGCCGCCGGTAACCCGGTGCTGGCCAAGCCGGCCGAACAGACCCCGCTGGTCGCGGCCCAGGCCGTGCGCCTGTTGCTCGAAGCCGGTATCCCTGAAGGCGTGCTGCAACTGCTGCCGGGGCGCGGCGAAACCGTCGGCGCCGGCCTGGTCGGCGACGAGCGGGTCAAGGGCGTGATGTTCACCGGCTCCACCGAAGTCGCGCGCCTGCTGCAACGCAACGTCGCCGGTCGCCTGGATGCCCAGGGTCGTCCGATCCCGCTGATCGCCGAAACCGGCGGGCAGAACGCGATGATCGTCGACTCCTCGGCGCTGACTGAACAGGTGGTGATCGATGTGGTGTCGTCGGCCTTCGACAGCGCCGGCCAGCGCTGCTCGGCGCTGCGCGTGCTGTGCCTGCAGGAAGATTCCGCCGACCGCGTGATCGAGATGCTCAAGGGCGCCATGGCGCAGAACCGCATGGGCAATCCCGAGCGCCTGTCGGTGGACATCGGCCCGGTGATCGACGCTGAAGCCAAGGCTGGCATCGAGAAGCACATCCAGGCCATGCGTGAGAAAGGTCGCAGCGTCTACCAGGTGGCCATCGCCGAATCCGAGGAGTGCAAGCGCGGCACCTTCGTCATGCCTACCCTGATCGAGCTGGAAAGCTTCGACGAGCTCAAGCGCGAGATCTTCGGCCCAGTGCTGCACGTGGTGCGCTACAACCGCAAGCACCTCGACCAACTGATCGCGCAGATCAACGCCTCCGGCTACGGCCTGACGCTGGGCGTGCACACGCGCATCGACGAGACCATCGCCAAGGTGGTGGACAACGTCAACGCCGGCAACATGTACGTCAACCGCAACATCGTCGGTGCCGTGGTCGGCGTGCAGCCATTCGGTGGTGAAGGACTGTCCGGCACCGGCCCGAAAGCCGGTGGTCCGCTGTACCTGTACCGCCTGCTGTCGACCCGTCCGGCTGACGCCATCGCCCGCCACTTCCAGCGCGCCGACGGTGAGACCAAGGCCGACACCACCCTGCGCGACCAACTGCTCAAGCCGCTGCAGGTGCTCAAGGCCTGGGCTTCGAGCAACCAGCCCGAGCTGGTGGAACTGTGCGAGCAGTTCGCCGAACAGTCGCAAAGTGGCATCACCCGTGTCCTGCCTGGACCGACCGGCGAGCGCAACACCTACACCGTATTGCCTCGCGAGCATGTGCTGTGCCTGGCCGACAACGAGGCTGACCTGCTCGCGCAGCTCGCCGCGGTGCTGGCAGTGGGCAGCTCGGCGGTGTGGGCCGACGGCGAGCCGGCCAAGGGCCTGCGCGGTCGCCTGCCGAAAGACCTGCAAGGCAAGATCAAGCTGGTGGCCGACTGGAGCAAGGATGAAGTGGCGCTCGACGCGGTCATCCACCACGGCGACTCCGACCAGTTGCGCGCGGTGTGCCAGCAGGTCGCCAAGCGTGCCGGGGCCATTGTGGGTGTGCATGGGCTGTCCAGCGGTGATCCGCAGATCGCGCTGGAGCGGTTGGTGATCGAGCGTGCGGTGAGCGTGAACACCGCGGCTGCGGGGGGTAACGCCAGCCTGATGACCATCGGCTGAACGTACTGACGCCATCGCGGGCAAGCCCGCTCCCACCGGTTCAGCAGCGAAACGGTGGCAGCGGGCAATTCACCTATTGTGTATTTTTCGACCTCCAGAATTTCAATTTTGATACGCGCGACTTCTTGGTCACCGGTTGCTCCGGCAAAACATGCAAAAGCGTTATCTTTTGCAGGCTGGGCACATGCTTCTGAAGGTTATAAGTTACCGTTCCATTCTCGGTAGATGTGGCCAGAAATACAGTCTGCTGGGTAATCGCATCCACCTTAGCTATAAAATCCCCTGTCGCCACATCCTTCAGGCTGAAGACCTGTCTCGAGGTGATCGATACCTCGTCCCGTTCGCCTCTTGCGCCCCTGTGAATCTGGTATTCAGAGGCCGCGCCCGGGGCCGCTGACCATATGCCGCGCACCTCGCCGTTCTCGTTGAACGCCCCGCCGGCAGGCTCGATGGAATAGAGTAAGCTGGTCATCTCGGCAGCAAGTGCTTGATGTGCAAGCGTCGAAATAATCTCTAGCTGCTGCGAGCTGAAATACTCCCTAACGTTGTGTACAAGCATGGGGATTTCCTCCCCGTTTTCTATCAGAGTGTACGTGCTACGCGTAAAGTCCTTGGCAAACTGTTCAGTCACCCCTAGATCCTCCGCGAGCTGCGCAGCCGGACCAAGAGCTTCTTGCTCGCTGTTGCCCGACGGACCTATGACCCTTTCCAGTTCAGTGGGTTGATACGCTTCACTCTCACGTATCCAATACACCGTTAATTTCTTTCGATGTTGCGTGTCGTGACTGACATTGCCCTTTAGTACAACCCCAGGCTTCAGATTTTTAAAAATCTCCGGAAACTCGATCAACTTGTCCAACGCAGCGAAGTCAGCCCCGAACTCCGACTCAAAACTTTGTAATCCATTGGCATCCCTGCGCGTCACCGGATTGTTGCGCACCATGCAATACAAGTTAAGGCCATCCACCGCACCCGCCGGGTCTGCGCTCAGCCACCGCCCGACCCACGGCTGGTAGTAGCGATAACCGTAGTAGTACAACCCAGTCGCATCTCGTTCCTTGCCTGAATAACGCAAGGTCTTGTAACTCCCTTCAAGCTCGCTACGGGCTGCCCACAACGCGGTTCCCCCAAAAGGGTAATACGCTTCATGGCTGATCAGTCTGCCCGCGCCGTCGACCTCCAGGATGCCGCTGCCCAGTGGCGTGTCGTAGCTGTAGCGCAGTTGATCGTTCTCCAACCCTTCAGGCACCTCGCTGCACCAGTGCAACATTCGCACCTGTGCATGACCGGGCTCACCGACCGAAATAACCTGCAACTCCTCCTCAAGGTAGGCATCGCGGGTAGTGCAGCGCAATTCAAGCCCGGGTAAATAGGTGACTCGAAGCGTGTGCCGGCTTGCAGCGCTCCACTGCGTGTTGACTTTCAGGACTCGCATGCTGGCATTGTCATAACGGTAGTGCTCATGGTCATCCCGCCCCTCCTCGCGTTGCTGGGAGATGACCTGATGCAACTCCCCTTGAGGCGTCCAGCACAGGGGATTGCCGGGTAACAGCGAGATCTGCTGACCCTTGGCCGTGAACAACGCCTCAACCTCGGCAGGAGTCTTCGCCATTGTGCCCAGCACCGCCCGATTGCTGCGGTCACTGACTGCGATCTCGACGACACGACAGTGATTGCTAGCAGGCACCCGGTGCACCATGCGCGTCAGGTTGCCAGCAGTGTCATAGATAAAGTTGCGGGTATAACAGGTAAAGAGCGTCTCATCATGGGGAGAAGGAGACGGCGTGTTGTACTCTCCCGACCGCGATGACGCATTGACCTGCTCCCTTCCGCAGGCGCTGACCAATTGATAAAGGCTGTCGTAATGGTAGGTTGTCTGCGGTTCCGCCACCTGGTTGCGCCAGAACCGCCTATTGTCGGTCTCGTCACGTTCGCTCACCACATTGCCCACAGGGTCGAACGTATACTGCAAATCCTGCAGGAGCCTCGCACCCAGGGCATGACTCGCAGGCCGCTCGATCCGTAGCCGAGCCTGGCGTTGCGTTCGTGGCTCGAAGAAATAGGTGCTCAACACACCGTTACCATGCAGTTCACGGGTCTTATGTCCACCTGCCAGGTAACTCGTCGACCGGACGATCTCGCACTCTTGAGAGCCTTTGCGCCTCAGCCAGCTTGCCTGGAGCCGACCCGCGATGTCATAGGTGACACGCCGCAGGTGCCCTGCTGCATCGACAATGCTCGATACTGTTCCGGTTGCGTCCACGACCGAACACGTAGTGCGTGCCTGTGCAATCGGCTCAAGTGCGCGATCCCATTCATCGACGCTCTCACCTTGCCAATCGACCACTGTCCGAACTTCATCTCCCTGCCCCAGAAGACGTCGGGTGACAGACAGCGTGGTCCCCGTCATGGCGATGGCGTCGTGCAAGGCAAGGCCGGCAGTGTCGTAAAGACGTATACAGCGACCCGCCAGGTTTCGCCCCCGCTCCAGTGCACTGCTACCCCCATAGACAAAGCGCTGGGTCATGCGGGGAACACCACCGCCAACTGTATCGCTGATGCTCGACAAACGGCCCGCCAGACCGTGAGCCTCGTACACCGATCGACGCACCACCGCCTGGCTGTAATCGTCACGCCCTTCTGCACCTGCCGCGATTGCACTGATACGCACCAAAGGCCGACTATCGATATCAGCCAAGGCAACTTCAATGCCCGCGTCGACACTCTGAACACGCAGCACTTTGCCAGCGAAATCGTTGGCCAACGCGAAGTTCACCAGACCGTGCCCAGCCATACGCGGGTCGCTGCTACGATCCAGGAAACCACGAGGATCGTGCCTGTGCCGCGTGATGAGCAGGGTGGTCTGCCCAAGCGCAAGCCCATCACGATGGCAGGTGATTTCCCGTACCTTCAGCTTGCGAGCAAACACCGATACCGATGGGGTTTGGCAATGGACTAATGGCGCGTTGCTGGTCATTGGGCAATGCTCCGGTGCGGGTCTAAATGGCAAGCAGCCCCCCAATCAGAGCTCAACGTGGATCCGACAAAGGCCTAGGCTCTGTCTTAAATGTGTCTGCGCGAAGGCCAGACAAGGCGAAACAGGGGAAGGAACGCCCGGGGCCGCGCCCGACGGTACTGGAGTGCATGAGCATTCCGAGCCCCGTCTCAATGCAGTATGGGCGAGTGCAGGTGCATTTCAGACAGAGCCTAGGCTACCCCAGTGATGCACACGCCACACCTGACAGAAATACCAGTGGAGCAGCGCAAAGTATTTCGACAAGCGAGCGCCACTGATGGCACACCTGCGCTCAGCCTTCTGGAGTGTCATCACGCACACCCATGAGCCTGTGCAGCCACTATCCCTGGCTCTAGACTCGCAGCATCTCGAACCCAGGAATCCCGCCATGTCCGAGCAACTCCTCAGCAGCCGCAACCTCGCCTTCGAACTCTACGAGGTCCTCGACGCCGAGGCCCTGACCCAGCGCCCGCGTTTCGCCGAGCACAACCGCGAGACCTTCGACGCAGCGCTTGGTACGGCTCGCACGATTGCCGAGAAGTACTTCGCCCCGCACAACCGCAAGGGCGACGAGCACGAGCCGCGCTATGTCGACGGCCGCGCCGAGCTGATTCCCGAGGTCAAGCCTGCGGTAGAGGCGTTCCTCGAGGCGGGCTTCCTCAACGCCAACCGCGACTTCGACGTCGGCGGCATGCAGTTGCCGAGCCTGGTTTCGCAAGCCTGCTTTGCTCACTTCCAGGCCGCCAACGCTGGCACCACGGCCTACCCCTTCCTGACCATGGGCGCAGCCAACCTGATCGAGAGCTTCGGCAGCGACGAGCAGAAGCGCCTGTTCCTGCAGCCGATGATCGAAGGTCGCTACTTCGGCACCATGGCCCTGACCGAGCCCCACGCCGGCTCGTCGCTGGCCGATATCCGCACCCGTGCAGAAGCCGCAGGCGATGGCAGCTATCGGCTCAAGGGCAACAAGATCTTCATCTCCGGCGGCGACCACGAGCTGTCGCAGAACATCGTGCACATGGTCCTGGCCAAGCTGCCGGATGCACCGCCCGGGGTGAAAGGCATTTCGCTGTTCATCGTGCCCAAGTACCTGGTCAACGACGACGGCAGCCTCGGCGCCCGCAACGACGTGCTGCTGGCCGGGCTGTTCCACAAGATGGGCTGGCGTGGCACGACCTCCACGGCGTTGAATTTCGGTGACAACGGCCAGTGCGTCGGCTATCTGGTCGGCAAGCCACACCAGGGCCTGGCGTGCATGTTCCAGATGATGAACGAGGCGCGCATCGGCGTCGGCATGGGCGCGGTGATGCTCGGCTACGCCGGCTACCTGTACTCGCTGGACTACGCCCGCCAACGCCCGCAAGGCCGCCAGGTGGACAACAAGGATCCCGGCAGCCCAGCAGTGCCGATCATCGAGCACGCCGATGTAAGACGCATGTTGCTGGCGCAGAAGGCCTACGTGGAAGGTGCCTTCGACCTGGGCCTGTACGCCGCCCGGTTGTTCGACGACACCCACAGCGCACCCGATGAGGCGGCACGCGTCCAAGCCCAGGAACTGCTCGACCTGCTCACCCCGATCGTCAAGTCCTGGCCTTCGACGTTCTGCCTCAAGGCCAACGAACTGGCGATCCAGATCCTCGGTGGCCACGGCTACACCCGCGAATACCCGGTGGAGCAGTACTACCGCGACAACCGCCTGAACCCGATCCACGAAGGCACCGAAGGCATCCAGTCGCTCGACCTGCTCGGGCGCAAGCTGGCGCAGAACGGCGGCGCCGGGCTCAAGCAGCTGATTAGCCTGATCGCCAGCACTGCTGAGCGCGCCAGTCATCACCCCAACCTGGACGCACTGCGCCAGCCGCTGGAGCAACTGGTCAACCGCCTGCAGGCCGTGACCCTGGCACTGCTCGGCGACCTGGCCCAGGGCAAGGTCGCCGGCGCGCTGGCAAACTCGGCGCTGTACCTCAAGGTGTTCGGCCACTGCGTGATCGGCTGGCGCTGGCTGGAGCAGGCCATACAGGCCGAACGCGGGCTGATGAAGGGGGTCGATGTCGATCGCGATTTTTACTGTGGCAAGTTGCAGGCCGCACGTTATTTCCTGACTTGGGAAGTGCCAGGCTGCCATACTGAGCTCGCACTGCTCGAGGCACGCGACGACACTTGCCTGGGCATGCAAGAGGGGTGGTTCTAGGGGGAGCCACCGCGAACCGGAGGTTCCCGCATGTTCGATTCCAGCGCCCTGCTGCGCCAGCGCTTCGCAGCGCTGCGCAGCACGGCCGAACTGTTCTCGCTTCGCCACGTGAAGCAATCGCATCAATCGCTGTCGGTGCGGCGCAACGTCGCCGAACCGCCATTCTTCAGCCAGGACGAAGGTGCCATGCTCACCGTGCGCCTGAACGGCGTCGAGGCCTACGCCGCCACCGCCGACTTGTCGCAAAGCGGCCTGCAACGCGCCCTGGAACACGCCGAGGCCCTGGCCCGGCAGATCACCGGCCACCACCTGCTCGACCTGCGCGACCAACCGGTGCCGAGCACGCGCCACGACCATGTCTCGCCCAACTTCGACCAATCGCTGCCAAACCTTGCAGATTGCCTCGAGCTGCTCGCCACCGAATCGGCCAGCGTGCCCAAGGACGAACGCCTGGTGGACTGGCAGGCGAGCCTGGGCATCACCCTGGTCGAGCAGACTTACCTGAACTCGGCCGGCGCCGAGCTGCGCAACGCGCAGCGTTTCATCTTTCCGGGCCTTGGCGTCACCGCCAGCGATGGCCGCGACAGCCAGAGCCGCAGCCTGGGCCGGGAGAACTTTGGCCAGCAGGGTGGCTTCGAAATCATCCAGCGCTGCGGCCTGGTCGGCGCCGCCCGGCGTATCGCCGACGAAGCCCTGCAACTGCTGCTGGCGCCCAACACCCCGAGCGGTGCGCGCGACCTGCTGCTGATGCCCGACCAGATGATGCTGCAGATCCACGAGTCCATTGGCCATCCGCTGGAGATGGACCGTATTCTCGGCGACGAACGCAATTACGCGGGCACCAGCTTCGTCAAGCCCAGCGATTTCGGGCAGTTGCAATACGGCTCGCCCCTGCTGAACGTGACTTTCGACCCTACCATCGACGAGGAGCTGGCCAGCTACAGCTTCGACGACGACGGCACCGCGGCCAGCAAGCAGTTCCTGATCCGCGAGGGCAAGCTGCTGCGCCCGCTGGGTGGCGCCCTGTCGCAGTTCCGCTCGGGGCTCGACGGCGTAGCCAACAGCCGCGCCTGTGGCTGGAACCGCGCCCCGATCGACCGCATGGCCAACCTCAACATCGAGCCGGGCGACCAGTCGCTCGAACAACTCATCGGTGGGATCGAGCACGGCATCCTGATGCGCACCAACCGCTCCTGGTCCATCGACGATGCGCGCAACAAGTTCCAGTTCGGCTGCGAATGGGGCCAACTGATCGAACACGGCGAGCTCAAGGGTGTCGTCAAGAACCCCAACTATCGCGGCATCTCCGCGCAGTTCTGGCGCAACCTGTCGGCAGTGGGCGATAGCAGCACCTTCCAGGTGCTTGGCACACCCAACTGCGGCAAGGGCGAACCCAACCAGGTCATCCGGGTCGGCCATGCCTCGCCGGCCTGCGTGTTCCGCCAGATCGACGTATTCGGAGGAGACGCCTGATGAGCACCCCCTATCAAGAACGCTTCGAGGCATTGGTCAGTGCCCTGCGCGCGGCGCTGCACCCCGGCGAGCAGTTCACCCTCGGCTACAGCGCCGAGCAGTCGCGCTTCGTGCGTTTCAACCATGCCAAGGTGCGCCAGGCCGGCGAAGTGGCCCAGGCCAGCGCACTGTTGCGTCTGGTGCGTGACGGGCGTCAGGCCGAACAGCAGTTCACCCTCGGTGACGATGCGCAACTGGATCGCCAGCGCCTGCAAGATGCCCTGGCGCAACTGCGCCAGACCTTGCCGCTGCTGCCGCTCGACCCCTACCTGAAACTCGACGAAAGCGCCTGGCACAGCCACAGCGTGCAAGAACCGGCGCTGCCCGACTTCACTGAAGTACTGGCGCTGGTCGAGCAGCAGGCAGGCAACCTCGATCTGGTCGGCATCTACGCCGCTGGTCCGATCTGCCGGGGTTTCGCCAGCTCGTTCGGGGCCTTCGGCTGGCACCAGGCCAACAGCTTCAATTTCGACTGGAGCCTGTTCCACAGCAACGGCCAGGCGGTGAAGGCCAACTATGCAGGCCAGGTCTGGAGCAGCGAGGCCTTCAGCGCACGCCTGCAACTGGCCCGCGAACAGCTTGAGTACCTGGGGCGCCCGACGATCACCCTCAAGCCTGGCCGCTACCGCGCCTACCTGGCGCCAGCGGCCATGGACGAGATCGCGGGCATGCTCGGCTGGGGAGGCTTCTCGGCCCAGGCCCTGGCCACCGGCAACAGCCCATTGCAACGCCTGTACACCGGTGATGCCCAGCTCGATCCACGGGTTGGCTTCTCGGAGCAGGTCAGCGGTTCGCTGAGCCCGTCGTTCTCCAGCGAGGGCTCGCCCCGCGAGGACGTAGCGCTGATCGTCGAAGGCCGGGGCAGCGCGCGCCTGGTCAGCCCTCGCAGCGCGGCAGAGTTCGCCCTGCAGGGCAACGGCGCCGACAGCTACGAGGCACCCTGCGCCCTGAGCCTGGCACCTGGGGAGCTGGCGTCGGCGGATATCCTGGCGCGCCTGGGCACCGGGCTGTACATCAGCAACCTCTGGTACCTGAACTATTCAGACCTGCCGGCAGCGCGCATGACCGGCCTGACGCGCTTCGCCACGTTCTGGGTGGAAGACGGCCAGATCCAGGGCCCGGTCAGCACCATGCGCTTCGACGACAGCCTCTACAATCTGCTGGGCCCTCAGCTGGAGGACCTGACCCGCGAACGCGAGCTGATCCTGTCGACCAGCACCTATGGGCAACGGCAAACCGGATCGAGTCATCTGCCCGGGGCGTTGGTCAGAGGATTGACGCTGACACTGTAACGCCACGCCCCTGTGGGAGCGCCGGTCAGGCGCTTCCACAGGGAACTGCGCACTTTTCAGGATAGAGGCCATGCCCGAACGCGCCCCGCTCGACCCTACCACCGCCCGCTGGATCCCCTGGGTGGTGGCCATCGCCTTCTTCATGCAGTCGCTCGACGGCACCATCCTCAACACCGCGCTGCCGGCCATGGCCCGCTCGCTGGCAGAAGACCCGCTGCGCATGCAGGGCGTGATCATCGCCTACATGCTCACCGTAGCCCTGCTGATTCCGGCTTCGGGCTGGATCGCCGACCGCTTCGGCACCAAGCACATCTTCTTCGGCGCCATCCTGCTGTTCAGCCTGGGTTCGCTGCTGTGCGCGGCGGCCAACAGCTTGGGCTTTCTGATCATCGCCCGCGTCATCCAGGGCCTGGGCGGTGCCCTGATGCTGCCGGTCGGGCGATTGGTGGTGCTACGCGCCTACCCACGCTCGGAGCTGGTGCGGATCATGAGCTTCATCACCATCCCCGGCCTGTTGGGCCCGCTGCTGGGCCCAACCGTCGGCGGCTGGCTGGTGGAAATCCTCAGTTGGCACTGGATCTTCCTGCTCAACCTGCCGGTCGGCGCGCTGGGGTGCTACGCGGTATGGAAGTTCATCCCCGACCTGCGCGGCAGCGAACGCACCACCTTCGATGGACCCGGATTCATCCTGTTCGGAGCCGCGATGGTGCTGATCACCATCGCCATGGAGGGCCTGGGCGAGTTGCACCTGCCGCACCTGCGGGTGATGTTGCTGCTGTTCGCCGGCATGGCCTGCCTTGCCGCCTATTGGCTGCGCGCCGGGCGTGACCCGGAGCCGCTGTTCTCGCCCAGCCTGTTCCGCGTACGTACCTTTGCCATCGGCATCCTCGGCAACCTGTTCGCCCGCCTGGGCAGCGGCGCCCTGCCCTTCCTGGTGCCGCTGCTGCTGCAGGTGGCGCTGGGCTATTCGCCGGCCCAGGCCGGCATGAGCATGATCCCGCTGGCCGCCGCGGCGATGATCGCCAAGTCGGTGGCGCGGCCACTGATCGAGCGCCTCGGCTATCGCATCATCCTCACCGGCAACACGCTGTTGCTGGGGGTACTGCTGGCCAGCCTGGGACTGGTCGACGAGCAGACGCCGTATTGGCTGCTGCTGATGCAGTTGGGCTTGCTGGGCGCGGTGAATTCGCTGCAGTTCACCGCGATGAACACGGTGACGCTGATCGACCTCGACGACGCCAGCGCCAGCAGCGGCAACAGCCTGCTGTCGGTGGTCGCACAACTGTCGCTGAGCCTGGGCGTGGCCTGCGCCGGTGCGCTGCTCGGCGGCTTTACCGCCTCGGGGAGCGCAGAGGGAGTGGAAACCACGCTGGGCGCGTTCCAGTTGACCTTCCTGACCATCGGCCTGATGGCGATGCTGGCCGCGGCGATTTTCCTGCAACTGTCGCCGACGGACGGAAGGCGTGCCCGTCGTCCGGAAGAACACGTGGAAACGTAGGGCGAATGGCCATGAGGCTGGTAGACTGTGCGGCATTTTTCGCTTCGCACCGCAGGCCCGCCTCGTGACCACCGAATCCACCGCTTTCGCCTCCCTGCCGCTGTCCGCCGCCATGCTGGCCAACCTGGACGCCCTGGGCTATGCCTCGATGACCCCGATCCAGGCCCAGAGCCTGCCGGTCATCCTCAAGGGCCAGGACCTGATCGCCCAGGCCAAGACCGGCAGCGGCAAAACCGCCGCCTTCGGCATCGGCCTGCTCAATCCGATCAACCCACGCTTCTTCGGCTGCCAGGCGCTGGTGCTGTGCCCGACGCGCGAACTGGCCGACCAGGTCGCCAAGGAGCTGCGCCGCCTGGCCCGCGCCGAGGACAACATCAAGATCCTCACCCTCTGCGGCGGCGTCTCGCTGGGCCCGCAGATCGCCTCGCTGGAGCACGGTGCACACATCATCGTCGGCACCCCGGGCCGCATCCAGCAGCACCTGGACAAGGGCACCCTGGACCTGAAGGGGCTCAACACCCTGGTACTCGACGAAGCCGACCGCATGCTCGACATGGGCTTCTTCGACGCCATCGCCGCAATCATCGGCAAGACCCCATCGCGCCGCCAGACCTTGCTGTTCTCGGCCACCTACCCGGCCGGCATCGAGCAACTGGCCGCCGACTTCATGCGCAAGCCGCAGCAGGTCACGGTCGAGAGCCAGCACAGCGACAACCAGATCGAGCAGCGTTTCATCGAGATCGACCCGCAGCAGCGCCTGGAGGCGGTTACCCGCGTACTGGGCCACTACCGCCCGCAGTCGTGCGTGGCGTTCTGCTTCACCAAGCAGCAGTGCGAGGACCTGGTCACCCACCTCACCGCCAAGGGCATCGTTGCCCAGGCCCTGCACGGTGACCTGGAACAGCGTGACCGCGACCAGGTGCTGACGATGTTCGCCAACCGCAGCAGCTCGGTGCTGGTGGCCACCGATGTCGCCGCCCGCGGCCTGGATATCGACGGCCTGGACCTTGTGATCAACGTGGAACTGGCGCGCGATGCCGAGATCCATGTGCACCGCGTCGGGCGTACCGGCCGTGCCGGCGAGAAAGGCGTGGCGATCAGCCTGGTGGCCCCGGCCGAAGGCCACCGCGCCCAGGCCATCGAAGACCTGCAGAAGCGCCCGCTGCGCTGGGAGCAGTTGGACAGCCTGAAGAGCAAGGGCGGTGAACCACTGCTGCCGACCATGACCACCCTGTGCATCGCCGCCGGGCGCAAGGACAAACTGCGTCCGGGCGATATCCTCGGCGCCCTGACCGGCGATGCCGGGCTGCCGGGCAAGCAGGTGGGCAAGATCGCGATTTTCGATTTCGTGGCCTTCGTGGCGGTCGAGCGGGCCGTGGCCAAGCAGGCGATGCAGCGGCTGAACAGCGGCAAGATCAAGGGACGAGCCCTGAAGGTCCGTATCGTCTGAACTATTTTGCGGCTGCTTTGCAGCCCATCGCAGGCAAGCCAGCTCCCACAGGGAATGCACCCGGCCTAGACTCTGGGGATCCTGTGGGAGCTGGCTTGCCTGCGATGGACCGCGAAGCGGCCCCGGCAATCCATGAGGTAACACCGTGCACTCCACCGACGTGATCATCCTCGGCGCCGGCGCCGCCGGCCTGATGTGCGCCCAGCTCAGCGCGCGCCGCGGCCGCCGCGTGCTGCTGCTCGACCATGCCAACAAACCGGGCAAGAAAATCCTCATGTCCGGCGGCGGGCGCTGCAACTTCACCAACATGTACACCGAGCCCGCCAATTTCCTCTCGCAGAACCCGCACTTCTGCAAGTCGGCGCTGGCGCGCTACACCCAGTGGGACTTCATCGAGCTGGTCGCCAAGCACGGTGTGCCGTACCACGAGAAGAAGCTCGGCCAGCTGTTCTGCGACAACAAGTCCAGCGATATCCTCGACATGCTCCTGGCCGAATGCGACGACGCCGGCGCCGAGCTGCGGATGAACACCAGCATCGAACGGATCGAGAAGACCGACAGCGGTTATCGTCTGCACACCAGTGCCGGAGAATTTGCCTGCCAGTCGCTGGTGATCGCGACCGGCGGTCTGTCGATCCCGACCCTGGGCGCAACCGGCTTCGGCTACCAGGTCGCCCGTCAGTTCGGCCACGCCCTGCTGCCGACCCGCGCCGCGCTGGTGCCGTTCACCATCACCGAGCCCCAGCTCAAGGCATTGTGCACTGAGCTCTCTGGCACGTCGCTGGACTGCATCGCCAGTTGCAACGGCACCAGTTTTCGCGAAAACCTGCTGTTCACCCATCGCGGCCTGAGTGGCCCGGCGATCCTGCAGATTTCCTCGTACTGGGAAGCGGGCGACACGCTGGAGATCAACCTGTTGCCGGACCGCGATGCGCTGGAGTGGCTGCAAGGCGTGCAGGCCGAGCGCCCCAACAGCGAGCTGAAGACCGTGCTGGGCGAGGTGTTCACCCGCAAGCTGGCGACCCTGCTGGCCGAACAGTGGTTCGTTTCGAAACCCTTGAAGCAGTACACCCCGGCAGAATTGACCCAGATCGCCGGGCAGCTCGCGGCCTGGCAACTGGTGCCGGCAGGTACCGAGGGCTACCGCACCGCGGAAGTGACCCTGGGCGGCGTCGACACTCGCGAGGTGTCGTCCAAGACCATGGAATCGCTCAAGAGCCCGGGATTGTTCTTCATCGGCGAGGTGCTGGACGTCAGCGGCCACCTGGGCGGGTTCAATTTCCAGTGGGCGTGGGCTTCTGCCAACGCAGCGGCGCAGTTCGTTTAGAGTAGAATCCTTTCAGCACGGAACGCTTCTTGCTGGTCTGTGCCGGGAAGATTTGACCGAGTGCGCTGCCTTTCGCGGGCAAGCCCGCTCCCACAGGATAGTGCTGGCCTTGTGGGAGCGGGCTTGCCCGCGAAAGGCAGCGCAGCCGCGTCGGTCCCAAGGTCCTCATTCGAACTCTGTCCAGCAGGCCACTATGTCATCGAGCTCGTTCCGCCATTCATTGCGTCGCTTGTGGGGCCAAGACAAGTTCAGCTATGCCATCCGGGTGACCATCGCCCTGACCGGCACCATGGCCTGGTGCTGGTACCAGAACGAGATGAGCCTGCTCATCCCGTTGTTCCTCGGCATCATTGCCAGCGCCCTGGCCGAGACCGACGACGGCTGGCAGGGCCGTCTCAGTGCGCTGGCCGTCACGCTGGTGTGTTTCGCCATCGCCGCGTTGTCGGTCGAGCTGCTCTTCCCCTACCCCTGGATCTTCGCCGGCTCACTGGCCCTGGCAGCCTTTGGCCTGACCATGCTCGGTGCCCTGGGCGAACGCTATGGCGCCATCGCCTCGGCGACGCTGATCCTGTCGGTGTACACCATGATCGGCGTTGACCAGCGCGGCGGCGTGGTCACCGATTTCTGGCACGAGCCGCTGCTGCTGGTGGCTGGTGCCGCGTGGTACGGGGCGCTCTCGGTACTCTGGCAGGCGCTGTTCTCCAACCAGCCGGTGCAGCAGAGCCTGGCCAAGCTGTTCTACGAGCTGGGCAGCTACCTCAAGCTCAAGGCCAGTCTGTTCGAACCGGTGCGCACCCTCGACGTGGAGGCCACGCGCCTGGAGCTGGCCAAGCAGAACGGCAAGGTGGTGGCCGCGCTCAATGCCGCCAAGGAAATCATCCTGCACCGGGTCGGCAACAGCCAGCCCAACTCCAAGGTCAGTCGTTACCTGAAGCTGTACTTCCTGGCCCAGGACATCCACGAGCGCGTCAGCGCCTCGCACTACCCCTACAACGCCCTGAGCGAGGCGTTCTTCCACAGTGATGTGATGTTCCGCTGCCAGCGCCTGTTGCGCAAACAGGGTTCGTCCTGCCAGGAGCTGGCCCGTTCGATCCGCCTGCGCCAGCCGTTCGTGCTCGCCAGCGGCTACCCCGAGGCACTGGAAGACCTGAACGCCTCGCTGGAGCATCTGCGCACCCAGAACAACCCGGCCTGGCGCAGCCTGCTGCGCTCGCTGCGGGCACTGGCGGTGAACCTGGCCACGCTGGACCGCTTGCTCGGCGCAGCCAGCAACCCCGACAGCCTCGCCGACGCCAGCGACAGCAGCCTGCTCGACCGCTCGCCGCGCACGTTCAAGGAAGTGTGGAAACGCCTGCGCACCCAGCTCACGCCCACCTCGCTGCTGTTCCGCCACGCCCTGCGCCTGCCGCTGGCGCTGTCGATCGGCTATGGCATGGTGCACCTGATCCACCCCACGCAAGGCTACTGGATCATCCTCACCACCCTGTTCGTCTGCCAGCCCAACTATGGCGCGACACGGCGCAAGCTGGTGCAGCGGATCTTCGGTACCGCCATCGGCCTGACAGTTGGCTGGGCGCTGTTCGACCTGTTCCCCAACCCGATCGTCCAGTCGCTGTTCGCGGTGGTCGCTGGCGTGGTGTTCTTCGTCAACCGCACCACCCGCTACACCCTGGCCACGGCGGCGATCACGCTGATGGTGCTGTTCTGCTTCAACCAGATCGGCGATGGCTACGGGCTGTTCCTGCCGCGCCTGTTCGACACCCTGGTGGGCGCCCTGATCGCGATCCTCGCGGTGTTCCTGTTCCTGCCCGACTGGCAGGGGCGACGCCTGAACAAGGTGCTGGCCAACACCCTGACCTGCGCCAGCCTGTACCTGCGCCAGATCATGCAGCAGTACGCCAACGGCAAGCGCGACGACCTCGCCTACCGCCTGGCACGGCGCAACGCCCACAACGCCGACGCGGCGTTGTCGACCACACTGTCGAACATGCTCATGGAGCCGGGGCACTTCCGCAAGGAGGCCGATGTGGGCTTCCGCTTCCTGGTGCTGTCGCACACCTTGCTCAGCTACCTGTCAGGGCTGGGCGCACACCGGGACACGGCGTTGCCTGCCGAAGTGCACGAGCAGTTGATCGATGGCGTCGGCAGCAGCCTGGCGCGCAGTCTCGACGAGATCGCCAATGGCCTGGCGGCGCGGCTGCCGGTGGCCATTCACAGCGATGAAGAAGAAGCGCTGGCCAACCAGCTGGAGCAGATGCCCGAGGAGCTGGATGAGCATCAGCGACTGGTACAGACCCAGTTGGCGTTGATCTGCCGGCAACTGGGGCCGTTGCGTACATTGGCGGCGCATCTGATCAAGGAAGGGGAGCCGGCTTGAGTCGGCTGTCCGCACCGGCCCTACCGCGGGACGAGTCGGAGCGCGATAGGGCCGCTACCACAGGAATTGGCTGAACTTTAAATTTTGAGCAAGACAGTTGCTCCCAGATGTTCAGGCCTGCACTGTACCTGTGGGAGCGGGCTCGTCCCGCGATAGGGCCGGCACCGACACTCCAGGTCACAAGCCATACTGCTTCAACAACCGCGCATAGCTGCCATCGGCCTTCATCGCTGCAATCGCCCGCTCGAAACGCTCGACGATCTGCCGATGCTCAGGATGCTGAAGGCTGACGAGGATATGCAGGCTGTTCTCCCCCAGCGGCCGCTCGACGAAATCCACCGCCTCGCGCACCTCCTGCGGCTCACGCTGCAGGTTGTAGCGCGCCACGTACTCGTCCTCGACCGCCAGGTCCACGCGCCCTGCCGCCAGCATGCGGATCGCCGACGGGAAGTTGCGCACCGCCACCTTGTTCAGCCGGCTGTCGCCATCGAACGCTTGTGAGTAGGCGTAGTCACGCACAACAGCGATGCTGTACGGATAAAGATCGGCCAGTCGCTTGAAGCCAAGTACCTCGCGCTGGCGCTTGAGCAGGCGAATACGGTTGGTCAGGTAGGCCCCCGAGAACTGGCCCAGGCGAGTACGCGATTCGTTGTACCAGGCATTGATAAGCACGTCGTAGCGCCCCTCGCCAATCCCCAGCAGCGCCCGCGCCCAGGGCACTTCCTCGAACTCGCTGGCGTACCCGGCGCGGGTGAGTGCCGTAGTGACGATGCTGGTGGCCAGGCCTCCGCCCGGCATGGCACTGTCGGAGAACGGCGGCCATTTGTCAGCCACCAGGCGCAGCGGTGGCTGCGCCGCCGCGAGCGCCGTGAACATCATTGCGGTCAATCCCAGAACGCAAAGCAGTGGCCGCATGCTCAGTTCCTTTCGCAGTTGAGAGCCCCACACTGATTACGGGAGAGTACACAAAGGCGACAGGCAACGGCAGCGGACGATGATGTCATTTAGCCTCTATTTTGGCCGAACTGTGCGAGCAGGTCTCCTTAGCCTCTTGCCTCAAGGGACATCAAGGCACACCGCGCGATCTGCGCGTCTTGCACCGCTACGCCGGTCAGGTCAGCCAAGGTGATCGCGGTATCCTGGCTACGGCCACTCGCCTGCCCTGCCAGCAACGCGCCGATCTCGATCAGGTCGGTAGGTGCAATGAGCCCGGAATCCAGGGCGTGGGACACCTCGCCGTAGCGGCTGCATTGCCCGATAGCGTCCACCACGATGCAATCGGCGGCGGCTACCAGCGCCGGGTCGAGCTCCTGCTTGCCAGGCCCATCGGCGCCCACTGCGGTGATATGGGTGCCGGGCTGTATCCATTCACGCTGCAGCAGCGGCTCGCGCGAAGGCGTGGTGCAGACGATCAGGTTGGCGGACTCGGCAAGCTCGCGGGCCTCATGAGTGGTGCGCACCTCGAAGCCCAGCCCTTCGGCGAACCGTCGATAGTCCGCAAGCCGCCCGGCATCGCGGCCCCAGGCGATCAGACGGCGGCAGTCGGTGACCGGCAGCAGTTGTTCGAGCTGCATCCGCGCCTGCACTCCGCTGCCCAGTACACCGATTGCCCGTACCTTGCGCGGCGCCAACAGGCGGGCGACGACACGCCCGGCCAGTGCAGTGCGCAGGCAGGTCAGCCAGCCTTGGTCCTGGAGCAGCGCCAGCGGTTGGCCGGTACTGGCCGAAAACACCAGCATCAAGCCATCGTTGCTTTCCAGGCCCTTGGACGGGTTGTCGTAGAAACCGGTGGAGACTTTCACCGTGAAGGTATCGCTGCCCTGCAGCCAGGCGGACTTCACGCAGCAGTCGCCGTTTTGTTCGGTGAAGGCGAAATTCTGCACCGGTGGCACATGCACCTCGCCCGCGGAGAAGGCGATAAAACCCTCTTCGATGAGGCGTACCGCCAAATCCCGGTCGAGGATTTCGACCAGTTGCGCCTTGTCGATGATCCTCATTGGATCGCCTCCAGGAACTTCTCCAGCACGATGTTGCGCCCGCACAGCACCCCCGCGACCTTCTTGCCCTGGAACTCACCAGCCAGTTTCTGCATGCCCGCGACGGCAACCCCTGCCGCCCCTTCGATGATCCAGCGGTCGTGGGCTGCGACGTCGCGCATGGCTGCGCTGATCTCAGCCTCGCTGACCAGCACGGTGCGATGCAGCAACTGCTGGCACAGGGGGAAGGTGATGGCGCCGGGCTCGACGCCGCCGGCCGTGCCGTCCGACAGAGTATCGAGTTCTTGCATCTCGATGATCCGCCCCTCCTCCAGCGAGCGCTGCAGGGTGGGTGCGTTGGCAGGCCAGCAGCCGATGACCTGCACCGAGGGTGCAAGCGCGCGCAGTGCAGCGCCAATGCCCGAGATCAAGCCGCCACCACCGACAGCGACGAACACCGCGTCCAGGTCCGGCGCCTGCTCGAACAGCTCCATGCCGATGGTGCCCTGGCCAGCGATGATCTGCGCGTCGTTGTAGGGGGAGACGAAAGGCTTGCCCTGCAGCTTGGCCTGGCGAGCCGCCTCAAGCTCGACCGACAGCGGGTCACTGTCGAGTTCGATAACCTCGGCCCCCAGGCCGCGCATGGCCCGGATCTTCAGCGGCGAGGCGCTGCTGCTGACGTACACGGTGACCGGCACACCCAGCAACTGCCCGGCCAGTGCAAGGCCCTGCCCGTGATTGCCGGAAGAGGCGGTGATCACGCCAGCCTGACGCTGCGTAGGGTCGAGCAGGCGCAGCTTGTTGCTGGCCCCGCGGAATTTGAAGGAGCCGGTGTGCTGCAGATGTTCGCACTTGAGATGAACATTGCAGCCGCTCTGGCGGGAGAGCCCCGGGCTGTGGCTGAGCGGCGTGACCGCCACCTGGGGACGAAGGGCTTCGTGGGCTTCGCGGATGGCGTGGGGCAGGGTGTCCAGGATGGTCATGGGGGCTCCTTGGGCGATGCGCAGGGGCAAACACCACGATGTAGAATTAAATTCTACCGTAGACTATTTTTCCAGACATTGAAAGCCTGTCGTTTGCCAGCGGTGGCCTCAGCCTTCGCGCAACGCCTTCACATACTTGTACACCGTCGCCCGTCCCATCCCCAGCACGTTGGCCACGTAGTCATGGGCGCTCTTGCCGCGGAACGCGCCCTCCCCGTGCAGCGCCTCGACCAACTGCCGCTTCTGCTCGCGGTCCAGCCCGCCCAGGCTCAATCCGCGCGCCTGCAACCAGGCATGCAGGAAGGTGTTGATGCGCTCCTGCCAGTCGTCGCGGAACAATGCCTGCGGTTGCGGCAACAGGCGGCTGGCCTGGAAGAACGCCTCCAGCGCATCGCGCGCCTGCTCGAGAATCGAAACGTTGAGGTTGATGCAGATCAGCGCCTCGGGCTGGCCGCTGGCGTCGCGCATCACGCTGCTGATCGAACGGATCTTCTGCCCGTTCCAGTTGAGCTTTTCATACGGCCCCAGGCGGGTGCTGTCATCGAACTGGCTGGGCAGGTCGTCGAGCCCGGAATCATCGCCGAGCTGGCGCTTGGAAATGTTGTTGGCGATATGCACCACCGTCTGGCTGGCCAGGTCGTGCACCACCACTTCGGCATGCGGGAACAACAGGGCTGCGATGCCCTCGGCCATGGCGGCGTAGTTGCTGAAGCGGCTGGACGGCATGAACGTGTCCTGGAGGGTGGTCATGGATAGCCGAGCACTTCGCGGATAGTGCGCAGGTGCTGGATGATCCACTGCTTGTCGATCGCACCCCATTCACGGATGCGGTAGTGGCCAGCGTGGTTGCGCGCGCCGCTCTGCTGCTCGAATTCGCAGACGATATCCAGGTCGGCGAGGGCGGCGATGGTGTCCTGGGCGGTACGCCGCGGCATGCCGGTGGCTTCCATCAGCGCGGGCACGCTGGTGGCGGTCTGGCTGTCGATCAACCAGGCCACGTAGAGACGGCGATAGAAGCTGCTCTTGGTCTTGCTCACGTCCATGCTGATGGGATCCTCATGCATTGCCTGGCAATTCGCGCCAGGTCAGGTAGACACGCAAGTCGAACTCCAGTTGATGGTAGTCCGGCTCCATGTGCTGGCACAGCTGGTAGAACGCCTTGTTGTGGTCGCGCTCACGCAGGTGCGCCAGCTCGTGCACCACGATCATGCGCAGAAACTGCGGCGCCGCGTCCTTGAACAACGAGGCGATGCGGATTTCCTTCTTGGCCTTGAGGTTGCCCCCCTGCACCCGCGACACCGCCGTGTTCAGGCCCAGGGCCCGGTGGGTGAGGTCGAGACGGTTGTCGTAGAGCACCTTGTCCAGCGACGGCGCGCTGCGCAGGTACTGCTGACGCAGGTCTTGGGCATAGAGGTAAAGCGCCTTGTCGCTCTGCACCTCGTGGCGCTCGGGGTAGCGCTGCTGCAGGTAACCGCCCAGGCGATCGCTGGCGATCATCTGGCGGACCTGTTCCTGCAGGTGCGGGGGGTAGGCTTGCAAGTAGCGTAGGGTGGTCATGGGGTGGGAGTTTACCGAATTGGTGAGGGCCTGTGGTTGGCCGGGCTGGCCCTTTCGCGGGCAAGCCCGCTCCTACAGGACGCAAAATTTGGCTAGGATGCTGTATTCGCCCCTGCTCGAAGCACTCACCATGCCCAAAGCCAGCAAGATCACCGACCCGTCCTACGAACTGATGGACGACCACGAAGGCCATTCGCTGATCTACCGCCAGCACGGCTTCCCGAGCCCGCTGGTGCGTTGGCACTTCCACAAGGAATACGAGCTGCACCTGATCGTCGCCAGCTCCGGCAAGGTGTTCATCGGCGACTACATCGGCAACTTCGCCCCGGGCACGCTGTTTCTCACGGGGCCGAACCTGCCGCACAACTGGATCAGCCAGGTGGCCGCCGACGAGGTGGTCGATACCCGCGACATGCTGGTCAACTTCACTGACGAAGTGCTCGAGCAAGGCAGCCAGGTATTCTCCGAGCTCAACCAGCTGACGCCACTGCTGGCCCGTGCCAGCTATGGCATCGAATTTCGCGACCCGCGCCTGATCGCCGAGAGCCAGCAACTGATGCAACGCATCTCGCAAAGTGCCGGCATGACGCGCCTGGGATACTTTTTTATCCTCATGGAACAGCTTGCTGCCTGCGAGGACTACCAGCTGCTGTCCACCGTCACCTCCTCGCAGCTGGCCGATGAACACAACGTCGACCGCATCAACCGCGCGGTGGACTACATCTTCCAGCACTACGCCCAGGACCTCACCCAGAACGAGGTCGCCGAGCACCTTGGCATGACCCCCACCTACTTTTCGCGCTTCTTCAAGCAGGCCGCCGGGCGCGGCTTCGTCGAGTTCGTCAATCGCCTGCGGATCAGCAAGTCCTGCGAGCTGCTGGCCCGCAGCGACCTGCCGGTGACCGAGGTGTGCTTCGAATCCGGCTTCAGCAACCTGTCCAACTTCAACCGGCGTTTCCAGCAGCTCAAGGGCATGACACCGTCGGGCTACCGCAGCCTGGTCACTCAGCGCCTGACCGAGCAGAACCTTTCCTGAAACGTTTGAGCAGTGCATCACACTGCAAATACCCCAGTGCAAAAAAGTATCGGCCCGCGTGCAGTCGAGGCTTTGTTGCGCTGGCGATGCAGGAGTGTAATCGGCAACCAGCGACACAAAAAAAACAATAGTGACTTCCGCGCCGCCCTGCGGTCCGGAAGAGGAGTTCAACGATGAACGACTCGATCAAGGCCTGCGTGGCCGTTGCCTGTCTGAGCCTGCCGGTGTTTGCCCAGGCTGCCGAAACCCTGACCATTGCCACCGTCAACAACAACGACATGATCCGCATGCAGCGGCTGTCCAAGGTGTTCGAGGAACAGCACCCGGACATCAAGCTCAAGTGGGTGGTGCTCGAAGAGAACGTCCTGCGCCAACGCCTGACCACCGATATCGCCACCCAAGGCGGGCAATTCGACGTGCTCACCATCGGCATGTACGAAGCCGCGCTGTGGGGCGCCAAGGGTTGGCTGGAGCCCATGAAAGACCTGCCTGCCGACTATCAGCTCGACGATGTCTTCCCTTCGGTGCGCGACGGCTTGTCGGTCAAGGGCACGCTCTACGCCCTGCCCTTCTATGCCGAAGCCTCGATCACCTACTACCGCAAGGACCTGTTCCAGCAGGCCGGGCTGCAGATGCCCGAGCAACCGACCTGGACCCAACTGGGCGAATTCGCCGCCAAACTCAACAAACCCGAAGCCGGCCAGTACGGCATCTGCCTGCGCGGCAAGGCCGGCTGGGGTGAAAACATGGCGCTCATCGGCACCCTGGCCAATGCCTTCGGCGCCCGCTGGTTCAACGAGCAGTGGCAGCCGGAGTTCACCGGCAGCGAGTGGACCAAGGCGCTGAACTTCTACGTCGACACCATGAAGCAGTACGGCCCGCCCGGCGCCTCCAGCAATGGCTTCAACGAGAACCTGGCGCTGTTCAACAGCGGCAAGTGCGCGATGTGGGTCGACGCCAGCGTCGCCGGCTCGTTCGTCACCGACAAGAGCCAGAGCAAGGTCGTGGACGATGTGGGCTTCACCTTCGCGCCGAAGGAAGTCACCGACAAGGGCGCGACCTGGCTGTATTCCTGGGCGCTGGCGATCCCCACCAGTTCCAAGTCCAAGGACGCGGCCAGGACCTTCAGCACCTGGGCCACCTCCCAGGCCTATGGCCAGCTGGTCGCCGACAAGGAAGGCGTGGCCAACGTGCCGCCAGGCACCCGCGCCTCCACCTACAGCGAGGCCTACCTGCAGGCCGCACCGTTCGCCAAGGTCACGCTGGAGTCGCTGAAGAAGGTCGACCCCAACCACCCGACCCTCAAGCCTGTGCCCTACGTGGGTATCCAGCTGGTGACCATTCCTGAGTTCCAGGCCATCGGCACCCAGGTCGGCAAGCTGTTCTCCGCCGCCCTGACCGGCCAGATGAAGCCTGAGCAGGCGCTGGCTGCCGCCCAGTCGTCCACCGAACGCGAGATGAAACGCGCCGGCTACCCCAAGTAGACCGCCACTGACCGCCAGCACGCCGCCCTCGGTGTGCCGGCGGCCGGCTGCTCGCCCCTTTCTGCCGTACACGGAGTCGTCATGAACACCTCGGCCCTCGACACCCCGACCCACGCCCCCGCGCGCCCCGGCAAACGCCGCGTCGGCCCCGGCTGGTTCCTGGTCAGCCCTTCGGTGGCGCTGCTGCTGTTATGGATGATCGTGCCCCTGGGCATGACCCTGTATTTCTCGCTGATCCGCTACAACCTGCTGTACCCCGGCGAGAACGACTTCGTCGGCCTGGAGAACTTCAGCTTCTTCGTCACCGACGCCGGCTTCCTGCCCGGCGCCCTGAATACCCTGACCCTGGTCGGCAGCGTGCTGGCGATCAGCGTGGTGTTCGGCGTGCTCATCTCTGCATTGCTGGAGGCCGGTGAGTTCTGGGGCCGCGGCGTGGTGCGCGTGCTGCTGATCTCACCGTTCTTCATCATGCCCACGGTCAGCGCGCTGCTGTGGAAGAACCTGATCTTCCACCCGGTGTCCGGGATCCTCGCGGCGGTCTGGCGCCTGTTCGGCGCGCAGCCGGTGGACTGGCTGGCGCACTATCCATTGCTATCGATCATCCTCATCGTGTCGTGGCAATGGCTGCCGTTCGCCATCCTGATCCTGATGACCGCCATGCAGTCGCTGGACCAGGAACAGAAGGAGGCCGCACGCCTGGACGGTGCCGGACCGCTGGCGATCTTCTGGCACCTGACCCTGCCGCACCTGGCGCGACCGATCGCCGTGGTGGTGATGATCGAAACCATCTTCCTGCTGTCGGTGTTCGCCGAAATTTTCACCACCACCAGCGGCGGGCCGGGCTACGAGTCCACCAACCTCGCCTACCTGATCTACAACCAGGCATTGCTGCAGTTCGACGTCGGCATGGCGTCGGCCGGTGGCCTGATTGCCGTGCTGATCGCCAACATCGCCGCCATCGTGCTGGTGCGCATGATCGGCAAGAACCTCACCGAGCGCAGCTGAGGAGCCCGCCATGCTGACACTCAAGCAAACCCGCCGCCTGCGCGATGCGCTGATCGGCCTGCTGTGCTGGGGCATTGCCCTGGCGATCTTCTTCCCGATCTTCTGGATGCTGCTGACCAGCTTCAAGACCGAGCTCGACGCCTTCGCCACGCCGCCGCAGTTCATCTTCCACCCGACGCTGGAGAACTACCTGCACATCAACGAGCGCAGCGACTACTTCGCCTACGCCTGGAACTCGGTGCTGATCTCGTTCTCCGCAACCTTGCTGTGCATGCTGATCGCAGTGCCTGCGGCCTACTCGATGGCGTTCTTCGAAACCCGCCACACCAAGCGCACGCTGCTGTGGATGCTGTCGACCAAGATGCTGCCACCGGTGGGGGTGCTGATGCCGATCTACCTGCTGGCCAAGCAGTTCGGCCTGCTCGATTCACGGCTGTCGCTGATCATCGTCTACACCCTGATCAACCTGCCGATCGTAGTGTGGATGGTGTACACCTACTTCAAGGACATCCCCGTCGACATCCTCGAAGCGGCGCGCCTGGACGGTGCGGGCACCTGGCAGGAAATCCTCCGTGTGCTGCTACCGATCGCCCGTGGCGGCCTCGCCTCGACCGTGCTGCTGTCGCTGATCCTGTGCTGGAACGAGGCGTTCTGGTCGCTCAACCTGACTTCTTCGGCCGCGGCGCCATTGACCGCGCTGGTGGCCTCCTACTCAAGCCCCGAAGGCCTGTTCTGGGCCAAGCTCTCGGCCGTCTCGACCCTGGCCTGCGCACCGATCCTGATCTTTGGCTGGATCAGCCAGAAGCAACTGGTGCGCGGGCTGTCGTTCGGAGCGGTGAAATGAATACCCCCAACTACACCATTTCTGTAGGAGCGGGCTTGCCCGCGAAGCAAACACTGCGGTGCATGGCAGCGGCTATGCCGGTGTTCGCGGGCGAGCCCGCTCCTACAGGATTCTGCAAAACCTCAATTTTTCCTGGCCACTGCACAGGTAACTCGACATGGCTGACCTGAAGATCCGCAACCTGCAAAAAGGCTTTGATGGCCACGCCATCATCAAGGGCATCGACCTGGACGTACACGACCGTGAATTCGTGGTGTTCGTCGGGCCATCCGGCTGTGGCAAGTCGACCTTGCTGCGCCTGATCGCCGGCCTCGAAGAGGTCAGCAGCGGCAGCATCACCCTCGATGGCGTCGACATCACCGACACCGCCCCGGCCAAGCGCAACCTGGCCATGGTGTTCCAGACCTACGCCCTGTATCCGCACATGACCGTGCGCAAGAACCTGTCGTTCGCCCTGGACCTGGCGGGGGTGGCCAAGGCCGAAGTCGCCAGCAAGGTCGACAACGCCGCGCGCATTCTCGAACTGCAACCGATGCTCGAACGCAAGCCGCGTCAGCTCTCTGGCGGCCAGCGCCAGCGGGTGGCGATCGGCCGGGCGATCGTGCGCAACCCGAAGATCTTCCTGTTCGACGAACCGCTGTCCAACCTCGACGCCGCCCTGCGCGTACAGATGCGCCTGGAACTGTCGCGCCTGCACAAGGAACTGGCGGCGACCATGATCTACGTGACCCACGACCAGGTCGAGGCGATGACCCTGGCCGACAAGGTGGTGGTGCTCAACGCCGGTCGCATCGAGCAGGTCGGCTCGCCGCTGGAGCTGTACCACCATCCGGCCAACCTGTTCGTTGCAGGCTTCCTCGGCACGCCGAAGATGGGCTTCCTGCGCGGGCACCTGAGCCGCAACCAGGGCAACCAGTGCGAGGTCGCCCTCGAGTGCGGCGCCCGCATCGTCCTGCCGCTGTGCGCTGGCGATCTGGCCACCGGCAGCCAGATCACCCTGGGCATCCGCCCCGAGCACCTGAGCATCAGCCGCAGCGGTCACGGCGAGCATGGCTCGCTACAGGTCACCGCCGATGTCAGCGAGCGCCTGGGCAGCGACAGCTACTGCCACGTGCGCAGTGCCTCCGGCGAGATGCTCACCGTGCGGGTGCGCGGCGACTTCGCGCCCGAGTACGGCGAGCAACTGGAACTGAGCTTCGATCCGGCGCACTGCCATCTGTTCGACAGCACCGGCAAGGCCCTGGACAAACGACTGCAACAGGCGGCCTGAGCCGTCTTCAAGGATTTTTCGATGAAACTCAACCAGCGCAATCTCGACAAGCTGGCGGCCGCGGTCGCACGCCCCGCCTATGACCCGGCGCAACTGCGCCAGGGCATCGTGCACATTGGTGTCGGCGGCTTCCATCGTGCCCACCAGGCCGCCTATACCGACGCCCTGATGAACCGCGGCGAAGCCCTCGACTGGGCGATCTGCGGCGCCGGCCTGCGCAGCGAAGACCGCGCCATGCGCGACGCCCTGGCCAGCCAGGACCATCTCTACACCCTGTTCGAGCTGGGCGAAAACCCCGACACCGAGGTGCGTGTGATCGGTGCCATCAGCGGCATGCTGCTGGCAGAAAGCGACAGCCAGGCATTGCTCGACAAACTTGCCGACCCGGCCATCCGCATCGTCTCGCTGACCATCACCGAGGGCGGCTACTGCATCGACGACAGCACGGGCGAGTTCCTCGAGAACCTGCCGATGATCCAGCACGACCTGGCCAGGCCTGACCAGCCGCACAGCGTGTTCGGCTTTCTCTGCGAGGCCCTGCGCCGTCGCCGCGAGGCCGGCACCCCGGCGTTCACGGTGATGTCCTGCGACAACCTTCCACATAACGGCGACGTGGCGCGCAAGGCACTGCTGGCCTTCGCCCACCTGCTCAACCACGACCTGGCCCAGTGGATCGACCGGCACGTCAGCTTCCCCAACGCCATGGTCGACCGCATCACCCCCATGACCAGCGACGAACATCGCCGCCAACTGGCCGAGCGCCATGGCGTCGAGGACGCCTGGCCGGTGGTCTGCGAGCCGTTCCTGCAGTGGGTGCTGGAAGACAAGTTCGTCAGCGGTCGCCCGGCCTGGGAGAAGGTCGGCGTGCAGTTCACCGACGACGTCACGCCCTATGAAGAGATGAAGATCAAGCTGCTCAACGGCAGCCACCTGGCGTTGACCTACCTGGGCTTCCTGCAGGGTTATCGCTTCGTCCACGAGACCCTCGCCGACGACCTGCTGCGCCGCTACATGCGCACCTTCATGGACCAGGACGTCACCCCGCAACTGGCGCCAGTGCCGGGCATCGAGCTGACGCACTACAAGGACAGCCTCACCGAGCGCTTCTCCAACCGCGCCATCGCCGACCAGCTGGAGCGGGTGTGCTCGGACGGCTCTTCGAAATTCCCCAAGTTCATCGTGCCCACCGCCAACCGCCTGATCGCCGACGGCAAGCCACTGGAGCGCGTGGCGCTGGTAGTCGCAGCCTGGGCGCTGTACCTGGGTGGCAAGGATGAAAAGGGCAATGTCTACAGCATTCCCGATCCGCGCGCGGCACAGTGCCAGGCCCGTGTCGTCCAGCGCGAAGGGCTGGCCGCCCGGGTGCTGGGCGACGAGGCGATCTTCGGCACGGCGATCCCCAACTCGCGGGCCTTTGTCGAGGCCTTCGAGCGCCTGTACGACAGCTTGCGTGAAGTCGGCGTGAGTGAAACCCTGCGCCGGGTACTGGGCGACTGAGACGGAGCACGGCGATATGGACGGACTGTTCCTCGGCATCGACTGCGGCACCCAGGGCACCAAGGCCCTGGTGCTCGACGCAGGCAGCGGCCGTGTACTGGGGCTGGGCAGCGCGGCACATGCGGCGCCGCAGGGCGACCACGGGCGCCGCGAACAGGATCCGGCAGACTGGCTGCAGGCGCTGCGCACGGCGGTAGCCAATGCCCTGGCCGACGCAGGGGTCGGCGGCCATGCCATCCGCGCACTGGCCGTGTCTGGCCAGCAACACGGCCTGGTGATGCTCGACGACCAGGGCCGAGTGCTGCGCCCGGCCAAGCTCTGGTGCGACACCGAGACCACCGCGGAAAACGACGAATTGCTGGCCGCCCTCGGCGGCGCCGCAGGCTCGCTGGAGCGCCTGGGGCTGGTGGTCGCGCCGGGCTATACGCTGTCAAAGCTGCTGTGGAGCCAGCGCCATCACCCCGCGCTGTTCGCCCGCGCCGCACACCTGCTGCTGCCTCACGACTACCTCAACCATTGGCTCACCGGCCGTGCCTGCAGCGAACCTGGCGACGCCTCGGGCACCGGCTACTACGATGTGCGCAATCGCACCTGGGCTGCCGATGTGCTGGCGCTGATCGAGCCCGGCAAGCGCCTGCTGGCGGCACTGCCCGAGCTGGTCGAACCCGGCGACTGCATCGCCACCCTGCAGCCCTCGGCAGCCCGGGCGCTGGGCCTGGACACTGGCGCCTGGGTGGCCAGCGGTGGGGGCGACAACATGCTCGGCGCCATCGGCACCGGCAACATCCATCCCGGCATGATCACCCTCAGCCTGGGCACCTCCGGCACCCTTGCCGCACACCTCGACGAGCCACACGTCAGCCCCCACGGTGAAGTCGCGACCTTCTGCGGCTCATCCGGCGGATGGCTGCCGCTGATCTGCACCATGAACCTCACCAGCGCCTGCGCCCTGGTGCAAGACCTGTTGCAGCTTGACCTGTCGGCGTTCAGCGAGCTCGCCGCACAAGCCCCCGTCGGCGCCGAAGGCCTGTTGCTGCTGCCATTCTTCAATGGCGAACGCGTGCCGGCACTGCCCGAGGCCAGCGCCAGTCTGCACGGCATGACCAGCAGTAACCTGACCCGCGCCAACCTCTGCCGGGCGGTGCTCGAAGGCACCTGCTTCAGCCTGCGCTATGGGCTCGACCTGTTGCGCGCCAGTGGCCTGCAGGGCCAGGAGATCCGCCTCGTCGGCGGCGCGGCGAAAAGCCCACTGTGGCGCCAGACGCTCGCCGACCTGCTCGGCCTGCCGGTGGTGTGCCCGCGCCAGACCGAAGCCGCCGCCCTGGGCGCTGCCATCCAGGCCGCCTGGAGCCTGGGCCGAAAGCTCGGCGAAGGAGACAGCCTGCAGGCCCTGTGCCAGCGCTGCGTCGAACTCGACGAAAGCCCCCGCACCACACCCCGGCCCGCACACCAGGCGGCCTACGAAACAGCCTATCAACGTTATCTTTCGCATCTGCCTGCGCACTGATCGCAGGTATCCTGCCCGCTTACTTCGTTTCGGAGAATTTCATGTACCTGGTCTGTGGCGAAGCCCTGTTCGATGTGTTCAGCCTGGATGACAGCCCGCGCAGCAGCGAGCTGGGTTTCAAGGCGATTGCCGGCGGCTCGCCGTTCAACGTCGCGGTCGGCCTGCGCCGGCTGGGCGTGGAGTCGGCGTTGTTCGGCGGGCTGTCCAGCGACTACCTGGGCGCACGCCTGCGTCGGGTGCTGGAAGAGGAAAAGGTCGATTGCAGTTACCTGGTGACCAGCGATGCACCGACCACCCTGGCCATGGTCGGGCTGGATGCCAACGGCTCGGCGCAGTACCAGTTCCGCGGCGAAGGCTGCGCCGACCGGCAGGTGCGCCTCGAGCACCTGCCGGCGCTCGATGAACAGGTGCGCGGCCTGCACGTGGGCTCCTACACCCTGGTGGTCACGCCGGTGGCGGATACATTACTGGCGCTGGTGCAGCGCGAAAGCGCACACCGGCTGATCAGCCTCGACCCCAATGTACGCCTCAACCCGCAGCCCGACGTGGCGTTGTGGCGACGCCAGGTGCAAGCCTTCGCGGCCCACGCCCACCTGATCAAGGCCAGCGAGGAAGACCTCGCGCTGCTCTATCCGGATCGCACGCCGTCCGAGGTGGCCCGTGGCTGGCTGAACGACCGCTGCCGACTGGTGTTCATCACCCACGGAGCAGACGGCGCCAGCGTGCATTGCGCGCACGGCTCATGGACACAACCGGCGGATGCCTCGCTGACGGTGCAAGACACAGTCGGTGCTGGCGATACCTTCCAGGCGGCGGTGCTGAGCTACCTCGCCCGCCTGGGGGCAGACAGCCCTGCCGGGCTGGCGGCGCTTGAACGCGAGACGATCGATGGCATGCTGGGCTTTGCCATTCGTGCGGCGGCGATCACCTGTTCACGGGTCGGGCCGGATCTGCCGTTTGCGCATGAGCTGTAGGGCTCACGCCGTTACGCGCCACGGATACACCGTCGGAAAACCACGCGCGTCGCCTGCCGTCATTGGCCGCGCAACCAGGAAGCCCTGCACGTAGGCGCAGCCGCTGTCGCGCAACCACTGCGCCTGGGCGTCTGTTTCCACGCCCTCGGCGATCACCGTGATGCCGTAGTCGGCGCACAGCGCGATGACACTGCGCACCAGCGCCGTATCGACCTTCGAATCGGGCAGCCGGGCGACCAGGTGGCGGTCGAGCTTCAGGGTGTCGATCGGCAGGTCGCGCAGCATGCGCAGCGAGCAATCCCCTGCGCCGAAGTCATCCAGCGCCACGCGCACGCCCAGTTCGCGCAAACGCTTCACCTGCTTGGCCGCCGCGTCGATGTCGTACATCAACGAGGTTTCCGCCACCTCCACTTCCAGTTGCGCAGGCTCCAGGCCGTACTCCTGGATCGCCCGCCGCAGTTCATCGACCAGGTTCGGCTGGGTGAACTGCGCGCGGCTCAGGCTGATACCCAGCACTACATCGTCGGCGAACACCTGACGCCACTCGTGACGCTGGGACGCGCCCTTGCTGTAGATCCAGCTCGCCAGCCGATGGATGAGACGCGCCTCCTCCAGCAACGGAATGAACAGCCCCGGCGGCACATCGCCGACACTGGGGTGCTGCCAGCGCAGCAGCGCCTCGAAGCCACGCAGGCGTCCGTCGGCGAACCCCACCTGTGGCTGGTAGACCAAGGTGAAGTCCTTGTGCTCGATGGCGGTACGCACACTATCCTCGAGCATCAGCCGCGAACGCGCGCGGCCGTTGAGCTCCTGATCATAGAAGCGATACTGCTGGCGCCCGGCGCGCTTGGCGGCATACATCGCCGCATCGCCAGCGCGCAGCAGGCCTTCGACGGTGGCGCCGCAATCGGGGTAGGTGGCGATGCCGATACTGACGCCAAGAATGACATCCTGGCCGTCCACCTGCGGACAGCTGGACATGCGCTCGATCAGGGTCTCGGCGTACCGGCCTGCGTGCTCCGCATAGGGCAAGCCATCGAACAACGCCGTGAACTCATCGCCGCCCATGCGCCCGAGCAACGCCTGGCTGCCCAGGCAGTCCTTGAGTTGTTCGGCGACCCAGCGCAAGACCTGGTCGCCCGCCTCGTGGCCCAGTGAATCGTTGATTCGCTTGAAACCATCCAGATCCATGTACATCAAGGCCTGGACCTTGCCGGATCGTGCGTTGTGCAGCAATGCACCTTCTGCCGTCTGGTAGAAACCGCGGCGGTTGAGCAGGCCGGTCAGCGGGTCGGTCACCGCCTGGTGTTGCAGTTGCTGGTGCAGGCTGCGCACCACCGACATGTCCAGTACGGTCACCACCATGGCCTTCTGTTCAGGGGGCAACGGCGCGCACGACAGCGCCACCGGAATCAGCGGCCCCTCGGGCGGACGCAACTGGGCATCGTGCACGCGGAAGATCTGCCGCCCAAGGTAAGCCTGGTAGAAGTCCGAGTCGCGCCACAACGCGGCGCTGGGCAGTTGGATCAGGTCCAGGAGATGGGCGCCCTGCAGTTTGTCCACCGTCACCTGCAGCAGACGCGAGATGGCGGGGTTGGCAAAACTGATATCACCCGCCTCGTCGACCACCAGGATACCCTCGGCGGCGTTCTCCAGAATCGAGGCATTGAATGCACGGGCCGACTCCAGTTCACGGCTCAGTCGCTGCAGCATGCGGCGGTTGCGCTGCTGTTCGAGCAGGGCCTGCACCTTGGGCTTGAGGATCTGCGGATCGAAGGGCTTGAACAGGTAATCCACCGCGCCACTGGCATAGCCCTTGAGCACGGCAGCTTCGGACTGTTCATTGGCGGTAAGGAAGATGATCGGGGTCAGGCGCGTGCGTTGGCTGCCGCGCATCAAGCGGGCGACCTCGAAGCCATCCATCTCGGGCATCTGTACATCGAGCAGGACCAGGTCCACTTCGTGTTCCAGCAACGTGCTCAGTGCTTCCATCCCTGAGCTTGCAGTGAGTACTTGCCAATCCTGTCGAGCCAGCAAGGCCCGCATGCTGATCAGGTTTTCCGGGTAGTCGTCGACTACCAGCAGTACTGAGCTGCCTTCCGGTGCCGCGGGTTGAGCTCCATCCATGCCGCTTCTCTTGTCCGACCGACTTCGTCTTGTAATTGGATCCGATTCTCTACTCTAGACGCGACTTTGCAGGACGCAATGCAATCAGTTCGCTATCAATGGTTAAAGTGAAAATAGCCGACTAATGGTCAGCGCGCCTTGGCTTTCGCGTATCTGCCACCGTCCGGCCATAAAAAAACCCGCATTTCTGCGGGTTTCTTCCAGACCATCAGCGGATCAGTTGACCTTTGCGGCCAGCTCGCCCTTGGCGTAACGCAGGTACATCTCATCCAGCGAAACCGGCTTGATCTTCGACGCGTTGCCAGCGGTACCGAAGGCTTCGTAACGCGCGATGCAGATGTCACGCATGGCTTCGACGGTCTTGGCGAAGTACTTGCGCGGGTCGAACTCGGACTTGTTCTGCTCCAGGAAGCGACGAATCGCGCCAGTGGACGCCAGACGCAGGTCGGTGTCGATGTTGACCTTGCGCACGCCGTGCTTGATGCCTTCGACGATCTCTTCGACCGGCACGCCGTAGGTCTCTTTGATGTCGCCGCCGAACTCGTTGATGATCGCCAGCCAGTCCTGCGGAACCGACGAGGAACCGTGCATCACCAGGTGAGTGTTGGGGATACGCTGGTGGATCGCCTTGATGCGGTCGATCGCCAGGATGTCGCCGGTAGGCGGCTTGGTGAACTTGTAGGCGCCGTGGCTGGTGCCGATGGCGATGGCCAGGGCATCGACCTGGGTCTTCTTGACGAAGTCGGCAGCCTCTTCCGGGTCGGTCAGCATCTGGCTGTGGTCCAGGATGCCTTCGGCGCCGACGCCGTCTTCTTCACCGGCCTGGCCGGTTTCCAGGCTGCCCAGGCAACCCAGCTCGCCTTCCACCGATACACCGCAAGCGTGGGCGAATGCCACGGTCTGCTGGGTGACGCGCACGTTGTACTCGTAGTCGGACGGGGTCTTGCCGTCTTCACGCAGCGAGCCGTCCATCATTACCGAGCTGAAGCCCAGCTGGATCGAGCGCTGGCACACGTCAGGGCTGGTGCCGTGGTCCTGGTGCATGCACACCGGGATGTGCGGGAATTCTTCGATCGCCGCCAGGATCAGGTGACGCAGGAAGGGAGCACCGGCGTACTTGCGAGCACCGGCGGAGGCCTGGACGATGACCGGAGAGTCGGTCTTGTCGGCGGCTTCCATGATGGCGCGCATCTGCTCGAGGTTGTTGACGTTGAAAGCTGGAACGCCGTAGCCGAACTCGGCGGCGTGGTCCAGCATCTGGCGCATGCTAATGAGTGCCATTGTGTATCTCTCTCCCGACAAGCGTCGTTGTTTCGTGCAAGCCTGCCGCAGGGGCGGTTGCTGTTCAAGTAGTTGTGGACCACCGTCGCGGTCCGGCCAATCACGGTGCCTTGCAGCCCCGCCCAATCAGATCGTTGGTCGCTTCCCAGTACACCAGGCCTTCATTACCCTTGGTGTGGAAGGCAAGCACGCCATCGCTGTACAGCGCGCCCGAGGCGCCGGGCTCGGCCTTGAGCCGGTAGACCTGGTCAGCGCCGCCGAGGCGAACGTCGACCGACTGCTGCGAGGTGTCGGCGAAGCGCCACAGCACTTCGGCCTGGCTGTCGCAGACCCAGCGGGTCCAGTTGTCCGTCGCGGCAGGTTGCGACGGTTGCAGCAGGGAGCAGCCTGCCAGGGTCGCCAGGGCCAGTACGGCCAGCAGCGCTTTCATTGAGTATCCTCGCTTCGAGGCCAGGGTGTGACCTTCTGTTCAAGACCACAAAACAGCCCATCGGTTGCCCGCTGTCCGATCAAGGGCAGCCAGGCGCCTTGCGCTGGTGTTCTTCGTCGTACTTCTCAAGCCCGTCCGGCCCCAGGCGCTTGTTGATCACCGGTACCGTCTCCGCCTGCCACTGCGACTGGTAACAGCCGCCCTTTGGCTCGCCGGCGGGCTCGCTTTGCGGGGCGCCACCACTGGAGCAGGCACCCAGCAACAAGGCCACGATCATCACAGGCAATTGCTTGACCATCAGGTCGCTCCCTTTGCCAGGCGCCGTCACTATCAGGCCTTGGCCCGTTCTTCCAGGATTGCCACGGCAGGCAGGACCTTGCCCTCGACGAATTCGAGGAACGCACCGCCACCGGTAGAAATGTAGGAGATATCAGCCCCGACGCCATACTTGTCGATGGCCGCCAGGGTGTCGCCACCACCCGCGATGGAAAACGCGGCGCTTTCGGCGATGGCCTTGGCCAGCACTTTAGTGCCGTTGCCGAACTGGTCGAACTCGAACACACCGACCGGGCCGTTCCACAGGATGGTCTTCGACGACTTCAGCAGCTCGGCGAAGTTGGCGGCGGTCTGCGGGCCGATATCGAGGATCATGTCGTCGGCGGCCACGTCAGCAATAGCCTTGACGGTGGCTTCGGCGCTCTCGGCGAACTCCTTGGCAACGACCACATCGACCGGCAGCGGTACGCTGACCTTGGCGGCGATGGCCTTGGCGGTCTCGACCAGGTCAGGCTCGTACAGCGACTTGCCGACCGGGTGACCGGCCGCGGCGAGGAAGGTATTGGCGATGCCGCCGCCGACGATCAGCTGGTCGCAGACGGTCGACAGGCTGTTGAGCACGTCGAGCTTGGTCGAGACCTTGGAGCCGGCAACGATGGCCGCCATGGGTTTGGCCGGCGCCTTCAGGGCCTTGCCCAGGGCGTCCAGCTCGGCCGCCAGCAGCGGGCCAGCAGCGGCGACCTTGGCGAACTTGGCCACACCGTGGGTGGAACCCTCGGCGCGGTGGGCGGTGCCGAAGGCGTCCATGACGAACACGTCGCACAGGGCGGCGTACTTCTGCGCCAGCTCGTCGGCGTTCTTCTTCTCGCCCTTGTTGAAGCGTACGTTTTCGAACAGCACCACCTCACCGGCCTTGACCTCGACGCCGTCGAGATAGTCGGCGACCAACGGCACCGCACGGCCCAGGGCCTTGCTCAGGTAGTCGGCGACCGGCTTGAGGCTGTTTTCCTGGGAGAACTCGCCCTCGGTCGGGCGGCCCAGGTGCGAGCAGACCATCAGCGCAGCACCCTTTTCCAGGGCCAGCTTGATGGTCGGCAGCGCAGCCAGGATACGCGCATCGCTCGTTACCACACCGTCCTTCACAGGCACGTTGAGGTCTTCGCGGATCAGTACGCGCTTACCTTGCAGGTCGAGGTCGGTCATCTTCAACACGGTCATGAATGCAGTCCTTCAGGGCTGTTTGCTGCGGGTTTGGTGGACGACGTGCAGATAATGTTCGGCAACGTCGAGCATACGGTTGGCGAACCCCCATTCGTTGTCGAACCAGGCCAGCAGGTTCACCAGGCGGGGGCCTGAGACGCGGGTCTGGCTGGCATCGACGATGGCCGAATGCGGGTCATGGTTGAAATCACAGCTGGCATGGGGCAGTTCGGTGTAGGCCAGCAGGCCTTTGAGCGGGCCGTCCAGCGCCGCCTCGCGCAGCACCCGGTTGACCTCGGCAGCCGTAGTGTCACGGGCAGTCTGCAGGGTGATGTCCAGGCACGAGACGTTGACGGTCGGCACGCGTACCGCTTTGGCCTGGATTCGCCCGGCAAGTTCCGGCAACAGGCGCTCGATGCCGCGCGCCAGACCAGTGGACACCGGGATCACCGACTGGAACGCCGAACGGGTACGGCGCAGGTCTTCGTGGTGGTAGGCGTCGATCACCGGCTGGTCGTTCATCGCCGAGTGGATGGTGGTGATCTGCACGTACTCGATGCCGAAAGCCTGGTCCAGCACGCGCAGCAGCGGCACGCCGCAGTTGGTGGTGCAGGAGGCGTTCGAGACCAGCAGTTCGTCGCCGGTCAGGCGATGCTGGTTGATACCGTAGACCACCGTGGCATCGATGTCCGCCTCGCTGGCCATCGGCTGCGAGAACAGCACGCGCGGCGCACCGGCTTCGAGAAAACGCTGGCCATCGGCGCGGGTGTTGTAGGCGCCGGAGCACTCCAGCACCAGGTCGATGCCCAGCGCGGCCCAGTCGATGCCTTCAGGGGTGGCACTGCGCATGACTTTCACGCAGTCGCCATTGATATGCAGACAGTCGCCGTCAACTCTCACCTCGCCGGGGAACCGCCCGTGGGTGGAGTCGAAGCGCGTCAGGTACTCCAGGCTGGCCTGGTCGGCCAGGTCATTCAACGCAACGATCTCGAAACCGGCCTTCGCCCCCCGCTCGAACAGTGCGCGCAGGACACAGCGGCCAATGCGGCCGTAACCGTTGAGTGCAACTTTGTAGGGACGAGGGTGGGACATTCAGCGCTCACGAAACAGATCGATTGTCGTCAGTCTGCAGGATTTGCGGTGCGGCATTCGCGGGCAAGCCCGCTCCCACAAGGTAAATTGCAACCTCTGTGGGAGCGGGCTTGCCCGCGAACAAGGGCGACACCGCCCGCAGATCGTTACATCAGTCTTCCAGCAGCTCTTCGGCGGTACCCAGGATGTTCTCCAGGGTGAAGCCGAACTCCTCGAACAGCGCGGCGGCCGGGGCCGATTCGCCGTAGGTGGTCATGCCGATGACGCGGCCTTCGAGGCCGACGTACTTGTACCAGAAGTCGGCATGGGCAGCTTCGATGGCGATACGCGCACCGACTTCCAACGGCAGTACCGACTGCTTGTAGGCAGCGTCCTGGGCGTCGAACACGCTGGTGCTTGGCATCGACACGACGCGGACCTTGCGGCCCTGCTCGCTGAGCTTGTCGAACGCCTGGACCGCCAGGCCCACTTCGGAACCGGTGGCGATCAGGATCAGCTCAGGCTCGCCGGCGCAGTCCTTGAGCACGTAGCCGCCACGGGCGATGTCGGCGATCTGCTGGGCGCTGCGCTCCTGGTGCTGCAGGTTCTGACGCGAGAAGATCAGCGCCGAAGGGCCGTCCTTGCGCTCGAGGGCGGCTTTCCAGGAAACGGCCGACTCGACCGCGTCACCCGGACGCCAGGTGTCCAGGTTCGGCGTGCTGCGCAGGCTGGTCAGTTGCTCGATCGGCTGGTGGGTAGGGCCGTCTTCACCCAGACCGATGGAGTCGTGGGTGTAGACGTGGATGACGCGTTGCTTCATCAGGGCCGACATGCGCACCGCGTTGCGGGCATATTCCATGAACATCAGGAAGGTGGCGCCGTAAGGCACCAGGCCGCCGTGCAGGGCCACGCCGTTCATGATGGCGGTCATGCCGAACTCGCGCACGCCGTAGAACACATAGTTGCCGCTGGCGTCATTGGCCTCGACACCCTTGCACCCTTTCCACAGGGTCAGGTTGGAACCGGCCAGGTCCGCCGAACCACCGAGGAACTCGGGCAGCAGCGGGCCGAAGGCGTTGAGGGTGTTCTGGCTGGCCTTGCGGCTGGCGATGGTCTCGCCCTTGGCGGCGACTTCATTGATGTAGGCCTGGGCCTTCTCGGCGAAGTCGGCCGGCAGGTCGCCAGCAGTGCGGCGCTTGAACTCGGCGGCGAGTTCAGGGAAGGCCTTGGCGTAGGCGTCGAAGCGCTGGTTCCACTCGGCTTCGGCCTTGGCACCGGCTTCCTTGGCGTCCCACTCGGCGTAGATGTCGGCCGGGATTTCGAACGGGCCGTGGTTCCAGTTCAGTTCCTTGCGGGCCAGGGCGATTTCGTCGTTGCCCAGCGGCGCGCCGTGGCAGTCTTCCTTGCCCTGCTTGTTCGGCGAGCCGAAACCGATGATGGTCTTGCAGCAGATGAGGGTCGGACGGTCGCTCTTGCGCGCGGTCTCGATCGCCATCTTGATTTCTTCGGCGTCGTGGCCGTTGACGTTGCGGATGACCTGCCAGTTGTAGGCTTCGAAGCGCGCCGGGGTGTTGTCGGTGAACCAGCCGTGGACTTCGCCGTCGATGGAGATGCCATTGTCGTCGTAGAAGGCGACCAGCTTGTTCAAGCCCAGGGTGCCGGCCAGCGAGGCGACTTCGTGGGAAATACCTTCCATCATGCAGCCATCGCCCAGGAACACGTAGGTGTTGTGGTCGACGATCTGGTGGCCTTCACGGTTGAATTGCGCTGCCAGCACTTTCTCGGCGAGGGCGAAACCGACCGCGTTGGCGATGCCCTGGCCGAGCGGGCCAGTGGTGGTCTCGACGCCTGGGGTGTAGCCATATTCCGGGTGGCCCGGGGTACGGCTGTGCAGTTGGCGGAACGCCTTCAGGTCATCGATGGACAGGTCGTAGCCGGTCAGGTGCAGCAGCGAATAGATGAGCATCGAGCCATGGCCGTTGGACAGCACGAAGCGGTCACGGTCGGCGAAATTCGGGTTGCTCGGGTTGTGCTTGAGGTAGTCGCGCCAAAGCACTTCGGCGATATCCGCCATGCCCATGGGGGCACCTGGATGGCCGCTGTTGGCCTTTTGCACGGCATCCATGCTGAGGGCACGAATGGCGTTGGCACGATCACGACGGCTGGGCATCGCTTATCTCCTGAGGCTTGAATAAGTGGTGAAACGAAAAAAGGCGGCCATTTTCGCCCACTGGGGGCCTTGGGGGCAATGACGGATGGTCGCAGTCGGGGATTTTTCCTGCGATTGGCTGGCACTTCGGGTAAAAAACGTGGGACCGGCGTCGTGCTTTGCGCGAGTGAACCCACCCACACGCCTCCCGGAGGCAGGCATCAGCCATCCATCAGGCAATATCAAAACTTTTTGATATTGCCTTGCCAGGGCAACGATGCCTGTCTAGACTGCCGCCCCATGAACCTGCGTGCGCAAGCGATACCCCAGCAAAGCGACGCACTGGCTGCCCTGTGCAAGGCCAGTGGCGATGCGCTGCGCCTGAATGTCCTGCGCGCCCTGGCCAGCGACTCGTTCGGCGTACTGGAGCTCGCGCAGATCTTCGACATCGGCCAGTCCGGCATGAGCCACCACCTCAAGGTGCTGGCCCAGGCCGAACTGGTGGCCACGCGCCGCGAAGGCAATGCGATCTTCTATCGCCGCGCCCTGCCCGACAGCCTGCGCCAGGGCGGGCGCCTGCACGCGGCCCTGCTCGAAGAAATCGACGAACTGGCCCTGCCGGACGACGTGCAGGCGCGTATTGCCCAGGTGCAGCAGCGCCGCGCGGCCACCAGCCAAGACTTTTTCCAGCGCGTCGAAGAGAAATTCCGTGCCCAGCAGGACCTGATCGCCGGCGTACCGCAATACCGCGAAAGCCTGCTGTCCCTGCTCGACAAGCTGAGCTTTGGCAGCGACGCCAGCGCCCTGGAGGTTGGCCCCGGCGATGGCGGCTTCCTGCCCGACCTGGCGCAGCGCTTCGCCCAGGTCACGGCGATGGACAACAGCCCGACCATGCTCGAGCTGGCGCGCCAGGTCTGCGAACGTGAAGGCCTGGATAATGTAATCCTGCAGTTGGCCGATGCATTGGGTGCAACGGATGTGAAAGCCGACTGCGTTGTGCTGAACATGGTCCTGCACCATTTCAGCGACCCGGCCCTGGCCTTGCGCCTGCTGGCCAAACGGGTGAAGGCAGGCGGCAGCCTGCTGGTCACCGAGCTGTGCAGCCATGACCAGGGGTGGGCGCGGGACGCCTGCGGCGACCTCTGGCTGGGCTTCGAGCAGGACGACCTGGCCCGTTGGGCCAATGCTGCGGGGCTGACCCCAGGGGACAGCCTCTATGTTGGCTTGCGTAACGGTTTCCAGATTCAGGTCCGCCATTTCCAGCGGGCCGCTGGCGACACACACATCGGTAAATTTTAGGAACCCCTCGAGATGAGCGAATACTCCCTTTTCACTTCCGAGTCCGTGTCCGAAGGGCATCCGGACAAGATCGCCGACCAGATTTCCGACGCGGTCCTGGACGCCATCATCGCCCAGGACAAATACGCCCGCGTAGCCTGTGAAACCCTGGTCAAGACCGGTGTCGCCATCATCGCCGGCGAAGTCACCACCTCGGCCTGGGTCGATCTGGAAGACCTGGTGCGCAAGGTCATCATCGACATCGGCTACAACAGCTCCGACGTCGGCTTCGATGGCGCCACCTGCGCCGTGATGAACATCATCGGCAAGCAGTCGGTGGACATCGCCCAGGGCGTCGACCGCTCCAAGCCGGAAGACCAGGGCGCAGGCGACCAGGGCCTGATGTTCGGCTACGCCAGCAACGAAACCGAAGTGCTGATGCCTGCGCCGATCTGCTTCTCGCACCGTCTGGTCGAGCGTCAGGCCGAAGCGCGCAAGTCCAAGCTGCTGCCGTGGCTGCGCCCGGACGCCAAGTCCCAGGTCACCTGCCGCTACGAGAACGGCAAGGTGGTCGGCATCGACGCGGTGGTCCTGTCGACCCAGCACAACCCTGAAGTGTCGCAGAAAGACCTGCAGGAAGCGGTGATGGAGCTCATCGTCAAGCACACCCTGCCGGCCGAACTGCTGCACAAGGGCACCCAGTACCACATCAACCCGACCGGCAACTTCATCATCGGCGGCCCGGTGGGCGACTGCGGCCTGACCGGCCGCAAGATCATCGTCGACTCCTACGGCGGCATGGCCCGTCACGGTGGTGGCGCGTTCTCCGGCAAGGACCCGTCCAAGGTCGACCGCTCCGCCGCCTACGCCGGTCGCTACGTGGCCAAGAACATCGTCGCTGCAGGCCTGGCCGAACGTTGCGAGATCCAGGTCTCCTACGCTATCGGCGTAGCCCAGCCGACCTCCATCTCGATCAACACCTTCGGTACCGGCAAGGTGTCCGACGACAAGATCATCCAGCTGGTGCGCGAGTGCTTCGACCTGCGCCCCTACGCGATCACCACGATGCTCGACCTGCTGCACCCGATGTACCAGGAGACCGCTGCCTACGGTCACTTCGGCCGTGAGCCGCAGCAGAAGACAGTGGGTGACGACACCTTCACCACCTTCACCTGGGAGCGCACCGACCGCGCCGCCGCCCTGCGCGACGCCGCCGGCCTGTAAACACCCGGCCTGACAAAAGCCCCTGGAGAGTGATCGACAGGGGCTTTTTCGTTTCCAGAAATTACTGCAAGTCCGTGTAATGCACTGATTACGTAGGCACTTTCCTCATCTTGCCAGCGATCAGTCCATTGCGGTTTCCAAATGGGCAAAATCAGGGCAGGATTTCCCTTTTTGCCGCCCTGCCCTGAAAAGAGGCTCTAGTTCATGAAATCAGTTTCCACGCTCGTTCTGCTGGCTGCCGTCGGCCTGGCCGCCGGTCCCCTGCAGGCCGCCCAGCCCGAGCCCGGCCTGACCGGCTGCGCCGCCAAGCGCAGCGCCATCGAAAACCAGTTGAGCGAAGCCCGCGCGCACAACAACAGTGCCCAGGTCGCAGGCCTGGAAAAAGCCCTGAGCGAAGTCACGGCCAACTGCACCGATAGCAGCCTGCGCAAGGAGCGCGAGCAGAAGGTGCTCGACGCCCGGCATGAGGTGAACCAGCGCACCAAGGACCTGGACAAGGCCATGAAGAAGGGCGACTCGGAGAAGATCAACAAGCGCAAGGAAAAGCTCGCCGACGCCAAGAAGGAACTTCAGGAAGCGGTCGACGAACTGGAGCGCTGAGGCCAACGGCAAACGCGGTCGCTCTCACACAGGGCACCGCAGATCATCAATGATTGCGAAACTCGGTATGACAGGCCTTGCACGCAGCCTCGACGCGGTCCATCGGTACCTTCAGCCCAGCAGCATCCAATGGCTGGCTGCGGGTCACACCGACCAGCTCGCCGGTAACGCTCTCGAGCTGGCGGGCCAGGTCATGAAAACGCGCCTGGCGCTCCCAGACCTCAGGCCGGGCGCTGCTATCTCCCCCGTCACGAGCCTGCGGGAAGTGCTGCCAGGGTTCGTGGGCCAGGGTATCGAGCTTTACCGCCCCTTCGGCGAACCTCGCCCCATCGAACGGCAAGCGGCCGCGCAACATGCCGCCCAGGTCTTCACTGGTCTTGAGCATGTCCTTGAAGATTGCCTTGCGCTGGCCCAATGGCGAGTTCGGATCGATACGCTCGCAAGCGGTCAGGGTCAGGGTGGCGAGCAGCACTACGGTCAATCGCTTGAACATCACGGTCTCTTCGGCCTGCATGAACGGGCCGCCAGTATCGCCGCCCGTCGGGCAAAGACCAATAGCCACACAAAAGACAAGGGCGAATGTTCATCTCCGCCCGTAACAGGACCCCGCTTATGAAATCTGCTTTGCGCCCTCTCGCCTGGGTGCTCCCGGCCTTGGCCCTGCTGGCCGGCTGCAACGGCGGCGAGGGCACCAAGCCCGAGCCCCACGCCATCGCCACCTATACCGGTGCCACCTGGCAAGATTTGCCGAGCGTCACTGACAGCGACCTGGTCGCTGGCTTCCAGGCCTGGCGCAACGGCTGCGAGAAACTCAAGCGCGACCCGGTCTGGGCTGCGACGTGTAGCGCGGCGGCTGCGGTACCGGGCGATCCGGCCCAGATACGTGCCTTCCTGCAACAGAACCTGCAGGTCTACGGCCTGCGCTCCGCCGAGAACAACGCCAACGGCCTGATCACCGGTTACTACGAACCGGTCTACCCAGGCAGCCTGACGCGCACGGCACAAGCCCAGGTCCCCGTCTATGGCCCTCCTGACGACATGATCGTGGTCGACCTGGCCAGCGTATACCCGGAACTCAAGGGCAAACGCCTTCGCGGTCGTATCGAAGGTCGTGTGCTCAAGCCCTACGACACCGCCGAAGTGATCAACCGCCAGGGTGTGAAGGCGCCGGTGCTGGCCTGGCTGACCGACCCGATGGACCTGCAATTCCTGCAGATCCAGGGCTCCGGTCGCGTGCAACTGGAGAGCGGCCGCCAATTGCGCCTGGGCTACGCCGACCAGAACGGCCACCCTTACCGACCGATCGGCCGCTGGCTGGTGGACCAGGGCCAGTTGAAGAAAGAAGACGTGACCATGGGCAGCATCCACGCCTGGGCCCAGGCCAACCCACAACGGGTGCCGGAGCTGCTGGCGAGCAACCCGAGCTATGTGTTCTTTGCCGCAGGCCCCGACAGCGACGAAGGCCCGCGCGGCTCGCTCAACGTGCCATTGACCGCTGGCTACAGCGTGGCCATCGACCGCAAGGTGATTCCGCTGGGCAGCCTGCTGTGGCTGTCCACCACCCGACCGGACGGCTCGCCGGTGGTGCGCCCGGTAGGTGCGCAGGACACCGGCGGCGCGATCACCGGCGAGGTGCGCGCCGACCTGTTCTGGGGGACCGGCCCCGAGGCCGGCGAGCTGGCAGGGAACATGAAGCAGCAGGGGCAGATCTGGATGCTGTGGCCCAAGGGGGCTGCTCTGCCTGAAGTGCCGAAGGTGCCGTGATCGGTGGTTAAGCTATCGCGGGGCAAGCCCGCGATGGCTTCATGCCGATACGACGAACAACGACACGATCAACGCCAATCCGGCGAACCATACCAGCGAGCGCAACGCCGCCCAGTCCGCCAGGTAGCAGATGATGTACAGCAGGCGGCTGGTGATATACAGCACCGCCAGCACATCCTGGGTTACCTGTTCGGCATTGCCGACGATATCCGCCACCAGCACCGCTGCGGCAAAGGCTGGAAACGCCTCGTAGCCGTTCTGCTGCGCCGCATGGGCGCGCCGAGGCAGGCCCGAGAGCGTGTCGAGAAAGGCTCGCGGATCATGGTTGTCGCTCAAGCCAAAACGGCCACTGGCGACTTTGGCAATCAATGCGCACAAAGGCGGCAGGACCAGGGCGATCAGGATGCACCACAGGGCAACGGTCATGGACAGGCTCCTCGTTCAGAAAGGTCAGAGCTTCATCACCAGCATGCCTGCCAGGACCAGCCCGCAAGCTAGGAGTCTCGGGCCGCCAAAAGGTTCTTTGAGATAGCGCATGCCCAACAACACCACCAGGATCACACTGACCTCCCGCAGCGCCGCCGCCTCCGCCACCGACCCCAGATGCATGGCCCACAACACCAGGGCGTAACTCAGCAATACACACAGCCCGACCGCCAATCCAAGTCGCCATTGGCTGCGCCAGAACAGCACGAAGGGTTCACGTCGGGCCACGCCCGCCAGCACCGGGAACGGCAAGGCACTCAGCAGAGTGAGCCAGACCAGGTAGTCCCACGGTTTACCCCACAGGCGCACCGCCTGGCCGTCGAACCAGGTGTAGCAGCCGATGCACAGGCCGATCAGCGCCACCACCGGCAGCATCGACCAGGGCAGACGATCACCGCCACCGCCCTGCCAGAGCAGACAAGCCATGCCGCAGGGGATCAGCAGGATGCCAATGATCTGCTGGCCGCTCAGCGACTCACCGGCGAAAGCCAGGGTCAGCCCCAGCACCACCAGCGGCGACAATCCACGCATCAGAGGATAGACCAGACCCAGGTCACCGACCCGGTAGGCCTTGATCAGCAGGACACGATAGATCTGCTCGGCCAGCGCCGAGGCCAGCAGCCACGGCCAGATCGCGGCCGGAGGGGGCTCGACGAACGCCACCGCGAGCACCGCGAAGACCAGCGCCACCGCGTCCATACTGGCGATCACCAGCAGGCGCTCCGCGCTGAACTTGATAAGGGTGTTCCAGGTGGCATGCAGCAGGGCGGCGATCAGGACGAGGGAAGTTGCCAGCACGCGGAAGGTTCCTTGAACAAGACTCGCGTCACTATATACGCGATCCGGGCAGCGCCTGTAGGCGCGGCTTCAGCCGTGAATTGAGGAACGATCCTGATAATTCCGGTCATAAGGTGTGTCCCGAGTGCTCCGTCAGGCCATCAAAGAACTGCCCGAGCTGTTCGGGTTACGACTTGGAAGCCATTGTCACAGGATTCAGGATGCTTGAATTAGTTGCCGCGTTCATCTGCCTCACCACCCTCCTCACCTATGTGAACTACCGTTTCATCGGCCTGCCGCCCGCCATCGGCGTGATGGTCACCGCCCTGCTGTTCTCACTGATCCTGCAAGGCCTGAGCCTGATCGGCTTTCCCGGCCTGGAGGAGCGCGTCGAAGGCTTGATGAACCAGATCGACTTCAATGACCTGCTGATGCACTGGATGCTGTCGTTCCTGCTGTTCGCGGGCGCGTTGCACGTCAACCTCGGCGACCTGCGCAGCTACCGCTGGCCAATCGGCCTGCTCGCCACCATCGGCGTTCTGATCGCCACCGTGGTAATCGGCTATCTCGCCCACTGGGTGTTCGCGATGTTCGGCTGGGACGTACCGCTGATCTACTGCCTGCTCTTCGGCGCGCTGATCTCGCCGACCGACCCCATCGCGGTGCTCGGTGCACTGCGTACCGCCAACGCCTCCAAACCGCTGAAGACCACCATCGTTGGTGAGTCGCTGTTCAACGACGGTACCGCGGTGGTGGTGTTCACCGTGCTGCTGGGCATCATCCAGCTCGGCGAGACGCCAAGCGTTTCCGACACCGCCATCCTGTTCGCCCGCGAAGCCGTAGGCGGCGTGGTGTTCGGTGGGCTGATCGGCTACGCCACCTACCGCATGATCAAGAGCATCGAGCAGTATCAGGTCGAGGTGATGCTGACCTTGGCGCTGGTGATCGGCGGCTCGGCCATGTGCTACGAACTGCACGTGTCGGCGCCGATCGCCATGGTGGTAGCCGGCCTGATCATCGGCAACCTGGGGCGTAACCTGGCGATGAACGACATGACCCGTCGCTACATGGATGGTTTCTGGGAGCTGATCGACGACATGCTCAACGCCCTGCTCTTCGCCCTGATCGGCCTGGAGCTGTTGCTGCTGCCGTTCAACTGGCTGCACCTGGCAGCGGGTGGCGTGCTGGCGGTCGCGGTGCTGGCATCGCGCCTGTTGACCGTGGCGCCAGCCATCGTCTTGCTGCGGCGCTGGCGCGAAGTGCCACGTGGCACGGTGCGGGTACTGACCTGGGGAGGCTTGCGCGGGGGTGTATCGGTGGCCCTGGCGCTGTCGCTGCCGGTGGGTGACGAACGCGACCTGCTGCTGTCGATCACCTACATCGTGGTGCTGTCGTCGATCCTGGTGCAGGGGCTGACAATCGGCAAGGTGGTGCGCCGGGTAAGCGCCCAGCCGTGATTACGATGGCGCGCACTTCGCGGACAAGCTCGCGAAGTGCGCCGCACGGTTTCCAGCTCTACTCCACCGCCGAATCCGGGAACTGATCCTGGATGTACTTGATCTCGGTGCGCCCGTGCGGTGCCGGCAGGCCATCCTCGCCCAGATTGACGAAGACCATCTTGTCGACGGTGAGGATGCTCTTGCGGGTGATCTTGTTGCGCACTTCGCACTGCAGGGTGATCGAGGTGCGACCGAACTCGGTGGCGGTGATACCCAGCTCGATGATCTCGCCCTGGCGCGAGGCGCTGACGAAGTTGATCTCGGAAATATACTTGGTCACCACCCGCTGGTTGCCCAACTGGACGATGGCGTAGATCGCCGCTTCCTCGTCGATCCAGCGCAACAGGCTGCCACCGAACAGGGTGCCGTTGGGATTGAGGTCTTCGGGTTTTACCCATTTGCGCGTGTGGAAATTCATTACAACTCCTGACGTGCCTGACTGACGTGGGGTAATGATGGCAGACCCGCCGGTCAGCCTCCATTGAACATCGACTATCGTCGCGATAAATCGACAGAAAGTCTTGGGTGTGTCACACGGGCGCGGCTATAATCTCGCCGTTTTCCAATGGCCACCCGCTGCGGTGGTCATCCCGCCACCTGTCCGAGGGGCGCTGCAGCAGGTTCACCTGTCAGGCTCGGATGGGGCGTTGTCCGCTGCTGCGGACGCTCAACGCACAACGGCGCCCATTCGCACACTACGAATGGAGGCTCTTCATGAGCGCTGTAAACACGCCCGCTGGTTTTTCCGACTTCAAGGTCGCCGACATCTCCCTGGCCGACTGGGGCCGCAAGGAAGTCATCATCGCCGAATCGGAAATGCCCGCACTGATGGGCCTGCGCCGCAAGTATCAAGCCGAGCAACCGCTCAAGGGCGCGAAGATCATCGGCTGCATCCACATGACCATCCAGACCGCCGTGCTGATCGAGACCCTCATCGCCCTGGGCGCCGAAGTGCGCTGGTCGTCCTGCAACATCTTCTCCACCCAGGACCAGGCTGCTGCCGCCATCGCCGCTGCCGGTATCCCGGTGTTCGCCTGGAAAGGCGAAACCGAGCAGGAGTACGAGTGGTGCATCGAGCAGACCATCCTGAAAGATGGCCAGCCCTGGGACGCCAACATGGTTCTGGACGACGGCGGTGACCTGACCGAAATCCTGCACAAGAAATACCCGGCCATGCTGGACAAGATCCACGGCGTGACCGAAGAGACCACCACTGGCGTGCACCGCCTGCTGGACATGCTGGCCAAAGGCGAGCTGAAAGTCCCGGCGATCAACGTCAACGACTCGGTCACCAAGAGCAAGAACGACAACAAGTACGGCTGCCGTCACAGCCTGAACGACGCCATCAAGCGCGGCACCGACCACCTGCTGTCGGGCAAGCAGGCCCTGGTGATCGGCTACGGCGACGTGGGCAAGGGCTCGGCCCAGTCCCTGCGTCAGGAAGGCATGATCGTCAAGGTCACCGAAGTCGACCCGATCTGCGCCATGCAGGCCTGCATGGACGGCTTCGAAGTGGTCTCGCCGTTCAAGGACGGTATCAACACCGGTACCGAAGCTGGCATCAACAAGGACCTGCTGGGCCGCATCGACCTGATCGTCACCACCACCGGTAACGTCAACGTCTGCGACGCCAACATGCTCAAGGCCCTGAAAAAGCGCGCAGTGGTCTGCAACATCGGTCACTTCGACAACGAGATCGACACCGCCTTCATGCGCAAGAACTGGGCATGGGAAGAGGTCAAGCCACAGGTGCACAAGATCCACCGCACCGGCGCCGGCACCTTCGATCCGCAGAATGACGACTACCTGATCCTGCTGGCCGAAGGTCGTCTGGTGAACCTGGGCAACGCCACCGGCCACCCGAGCCGCATCATGGACGGCTCGTTCGCCAACCAGGTACTGGCGCAGATCTTCCTGTTCGAGCAGAAGTTCGCCGAGCTGCCAGCTGCGAAGAAGGCCGAGCGCCTGACCGTCGAAGTGCTGCCCAAGAAGCTCGACGAAGAAGTGGCCCTGGAAATGGTCCGCGGCTTCGGCGGTGTAGTCACCCAGCTGACCCCACAGCAGGCCGAGTACATCGGCGTGACTGTCGAAGGCCCGTTCAAGCCCGACGCGTACCGCTACTAAGCGGCGAGCGGCGCGCACTGCGCGCCGCAGCAGCGCAAGGATCTGAACGACGCCCAAGCCAGATCGGCCATCACCGATCTGGCTTTTATTTGCAGCTTGGCGCTTGAAGCACGCTGCCAGAGGAACGACCGATGTCCCAGGAACGCCGCTACAGTTTCGAGTTCTTCCCGACCAAGACCGATGCCGGTCACGAAAAACTCATGGCCGTTGCCCGTCAACTGGCCACCTATAACCCCGACTTCTTCTCCTGCACCTACGGCGCCGGCGGCTCGACTCGCGACCGCACGCTGAACACCGTGCTGCAACTGGAAAACGAAGTGAAGGTCCCGGCAGCCCCGCACCTGTCGTGCGTCGGCGACAGCAAGGACGACCTGCGCGCCCTGATCGCCGAATACAAGGCGGCCGGAATCAAGCGCATCGTCGCCCTGCGCGGTGACCTGCCATCCGGCATGGGCATGGCCAGTGGCGAATTGCGCCATGCCAGCGACCTGGTCGAGTTCATCCGCCAGGAAACCGGTGACCACTTCCACCTGGAAGTTGCCGCCTACCCCGAAATGCACCCGCAGGCGCACAACTTCGAGGACGACCTGGCCAACTTCGTGCACAAGGTCAAGGCCGGTGCCGACAGCGCCATCACCCAGTACTTCTTCAACGCCGACAGCTACTTCTACTTCGTCGAGCGCGTACAGAAGCTGGGCGTGGATATTCCGGTAGTGCCCGGCATCATGCCGATCACCAACTACAGCAAGCTGGCGCGCTTCTCCGACGCCTGTGGTGCCGAGATTCCGCGCTGGATCCGCAAGCAGTTGGAAGCCTACGGCGACGATGCCGCCAGCATCCAGGCATTCGGTGAAGAAGTGATCAGCAAGATGTGCGAAGAGCTGCTGCAAGGTGGCGCACCGGGCCTGCACTTCTACACGCTGAACCAGGCCGAGCCGAGCCTGGCGATCTGGAACAATCTCAAGCTGCCACGCTGAAACCTTTTGGTAACAACAGCTTAAGAAATGATTAAGGCTCCGAACGTAGATTGGAGCCTTGATCATTCAAGCTGATGCCAGGTTTCCCTCGATACAGCCCTGCAACCGCGACACCCCGCAACTCGGCACGCGCCACCAAGAATCGAACGGCACCTGATCGACGCACAACACGCCTGAGCACTGCGCCGCTGGCCATCGTGCAGCGCGCCTGTACTGCCCAGCATGCGCGCAACGCAAACTCCGCCGAACATTTTCTCGACGCCGTTGAGCAGCAGGATCGCAGCACATCGCGATAGCTCTGTTATACTCGGGCCTTCCCGCCCGGCTCACGCCCGGACGCTCGGCCTCGCAAAAGGCATCTCGACCAGCAGCGACGCACCCTCAAGTGCCCGCCCGCCGCCTCCAGGATGCGCAGTGTAAGCCCAGCTGGACCGGACGCGATCGCATCCCACCGATGCCCGTCGCGCCAGGCAGAACATCCCACAGGGCCCAGCCCAAACGAGAACAGGATTGCCCATGTCCTTTGCTTCCCTCGGTCTCTCCGAGGCACTTGTCCGCGCTATCGAGGCTGCGGGCTACACCCAGCCTACCCCGGTGCAACAGCGGGCCATTCCCGCCGTGTTGCAAGGCCGCGACCTGATGGTCGCCGCGCAGACTGGCACTGGTAAAACCGGTGGCTTCGCCCTGCCGATCCTCGAGCGCCTGTTCCCAGGTGGCCACCCCGACAAATCGCAGCGTCACGGCCCGCGCCAACCGCGCGTCCTGGTCCTGACCCCGACCCGCGAACTGGCCGCACAGGTCCACGACAGCTTCAAGATCTATGCCCGCGACCTGAACTTCATCAGCGCCTGCATCTTCGGCGGCGTCGGCATGAACCCACAGATCCAGGCGATGGCCAAGGGTGTCGACGTTCTGGTCGCCTGCCCGGGCCGTCTGCTCGACCTGGCCGGCCAAGGCAGCGTCGACCTGTCCAAGGTGGAAATTCTCGTTCTGGACGAAGCCGACCGCATGCTCGACATGGGCTTCATCCATGACGTGAAGAAAGTCCTCGCACGCCTGCCGGCCAAGCGCCAGAACCTGCTGTTCTCGGCGACCTTCTCCAAGGACATCACCGACCTCGCCGACAAGTTGCTGCACAACCCCGAGCGCATCGAGGTCACGCCGCCCAATACCACCGTCGAGCGTATCGAGCAGCGCGTCTACCGCCTGCCTGCCAGCCACAAGCGCGCGCTGCTGGCCCACCTGATCACCCTCGGCGCCTGGGAACAGGTGCTGGTCTTCACCCGTACCAAGCACGGCGCCAACCGCCTTGCCGAGTACCTCGAAAAGCACGGTCTGACCGCTGCCGCGATCCACGGCAACAAGAGCCAGAATGCGCGCACCAAGGCTCTGGCCGACTTCAAGGCCAACAGCGTGCGAGTGCTGGTCGCCACTGACATCGCCGCCCGTGGCCTGGATATCGACCAGTTGCCGCACGTGGTCAACTTCGAACTGCCCAACGTCGAGGAAGACTACGTTCACCGCATCGGTCGTACTGGCCGTGCTGGCCGCTCCGGTGAAGCCATTTCGCTGGTGGCACCTGACGAAGAGAAACTGCTCAAGAGCATCGAGCGGGTGACCAAGCAGAGGATCCCGGATGGCGACCTGATGGGCTTCGATGCCTCGCAGGTCGAGGCCGAGAAACCCGAGGTGCGCGAACGCCAGCAGAACAACGGCCGCGGCGGGCGCAACCAGCAGCAACGTGCCGAAGGCAGCAAGGAAGGCAGCGGCGGACGCAAGGACAAGGGCAAGGACAAAGGCAAGACCAAGCAACAGGCCGCCGACAAGCCTGCCGACAAGGGCACTGCAGGCGACAAGCCGCAGCAGAAGAAGCAGGAGCCACGCAAGCAGCGCGACAACAGGAAGCCGCGTCAGCAGCAGGCCGGCCAGGCCCAAGGCAATGCCCCCAAAGTACCCGCCGATCGCGACCCGGAAGAGTTCCTGGACGACGATATCGACAACTTCGGCAACCGCGCCGACTACGTCAGCCCTTACCAGAACGGCAAGAACCAGGGCCGCAACCGTCGCCCGGGCGGCAACGGCGGCCAGGCCCAAGGCCAGGGGCAGCGTTCGGGTTCGGGCCAGCCTCGCAACAACAACGGTAGCGGCGGCCAGCGCCAGGGCGGCCAGGGTTCTGGCGAGAAGCGCCCCCGCAACAACAATGGTGGTGGTGCACGCCGCGATGGCAACCCGGGCCGTGCGCGCCGGGACGACAGCAACCGCCAGGAACCTGCCGTGCGCAATCCGCGCGAGTCGCAGAGCACGCCTGTGATCATCCGCAAGGAATCCAAGCTCGACCGCTACCCGACGCCCGAGCAACTGGATGACCTGCCGAGCCGCCCACGTGGCGAGCGTCCGGCGCTGTTGACCCGCAAGGGCTGACAGAAACGACAAGGGGCCGCATAGCGGCCCCTTGTCGTTTCAGATGACGCGAATCACTTCTGCTTCACGCCTTCCAGGCTGATGTCCAGATCCAGGGTCTGGGAAGTCGGGCCTGGGCCCTTGATGCCAAAGTCGTTCAGGTTCAGCGTGGTCTTGGCGTTGAAGCCAGCGCGCTCGCCACCCCACGGGTCCTTGCCCTCGCCATTGAACACGGCCTTGAAGGTGACCGGCTTGGTCACGCCATGCAGGGTCAGGTCGCCGGTCACGTCGGCAGTCTTGTCACCGGTGGACTTGACGGCGGTGGAGACGAACTTGGCTTCCGGATACTTCTTCACATCCAGGAAGTCGGCGCTGGCGATGTGCTTGTCACGCTCGGCATGGTTGGACCACAGGCTGGCAGTCTTCAGGTCGACGCTGATCTTGCTGGCTTCAGGCTTGGCGCTGTCCCAGGAGAACGAACCGTCGAAATCCTTGAATGTGCCGTGGATGAAGCTGTAGCCCAGGTGGCTGATCTTCCAGTCGACGAAAGCATGCTGGCCTTCCTTGTCGATCTTGTAGTCAGCGGCCATGGCCTGACCAGCGCCAATCAGAGCGGTACCGAGCGCCAGGGCGGCAAAAGTCTTTTTCAACATCCTTACTTCCTTCCTTTGCAATTGAGGTTGAGAGTCAAGCTTTGCGGCCCAGCATACGAGCCAGGGTCGCGTCACGGTCAATGAAATGGTGTTTCAAGGCTGCCAGGGCATGCAGGATGGCGAAAATCACCAGCCCCCAGGCCAGATACAGGTGAATCACACCGGCAGTGTCCGCCTGATCGGGCAGGTTGCTGACCAGTGCCGGTATTTCGAACAGGCCGAAGACCGGAATGCCGACACCGTCGGCAGTGGAGATCAGGTAGCCGGCGGCCATGACCGCGAACAACCCCAGATACAGCGCCAGGTGCCCCAGCTTGGCGGCCATGCGGGTGAGTGACCCGTGGCTGGCCGGAGCCGGTGGAGGTGGGCTGATCAAACGCCAGAGTACCCGCAGCAGCATGACAGCCAGCAATACCAGGCCAATGCTCTTGTGCAGGTCAGGCCCGGCTTTGCGCCAAGGATCGTAGTAGTCGAGACCGACCATCCACAGGCCCAGCCCGAACAACCCGAATACGACAAGAGCTACGCCCCAGTGCAGGAAGATGCTGACCGCACCATAGCGAGAAGCAGAATTGCGCAGTTGCATGTTGGCGTATTCCCCGTGAAAGCTGTGCACAAGATAACGCGATAAGTATCGAAATAAAGCGGAAAAGTCCGCTTCTTATAATCGAAAAAATCGATAGCTTATTTTGAATTCATCTAATTAAGAAAACATTAACAGTAGGCGAACGCGGGGGACTTGCCAGGGCAGGCAACAGCGCGGGCACATCGCGGCAATGCCACGAGTGCCCGCAATGACCAATCAGTTGGCCTTGGCCTGAGTGTCGGTCGAGGGTTTCTTCTTGACGGGCTCGGCTTTTGCGGCGGCCTTCTTCACCGGCTCCGTCTTGCTGGCCTGCTTGGCCGGCGGCTTGTGCGCTGGTGCGTGCTTGGCAGGTGCAGCCTTGGTCGGTGCAGCCTTGGCGGGTTGAGCCTTGACCGGTTCTTCCTTGGCCACAGGCGCAATGGCCGGCGCCGCTGGTGCGGCTGCAGGTGCAGGAGCTGGCGGTGCGGGTGTCGGCTCGGCGGCCTTGGTCACCGGCTCGGTCTTGGCCACCGGTTTGTCGTCGCCACCGAACAGACGGGAGAAGAAGCCAGGCTTGTTGTCCTTGGCGGCTGCCGCGCCGACTGCCGCAGCGCCCGCAGCGGCAGCGACCGGCGCCGCCTTGACCACTGGATCGAAGGATTTGCCAGCGGCCAGGTCCTCGACCTGGCCCGCGGCACGCTGGCCACTGCGCAGCGCGCCTTCCAGGGTGCCCGGGTAAAGTGCATCGGTGTGTTCGCCAGCAAAGGCGACACGTTGCACCGGGCGCTCCCACAGACGCCAGTACTTGCTGATCTGCCCCGGCCCGTAGGCCAGGTAGGCGCCGCCGGTGCCGGCGTCGGTGCTGTAGCGCTTGACCTCGTAACCGGTAAAGGCGCCACGAGCCTGAGGGTAGAAGGCATGCAGGCGAATCAGCACCTGGTCGACCATCTGCTTGTCACCGAAGGCCTGCAGCAGGCGGGCGTTGTCGCCGGACAGGTTGATCACCACATTGGCACCGCCCTTGAGCGCCGGTTCGATCCACAGCATGCCCAGGCCTGCGTTGCTGAAGATCTCGCCCGACATACGCGAGCGGCTCTCCCAGACCGGGTTCTTGAACTTGAGCAGCAACTGGTCGCGCCAGCCGTAGTTGGTGCCTTTGAGTGCCGCCAGATGCTGGTTGTCCAGTCCCGGCGTCATCTGGATCTTGGCCAGCGCGCGCAGCGGCACGGCAAGGACCAGATAGTCAGCCTGGTAGCCCACGGCCCCCACCTTGACGGTGACGCCGTCCTTGTCCTGGACGATGGCGGTGACCGGCGAACTGGTCTTGATGGTCTTGAGTTGCTTGACGAAGGCCTGTGCCAGCACCGGACTGCCGCCAGGCAGGCGTGCCGCACGCAGGTCTCGGTCGCCAACCCCACGATAGACCCGGCTCTGCTGGGCGAAATAGAGCAACGACAGGCGCGAGGGCTCGTCATAGCGGGTACGGATCTGCTGGTTGATCAACTGACGGGCGGTCGCTGGCAGTTGCAGCTTGTCCAGCCAGGTGGAGACGTTGATCTGATCGAGGGCGAACAACGTGCTGTTGGCAGCCGGGTTCAGCGGGTCATCGATCGAACGGGCCAGGTCATCGAGGGTCTTCTCGTAGCGCTTGATCGCCTCGGCGGTCGCGGGCTGCTTGGTGGCGAGGTCGGTCGCGCTGAAGTACTCACCGTCGATCAGGTAGCCTGGGGTACGCACGAACTCGGGCGCAGGCAAGGTTTCCAGCTTGAAGCGGTCCAGGTATTGATTGAGTACCGGTTGCGCCTTGTTGTTGCCGATCCACTCGCTGGTCGCCAGCCCCGAACGGCCACCCATGCCGCCCTTGGCTTCGAGCAGGGTCACCTGCCAGCCCTTGGACTGCAGCTCGTAGGCTGCCGTCAGGCCGGCCAGGCCACCACCGACGACAATGGCCGTGGGGGTCTTGTCCTTCGCCAGCGCACCAGCGCTGGATGCACCAATCAATACCAACGCGCACAGGCGCACCCAAGCAGCAGCCATGTCGGCGAACTCCGGATCAGAAGCGAAATGTAAATGGGGAGGATCTCCCCAGGAGAGATGCGCTAAGAATACGTCAGGTCCCAGGAGCCTGCCAGCACAGCGCTATCAAGTGCTTCGAATGGTTCGGTTTTCTATGTTGAGCCTTTCGTAGCGGTTCGGCGTCCCGACAAGCCCGCTCCCACACAAGCCTGCACAAAATCCAAGGTTGTTCCTGGGGGTGCCTTTGCTTAGGCTTACGCCGTCCTACTTGCCACCCCAGCCAGGAGATCCGCCCATGGGCCTGAATCAACAGTGGATGCAGCGCGACCTCAAGGTCCTGTGGCACCCCTGCACCCAGATGAAAGACCACGAGAGCCTGCCGCTGATCCCGATTCGCCGCGGCGAGGGTGTCTGGCTCGAGGACTTCGAGGGCAAGCGCTATCTGGACGCGGTCAGCTCCTGGTGGGTCAACGTCTTCGGCCATGCCAATCCGCGCATCAACCAGCGCATCAAGGATCAGGTCGACCAGCTCGAACACGTCATCCTTGCAGGCTTCAGCCATCAGCCGGTGATCGAGCTGTCCGAGCGCCTGGTGGCCATGACCCCGGCCGGGCTGGATCGAGTGTTCTACGCCGACAACGGCTCGTCATGCATCGAAGTGGCGCTGAAGATGAGCTTCCACTACTGGCAGAACAAGGGCCAAGGCGCCAAGAAGCGCTTCGTCACCCTGACCAACAGCTACCACGGCGAAACCATCGCCGCGATGTCGGTCGGCGATGTGCCACTGTTCACCGAAACCTACAAGGCCCTGCTGCTCGACACCATCAAGGTGCCCAGCCCCGATTGCTACCTGCGCCCTGAAGGCATGGGTTGGGAGGAACACTCGCGCAACATGTTCGCAGCCATGGAGCAGACCCTGGCCGAACACCACGCCACGATCGCCGCGGTCATCGTCGAGCCGCTGATCCAGGGCGCTGGCGGCATGCGCATGTATCATCCGGTCTACCTCAAGCTGCTGCGCGAAGCCTGCGACCGTTACGGTGTGCACCTGATCCATGACGAAATCGCCGTCGGTTTCGGCCGCACCGGCACGATGTTCGCCTGCGAGCAGGCCGGTATCCGCCCAGACTTCCTCTGCCTGTCCAAGGCCCTGACCGGTGGCTACCTGCCACTGGCCGCCTGCCTGACCACCGATGACGTGTACCAGGCCTTCTACGACGACTACCCGACCCTGCGCGCTTTCCTCCATTCGCACAGCTACACCGGCAACCCGCTGGCCTGCGCAGCGGCACTGGCGACCCTGGACATCTTCGAGCAGGACCAGGTGATCGACGCCAACAAGGCGCTGTCGGCGCGCATGGCCAGCGCCACCGCGCACCTGGTCGATCACCCGAACGTGGCCGAAGTGCGCCAGACCGGCATGGCTCTGGCCATCGAGATGGTCAAGGACAAGGCCGGCAAGGTCGCCTACCCGTGGCAGGAACGCCGCGGCCTGAAGGTCTTCGAGCATGCCCTGAGCCGCGGCGCGCTGTTGCGTCCGCTGGGCAGCGTGGTGTATTTCCTGCCGCCCTACGTGATCACCCCGGAGCAGATCGACTTCCTGGCCGAAGTGGCCAGCGAAGGCATCGATATCGCCACCCGTGACAGTGTCAGCGTGGCGGTGCCGGCCGATTTCCATCCCGACTTCCGCGATCCAGGCTAGGCCTCAGTCCCCACGCGCACCCTGTGGGAGCGGGTTTACCCGCGAATACGATGGTGGCCGCACCGCCGCATTCGCGGGTGAACCCGCTCCCACAGGGTCCATGCCCACCCTGCCACAGGGTCCATGTCCACCCTTTGCCCCGAGCCGAACCATGAGACTGTCCCGTTTCTTCATCGACGCCCCCCTGAGCCTTGGCGAGCACGAGTTGCCCGAGGCCCAGGCCCACTACATCGGCCGCGTGCTGCGCATGAGCGTCGGCGCCGCCGTGCAACTGTTCGACGGCAGCGGCCAGGAATACCTCGGCCAGTTGCTCGAAGTGGGCAAGAAATCCGTGCGGGTCAGCCTCGACCAGGCCCTGCCCGGCCAGCCCGATTCGCCGCTGCACATCCACCTCGGCCAGGGGCTGTCCCGTGGCGAGCGCATGGACTGGGCGATCCAGAAAGCCACTGAGCTGGGCGTCAACCAAATCACCCCGATCGTCAGCGAGCGCTGCGAAGTGCGTCTGAAGGACGAGCGCGCCGACAAGCGCCTGGCTCACTGGCGCCAGGTGGCGATCAGCGCCTGCGAACAATGCGGGCGCTCCACGCTGCCAGTGATCCACCCGCCGGTGACCCTGGCCGAATGGTTGAAAGACAGCGATGCCGATCTCAAGCTGGTCCTGCACCCGGTGGCCGAGCCGCTGACCAGCCATGACAAACCGACACGCCTGGCCTTCCTGATCGGACCTGAGGGTGGCTTGAGCGATGCCGAAGTCGATCAGGCCAAGGGCGCCGGCTTCCACGCCGCCCGCCTCGGCCCTCGCGTACTGCGCACCGAGACGGCGCCGGTGGTGGCGCTATCGGTGGCGCAGCAGCTGTGGGGCGACTTCTAAGCTCAGCCTCTATAGCACGTAGAAGTACACCGCGACGAAGTGCATCAGGCTGCCAGCGATGACGAACAGGTGCCAGATGCCGTGCCAGTGGCGAAAGCGGCTGTCGAAGGCGAAAAAGATGATGCCGACGGTGTACAGCACACCGCCGGCCGCCAGCCAGGCAAAGCCAGCGCCACCGAGGCTGTGGAGCAGCGGCTTGACCGCCACCAGCACGATCCAGCCCATCACCGCGTAGATGATGATCGAGAGGATCCGTGCCTCGGAGCGCGGTTTGATCTCCTGGAGCATGCCGATCACCGCCAGGCCCCATACGATGCCGAACAGGCTCCAGCCCCAGGGCCCGCGCAGACTGACCAGGCAGAACGGTGTATAGCTGCCGGCGATGAGCAGGTAGATCGACAGGTGATCGAGCTTGCGCATGACCACCTTCGCCCGGCCGCGCGTGCTGTGATAGAGCGTGGAAATGCTGTAGAGCAACAGCAGCGTAAAGCCGTAGATGGAGAAACTGACGATCTTCCAGGGGTCGCCCTGCAAGCCCGCGACGACGATCAGCCAGATGGCACCGATACAGGCCAGGACAGCACCGACCAGGTGGGTCCAGGCGTTGAAGCGTTCACCGTAGTACATGCAGGCTCAGACCTCCCCAAGGTCAATGGGTTCCTGGCGGGCATTGGCGCGACAGGGCCCGCATGAGCATCATCCTACTGCGCCGAAGGTTGCAGATCCGCGTCACGCACCAGCCGCTCGAGCGCCGCCAGGTCCGGCACTCGCGCCACTTGCTCGCCCACCTGCACCGCCGCCAGCTCCAGCGCCCCCAGCGGCACGTCCACATAGTTCAACTGGCTGTCCAGCTTGCACGAGCGCGGGATCCCCTGCAGCAGCAGCGCCAGGTAGCGCAGCCCGGTATCGCCCAAGGCGTTGAGCACAACGATCCGCGCCCGCTCGCCACACGGCGTTTCACCGCCACAGGCGGCCTCGAAGCCTATCAGCGGCAGACACTGCTGGCGCCAGTCGATCCAGCCCATGTGCCAGGCCGGCTCATGCAGTTCGCAGACGAACGCACGCTCGCCGATCAGCTCGGCCACCGCAACGTTGGGCAGCACCAGGGTGCGGTCGCCCAGGGGCAGCAACAGCCCGGTAAGGCTGCTGCGCTGACCGGCGATATGTTCAAGCATGAGGCTGGCTCCAGTGGGCGATGCTCTGCAGCAGGAGCGACTCCTGGTAAGGCTTGCCGAGGTATTCGTTAACGCCGATGGCCATGGCCCGGTCGCGGTGTTTCTGCCCGGTACGCGAGGTGATCATGATGATCGGCAAGTCGTGCAGGCGGTTGTCACGCCGCACCCGCGTCGCCACTTCGAAGCCGTCCATGCGCGGCATCTCGATGTCCAGCAGCAGCACGTCAGGGCGGTGTTCCTCCAGCAGGGCCATGGCGTCGACTCCATCCTTGGCGGTCAACACGCTCATGCCGTGACGTTCCAGCAGGCGGCTGGTGACCTTGCGCACGGTGACCGAATCATCGACCACCATCACCAGCAACGGACGCCGCGCCGCCGGGCCGAACAGCTGGCGCCGCTCGCCGTCACCCACCGGCAACCGCGCCAGGCGTCGCTGCTGGCCGCGCAGCTGACCGAGCAGGTCGAGAATCAGCACCACCCGCCCATCACCGAGCAAGGTCGCACCAGACAAGCCCGGGACCGCAGCGAACTGTGGCCCCAGGCTTTTCACCACGATTTCGCGGCTCGGCGACAAGCCATCGGCCTGGATCGCGAACGACTGCTCCTGGGCATGCACCAGTAGCACCGGCAAGGGCAGGCTTTGCCCCAGCAGGCGCGGACGGCCGACATCCTGCAACAGCTCGCCCAGGTAGCGCAGGTCGTAGGCGTGCCCTGCATAGCGATAGCGCGGCGGATCCAGCTGGTAGCAGGCCTCGAGCTCGGCGGGCGGCACGCGGACGATGCCCTCGATGGTGTTGAGCGGGATGGCGTACTGCTCCTCGCCCAGGTGCACCATCAGCGCCCGGTTCAGCGATACCGTGAACGGCAAGCGGATCTGGAAGCGTGCCCCCTTGCCTGGGCTGGACTCGATGCTCATCGAGCCACCCAACTGCTTGACCTCTTCATGGACCACATCCATGCCCAGCCCGCGCCCGGAAATCTGGGTGATCTTCTCGGCCGTGGAGAAGCCCGGACGCAGGATGAACTGCAAGATCTCGTGATCGCTGAGCTGCGCCTGCGGCGCCAGCAAGCCGCGCTTGATGGCCTTCTTGCGAACCGCCTCCAGCGGCACCCCGGCGCCGTCGTCGCTCATCTCGATGACGATGTCGGCGCCCTCGTGGAGCAAGTTGAGGTGGATGGTGCCCTGCTCCGGCTTGCCTGCCGCCAGGCGCACCTCGCGCGGCTCCAGGCCATGGTCGACGGCATTACGCAGCATGTGCTCCAGCGGCGCGACCATGCGCTCGAGCACGCTGCGGTCCAATTCGCCCTCGGCGTTGCCGACCACCAGTTCGACCTGTTTGCCCAGCTCGCTCGCCACCTGCCGCACCACGCGCTGCAGGCGTGGCACCAGGCGCTCGAAAGGCACCATCAGGGTGGCGGTCAGGCCTTCCTGCAACTGACTGTTGACCCGCGCCTGCTGCTGCAGCAGGCCATGCGCCTCCTGGGCCCGCAGGGTCAGGGTTTCCTTGAGGTCGAGCAAGTCGGAAGCCGATTCGAACAAGGCCCGCGACAGCTGCTGCAACTGCGAATGGCGGTCCATTTCCAGCGGGTCGAAATCGTCGTAGGCGTCGCCCTCGGCCTGCCAGCGGCTGGACATGCGGCCCTGGGTTTCGTTGTCCAGGCGCAGCAACTGGTCGCGCATGCGCTCCAGGGTGGTTTCCATTTCGCTCAAGGCGAACTGTGCATCGTTGACCTGCTGCTCGATGCGACCACGAATGATCGCGTGCTCGCTGGCCAGGTTGCCCAGGTCGTCGAGCAGTTCGGCATCGACCTTGACCATGTCCCCCGGCGCTCGCTCGGGTGCAGCGCTCGGCACATCGAGCGGCGCGGCCTCCACCGGCGGCTGGCCGGCGGCGCTGTCGGTCAGCGCCGCACTGGAGAAGTTGCGAATGTAGTCGATCAGCGCCGTTGCCGCGTGCAGCGGCTGCCCCAAACGTACGGCGTCGAGCATGTGCGCGAGACGGTCGTGGCAGTTCTGCAGCAGGCTGAACAGCGCGGGCGTCGGCGGCAGGCGGCCAGCAGCGAGCAGTTCGTAGAGAAACTCCAGCTCATGGGCCAGGTCGCCGATGGCGGCGATTTCCACCATGCGCGCGCCGCCCTTGAGGGTGTGCAGGTCGCGCAGCAGGTTTTCCACCTCGACACTGCTGCGCGGGTCGGCCTGCCAGCGCGCCAATGCAGCCGCAGCGCTTTCGACGATGTCCGAGCTTTCTTCGAGGAAGACTTCCAGCAGCTCCTTGTCGCCGGGTGTTTCTGCCCCCTCCGGCTCGCTGACCGGCGCATGGCGGAACTCACGCAACTCGCCGAGCAGTGCCACCGCAGAAGACGGCAGCTCGCCCTGGCGCAGGCTGTCGAGCATCTGGCCCAGCGCCGCATGGCTGCGCTGCAGCAGCTCGAACAGCGCACTGCTGGCGGCCAACCGCCGATCGACCAGCCCTTCGTAGAGCAACGCCAGCTCCTGGGCGAGCACTTCGATGGCGCCAATCGCGGCCATCTGCGCACCGCCGCGCAAGGTCTGCACATCGTGCTGCAACGCGGACACCGCCGAGCTGGCTTCCGGCTCCTGTCGCCAGCGCTGCAAAGCCTGATCGGCGCTGTCGAGAATGTCGCCGGCCTCGTCGAGGAACAACTGCACCACTGCCGGCTCCGGCAGGTCCATGGCCGTGGCCAGCGGGGTCACGCCCTGCTCGCCCACCAGCCCGGTTGCCGCCGGGTCGAGCGCCCCGTCCAGCAGCGCACGCAAGCCATCCAGGCACTCGCTGCGCGGGGTGACCTCCTGCCCGGCGGCAATCTCGTCGAGCATGTCGATCAGGGCTTCGTGGGCCTGCCGCGCCTGGGCGAAGAAATGCCCGTTGGCGACCAGGCTGCCCTCCTCAACCGCCCCATACAGATCGAGCAGCGCTTCGCAGAGCTCATCCACCTGCCAGAAATCGGCCAGGTGCGCACCATGGGCCAGGGTCGTCAGCTCATCAAGCAGCGTGTCCAGCTCCTGGCGTTCGCGCGGATGCTCCTGCCAGCGCGACAACAGCGACTCGGCATCAAGCAGGATATCCATGCCCTGAGCCAGGAAGCTGGCGATCAGTTGTGGATCACGACGGTTGCGGCGGGTGTGCGGCGCTGCGTCCTGCAGCACCGTCAGGCGTGCATCCACCGCTTCGCCGACCTTCTCGATCAGTTGCGCAGCGCCAGGAATCGGTGCCAACGGTGTGCGCTCAAGCTGGGCCAGGCCCAGCTGGAACAGGCTGCGCGACGCTTCCAGCCATTCGATATCCGCCACTTCCAACGGCAGTTGGTGCGCCTTGTACTCACGCGCCAGGCGGTCGAAGGCGGTGGCAAGCTCTGCGATCGGCATCACCCCGGCCATGGCAGCGCTGCCCTTGAGGGTATGCAGCGCGCGTTGCAGGCTGTCGCTGACCGGGGTGTCCTGGCCTTTGGCAGTCGTAAGGAAACTGTCGAGACTGGCCAGATGGCCCTGGGCCTCGTTGCGAAAGATCTCCAGCAGTTGCGGATCGAGCCCGTCACTGTCGCTGGCAGACGCGGTGTCGTTGACCGCCAGGGCGTGCAGGTGGCTGCTGAGCTGTTCGACATCGGCCAGCCGGGGTATCTGACCAACCGCAAAGTCGGCGAGCAGGTCTGGCAGGTGCACAAAGGCCTGTTGCAGCGCCACGGCGCCCTCGCCGCTGAGCACGATGCGTCCTTCCAGCACACGGTTGAGCAGATGCTCGGCGCCCCAGGCCAGCTCGGCCACGGCGCCTGCGTGCACCATCCGCCCGCTGCCCTTGAGCGTATGCAAGGCACGGCGCAGTTCGACAAGCGCGTCGCGTTGCTGGTTGTCGGCACGCCAGCGCAACCATTGGCGTTCGATCTCCGGCAGCAGCTCAGCGGTTTCCTCCAGGAACACTTCGCGCAGCTCATCGTCGATGCCGTCATCGGCACGCTGCGGCTCAGCCTTAACCGGCTCTTGGCTGCAGTGCAGGCCAAGGGCGGCCAGACTGGCGCAGGCCATGTCGAGAAAACGCTGGGCATCGGCCAGCGGATCGGCGACACGCCATTGCAGGTAGCACTCCACCGCACTCAGGGCCTCGGCCAGGTGGGCCAGCTCCTGCTCCGGTGGCTCCTGCTCAAGATGCGACAACCAGCCTTGCACATAATCGGCCGACACCCCGAACACCTCGGAGGCGGTCGGCAGCATCAGCATCGCCAACGCGCCACGCACCTGCTGCAGCAGGCCCGGCAGGGGCTGCAGACGCTGGCGCGGCCAACCGGATTCCAGGCAGTCGCCGATCAGGTCCTTGGCCTGCTGCAGCACCGAGAGCGACTCCTCGAACACCCGCTGGCGGATCTCGGTCACGTCCGAGCCGGGCATGCCGCCTTCCAGGCCCTCGGCAAGGCCGCCGACCATGCCGTTGAGCGTCGCCTCCACGTACAACAGGGCACCAGCCACATCCATCAGCACCGCATCGTCCACGGCACGTTCGCCCTGGGCCAGGGCCTGCAAGGCGAGCACCTGGTCGATGATGACCCGGCGCGGCTGCTGGAAGCCCAGCACTGCGAGGGTATCGGCAACATGGCGCAGCGGCGCGATCAGCACATCGAGTGGGTCGCGCTGCTCGTTATCCCCCCGTACGAAGGGGTCGAGCCGCTCCTTGATCCGCACCAGGTCGTCGCACAGGGCAGTGATCACCGAGCGCAGGGCATCGCGGCCCTGACCGGCCTGCAACTGGTCGCGCCAGTTGCCCAGCGACAGGTCGAGGTTGGCCAGATCGTGGGCCCCCGCCAGGCGCTGCGCCGCCTCACCCATCAGGCTGTCCTGGGCCAGCGGCTCGGCGCCGCGGCACAGGCGCAACTGATTGAGCAACGGCAGCACCACCAACGGCAGGTCGTGGCGCGCGCCCCGCAGGCGCTCAAGGTAGGGCGGCAATTGCTCAAGGCCGCGGAACAGCGCACCCAGGCAATCGCCACGCGGGCTGACCTGGCCCTCGAAGAGGGCACGCCCGAGCAACTCCAACTCCTCGGCCAGGCGCGCCGCGCCATTGAGCTCAAGCATCGTCATGCACCCTTGCACCTGATGCAGGTTGTCGACGAAGAACCCCAACAAGGCCGGGTCGCCCGGCTCGCTGGAAAAACGCTCCAGCGCTTGGCGCGCCTGGCCCAGGCAATCGGCGATGGCCGCCTTGGTCCAGCTCAGGGCGACCGTGTCGTGACGCTCGGGGCTCATTGCCGTAACGGCCATAGACCTCTCCTCAGCGCCGCTCGGCCGGGGCCGGCAGGGTGAAACCAGACACCGAACGGCGCATCTCGCTGGCCATTCTGGCCAGGTGACGGATGCTGTCGGCGGTAGCGCCGGAACCGGCGGAGGTCTGCGCAGTGATCTGCTGGATCACCGCCATGGTGTGGGAAATCTGCCCGGCCGAGGATGTCTGCAATTGCGCCGCGTCGGAAATGCTGTGGATCAGCTCGGCCAGGTTCTGCGACACGCCCTCGATTTCGGCGAGGGCCACGCCTGCGTCCTGGGCAAGACGTGCACCACGCACCACTTCGGCGGTGGTCTGTTCCATGGAGATCACCGCTTCGTTGGTATCGGCCTGGATGGTTCGCACCAGCGCTTCGATCTGTCGGGTGGCCGACGACGAACGCTCAGCCAGGCGCTGCACTTCGTCAGCGACCACAGCAAAGCCGCGCCCGGCTTCACCCGCGAGCGAAGCCTGGATTGCCGCATTGAGGGCCAGTATGTTGGTTTGTTCGGCAATGTCGTCGATCAGGCTGACGATGTCGCCGATTTCCTGGGAAGACTCCCCCAGACGCTTGATGCGCTTGGCGGTGTCCTGGATCTGTTCGCGGATGTTGTCCATGCCATGGATGGTGTTGTGCACCACCTCGTTACCCTTGTTGGCGATGGCCACCGAACGCTCGGCGACCTTGGCCGACTCGTAGGCGTGGGCGGAAACCCGGTCGATCGACTCGACCATGTCGCCCACCGCCAGCGACGCCTCGCTGATCTGGTCGGCCTGGTGTTCCGAGGCCTTGGCCAGCTGGCGTGCGGTGTTCTGGGTGTCCTGCACCGCAGCGGCGACCTGCTCGGCGCTGTGGTTGATGGTCGCCACCAGGTCGCGCAACTGGTCCACCGAGAAGTTGATCGAGTCGGCAATGGCGCCGGTGAAGTCTTCGGTGACCGACACCGTCACCGTCAGGTCGCCATCGGCCAGTTCTTCGATTTCATCGAGCAGGCGCATGATCGCCTGCTGGTTGCGCTCGTTCTTCTCCGCCGTGTCGCGTAGTTGGCGGTTGGTGGCGCGGACCATCACCAGGCCGATGAGGATGATCGAGGCCAGCGCCAGCAGGCCGAGCACATAGCCGCCGACGGTGTCGAGGGTGCGCCCGGCGAGGTTCTCGAAACCGTTGGCCAGGTGCGAGGCTTCGTCGAGCAGGGTCTGCGACAGGCTGAAGATGTTGCTCGCGGCCTCGCGCACCCGCAGCAGCTCCGGTGAAGTCTCGAGAATTTCGTCGACCGAGCCGGAAACGAACTGGAACAGCTCGGCGATCTCGGCCAGGCGCGCACGCGCGTCCGGGTCTTCGACACGGGTCACCTGGATCGCCGGATTGCCACCGAGCATGCCCTCGAGCACCTGGCCGAAGCGGCTGGCATCACGGCCGAAGGTGTCGGCGGCCTGCACCGAGGTATCGTCACCGGCCAGCACGGTATTGACCGAACCGAGAATCCGCTCGGCCAGCAGCAACTGGCGCTGGGCCACGGCCACCTGGCTGGCCGGTGCACCGCTCTGCAGCAGGATTTCCACGACCTTTTCATACTCGACCTGCAACTGTGGCACGGTTTCGGCCAGGGTCGCCGCCACCTGATGCAAGGACAGCACGGTCTGCTCGCTGGCCAGGATGGTGTCGGTGTTGCGCCGCAGGTTTTCCCAGTCCTGGCGCACCGCGTCCATCTCGTCGCGCACCGTGGCCGGCGCTGGCGGCAGCCCGGTGGCCTTGTCACCCTCGCGCAGGTACTTCCAGCGGCGCTCGAAATCGTTGCGTGCATCGGACAGCAGCCGGAACGCCAGGGCCTTGCCCGCCGCCGCCTCGGTGGCGTTCTTGGCGATGCGCTGGGACAGCACGCGCAACTCGCCGGCATGGCCGATGTACTGCTTGTCGTGGTTGGACTGGGTGTTGAGGTAGGCGAAGTTGGCGAACAGCAGCACGATCGACAGGATCAGCACCACGAACAGCACAGTGATCTGCGCGGTGCTGCGCGGGCGCTGGGCCACGGCTTCGGGAACGACGGTTGGAGCGGGCTTGTTCACTGTCGCAGGGTCCTCTACAACGCCACATCGAGAAAGCCTGGCGCCTGGGCCAGGGCGAAGGGGCTGAAGATCGCCCAGTTGCGCTCACGCTGGAAATGCCCCTGGACGAAACGCGCCGCGGCGCGGATCAGTGGCTGCGGGGGCGACAGCTCCAGGCTGCTCAGGTCGAAATGCTGCAAGCCGACCACTTCATCCACCAACAGGCCGACGAACAGGTCGTCATGGTCCAGCACCAGCACGCGGCGCTGCTTGCCCGAGGCCGCCGGCCCAAGGCCGAAGAACGCCGACAGGTCCATCACCGGCAGCAGGCGACCGCGCAGGTTGGCCACGCCGCACACCCATGGCTGCACCCCAGGCACTCGGCTGCTGCGCGGCTCGCGCAACACTTCAGCCACCTCACCCATGGGGGCGACGAACCACTGCCCGGCGATGCGAAAGCCGATACCGCTCCACTGCTGCAGGCGCGTGTCCTGCAGCGGCTGGTCGGCCACCAGCAGGCGGCAGCGGCGGTCGATGTCCAACAACAGCTCGAAGGCGGTCAGCGACGCACCCTGGGGGCGTGTGGTCAAGCGCCCAGCACCTCTTTGAGCTTGGCGATCAGCGCGTCCTCTTCCACCGGCTTGGTCAGGAAATCGCGAGCGCCCTGGCGCGTGGCCCAGATGCGGTCGGTTTCCTGGTCCTTGGTGGTGACCACGATCACCGGGATGGCGCTGGTTTCAGGGTCCTTGCTGAGCTGGCGGGTGGCCTGGAAGCCGTTCATGCCGGGCATGACGATGTCCATCAGCACCGCATCCGGCTTGTCCTGGCGGGCCAGGGCCACGCCATCGGCACCGTTGCTGGCCTTGAGCACCTGGTAGCCATGCTTCTCGAGCCATTCGGTCAATCTGTACATCTCTGTCGGCGAGTCGTCGACAATCAGCACTCGGGCCATACGGTTTCCCCATCAGGAAAATGAAGACCGCGCCAGGGCGGGCGCGGTCAGGGTGCGTGTTGTGCCTGCACGGCGAATTCGGGCACGTGGGCACGGATCGCGTCGAGCAGTTCTTCCTTGCTGAACGGTTTGGTGAGGAACTGATCGGAGCCGACCACCCGGCCGCGGGCCTTGTCGAACAGGCCGTCACGCGACGACAGCAGGATCACCGGAATATCCTTGAACGCACTGTTGTGCTTGATCACCGCACAGGTCTGGTAACCGTCCAGGCGCGGCATCAGTACATCGACGAAGATGATCCGCGGCTTGTGATCGACGATCTTGGCCAGGGCATCGAAACCGTCGCTGGCGGTGATCACCTCGCAACCCACCTCGCCCAGCAGCATCTGGGCGGTGCGGCGGATGGTGCGGGAATCGTCGATCACCATCACCTTCAGGGGCTGTTCCATGAAATGCGTCACCCATCGCCAAGCCAGGAATGAAACCTCGAGGGCTGCCATGCAGCGCTCTGACTGGCATTTTTAACACAGTCCGGGTAGGCATTCCATCTGCCTCCCCCCTTGACCGGCCGCGTTCCCGGCGCCACCCTGAGCCACTTTTCTTTCGTGCCATCGCGGCCACCTGCCGCCAAGAGGAATTACCCCATGAGCGTTCGTCTCGGGATTGTCATGGACCCCATCGCGTCCATTTCCTACAAGAAGGACAGCTCGCTGGCCATGCTGCTGGCGGCGCAGGAGCGTGGCTGGAGCCTGTTCTACATGGAGCAGCGCGACCTCTACCTGGGTGCCGGCCAGGCCCGTGCGCAGATGCGACCGCTGAAAGTGTTCGCCGATCCAGCCCGCTGGTTCGAGCTGGGCGATGAGCAGGACAGTGCGCTGAGCGAGCTGGACGTGATCCTGATGCGCAAGGATCCCCCCTTCGACATGGAGTTCGTCTACAGTACCTACCTGCTGGAGCAGGCCGAGCGCGAAGGCGTGCTGATCGTCAACAAACCGCAGAGCCTGCGCGATTGCAACGAGAAGCTGTTCGCCACGCAGTTCCCTCAGTGCATGGCGCCGACCCTGGTCAGCCGCCGCGCCGACATCCTGCGCGCCTTCGCCGCTACCCATGGCGATGTGATCCTCAAGCCGCTCGACGGCATGGGCGGTGCATCGGTGTTCCGTCACCGCCAGGGCGACCCGAACCTCTCGGTGATCCTCGAAACCCTGACCCAGCATGGCCACCAGCAGATCATGGCGCAGGCCTACCTGCCGCAGATCGTCGATGGCGACAAGCGCATCCTGATGATCGACGGCGAGCCGGTGCCCTACTGCCTGGCACGCATCCCGGCCAGCGGCGAGACCCGTGGCAACCTGGCCGCCGGTGGCCGTGGCGAAGCCCGTCCGCTGACCGAGCGCGACCGCTGGATCGCCGCCCAGGTTGGCCCGACCCTGCGCGAAAAGGGCCTGCTATTCGTCGGCCTGGACGTGATTGGCGACTCGCTGACCGAGATCAACGTCACCAGCCCGACCTGCATCCGCGAGATCGATGCTGCCTACAACACCCATATCGGCGGCCAGCTGATGGACGCCATTGATCGCAAGCTCAAGGCGCGCTGACCACCGACGCGGAGCAAAACCCTGGAGTGGGGTATGATGCCGGTCCATTTCACTCGACCTGCTGCCCCACTGCGGTTGCTGGATACCCGATGACGCTGCCTGCCGACATCCCATCCGACCTGCTGCCACCGCGCGTTCGCCCGGTGGACCGGCTCGGTTTCACGCTGTTTCTTGCCGCCCTGGTGCACCTTGCGCTGATCCTCGGGGTGGGTTTCAGCGTGGTCAAGCCCGCCGAAGTCCGCCAGACCATGGACATCACCCTGGCCACCTTCAAGAGCGAGAAAGCGCCGGAGAAAGCCGACTACCAGGCCCAGGACAACCAGCAGGGCAGTGGCACCCTGGACAAGAAAGCCGTCCCCACCACCACCGAAGTGGCGCCGTTCCAGGACAGCAAGGTCAACAAGATCACCCCACCTCCGGCAGCCAGGCCGGAAACGCCAGCGGCGCCGGCGAAATCCGTGGTGACGACCAAGGCAGCGAAACCGCAGAAAGCCGAAACCGCGCCAAAGGAAAGCAAGCCTCAACCCAAGCCCCCCGCACCGGTGCCGGACTTCGACAGCTCGCAGCTGTCGAGCCAGATCGCCAGCCTCGAGGCCGAGCTGTCCAACGAACAGCAGTTGTATGCCAAGCGCCCCCGCATCCATCGTCTCAACGCGGCCTCGACCATGCGCGACAAGGGGGCCTGGTACAAAGAGGAATGGCGCAAGAAAGTCGAGCGGATCGGCAACCTCAATTACCCGGAAGAAGCCCGACGCCAGCAGATGTACGGCAGCCTGCGGATGATGGTGTCGATCAACCGCGACGGTTCGTTGTATGAAGTGCTGGTGCTCGAATCCTCCGGGCAACCGGTGCTGGACCAGGCCGCCCAGCGCATCGTTCGCCTTGCGGCACCGTTCGCGCCGTTCACCGGCGACCTGGCGGAGTTCGACCGCCTGGAGATCATCCGCACCTGGCGCTTCGCGCGTGGGGACCGGCTGTCGAGCAATTGACCGGTACGGGCTGTGTCGGCCCGTCGCTGCGACTTGCCCCGCGATGGGGCCGGTACCTACACCGCACAGCCAGCTTGTCAGCCTCGCCACCTGACGCCACACTACCCCTCATGAAAACCCTCACGCCGAGCTACCTCAAGCACCAGTTCCTGATTGCCATGCCGCACATGGTCGATCCGAACTTTGCCCAGACCCTCACCTACATCGTCGAGCACAACGCCAACGGCGCCATGGGCCTGGTGGTCAACCGCCCGCAGGAGCTGAACCTGGCCGATATCCTCGAGCAGTTGCGCCCGGATGAGGAACCGCCTGCCAGCACCCTGCAGATCCCGATCTACCAGGGTGGCCCGGTGCAGACCGACCGCGGCTTCGTGCTGCACAGCGCCGAATGCACCTACCAGGCCACCATCGAGCTGCAAGGCCTGTCGCTGTCGACATCACAGGATGTGCTGTTCGCCATCGCCGAGGGCGTCGGCCCGAAGCAGAGCCTGATCACCCTGGGCTACGCCGGCTGGGAAGCCGGGCAGCTCGAGGCGGAACTGGCCGATAACGCCTGGCTCAACTGCCCGTTCGACCCCGAGATCCTCTTCGGCATGGCCTGCGAGCAGCGCCTGCAGGCCGCCGCGCAAAGCCTGGGCATCAACCTCAGTCTGCTGACCAGCCAGGCAGGGCACGCCTGATGGCCGAGTTGCGCCTGCTGCTGGGCTTCGACTACGGCACCCGCCAGATCGGCGTCGCCGTCGGCCAGGTCATCACCGGCCAGGCCCGTGAACTGTGTACGCTCAAGGCACAGAACGGCGTGCCGGACTGGAACCAGGTCGAGAAACTGATCAAGGAATGGAAACCCGACGCCATCGTCGTCGGCCTGCCGCTGAACATGGACGGCACGCCCAGCGAGATGAGCGAACGCGCGGAGAAGTTCGCCCGCCGCCTGCATGGACGCTACAACCTGCCGGTACATACCCACGACGAACGCCTGACCACTTTCGAGGCCAAGGGCGAACAGATGGCCCGTGGCGGCCAGCGTGGCAGCTACCGCGACAACCCGGTCGACGCCATCGCCGCGGCACTGCTGCTGCAGGGCTGGCTGGAGGCCAATACCTGACCATCCGCTTTGCTGCCGGCGATGCCGGCGCCCCAAGGAGCACGCAATGAGCCTACCCAATCCCGCCGACCTGATCCGGCAGATGGCCGTCGACCTTCGCGCCCACCTGGCGCGCCGCGCCATCGCCGAGCCACGTTTCATCGGTATCCGCACCGGTGGCGTGTGGGTTGCCCAGGCCCTGCAGCAAGCGCTTGGCGACCAGAGCCCCCTGGGCACCCTCGACGTGTCGTTCTACCGCGACGACTTCAGCCAGAACGGCCTGCACCCGCAGGTGCGCCCGTCCGAGCTGCCGTTCGAGATCGAAGGCCAGCACCTGGTGCTGGTGGATGACGTGCTGATGAGCGGTCGAACCATCCGCGCTGCGCTCAACGAGCTGTTCGACTATGGGCGCCCGGCCAGCGTGACCCTGGTCTGCCTGCTCGACCTGGACGCAGGCGAATTGCCGATCCGCCCGAATGTGCTCGGTGCGACGCTGTCCTTGGCGGCCCATGAACGGGTAAAATTGACCGGACCCGCCCCGCTCGCCCTCGAGCGCCAGGACCTCGCCCCCGCATCCGCCCTTTAAGAGTCCCCCGCGATGACGCCATTCGACGCCAAGCGCCCGCTGCAGCTCAACGATCAGGGCCAGCTACGCCATTTCCTCTCCCTCGACGGTTTGCCCCGCGAACTGCTCACCGAGATCCTCGACACCGCCGACTCCTTCCTCGAAGTTGGCGCCCGGGCCGTCAAGAAGGTTCCGTTGCTGCGCGGCAAGACCGTGTGCAACGTGTTCTTCGAGAACTCCACCCGCACCCGCACCACCTTCGAACTGGCCGCCCAGCGCCTGTCGGCCGACGTGATCAGCCTGAACGTGTCGACCTCCTCGACCAGCAAGGGCGAGACCCTGTTTGATACCCTGCGCAACCTGGAAGCCATGGCTGCCGACATGTTCGTCGTGCGTCACTCCGACTCCGGCGCCGCGCACTTCATCGCCGAGCACGTGTGCCCGGAGGTCGCGGTGATCAACGGCGGCGATGGCCGCCATGCCCACCCGACCCAGGGCATGCTCGACATGCTGACCATCCGTCGGCACAAGGGTAGCTTCGAGAACCTTTCGGTGGCGATCGTCGGCGATATCCTGCACTCGCGCGTAGCCCGCTCCGACATGCTCGCGCTCAAGGCCCTGGGTTGCCCGGACATCCGTGTGATCGGCCCGAAGACGCTGATCCCGATCGGTATCGAGCAGTACGGGGTCAAGGTCTACACCGACCTGGCCGAGGGCCTCAAGGACGTCGACGTGGTGATCATGCTGCGCCTGCAGCGTGAGCGCATGGCCGGTGGCCTGCTGCCCAGCGAGGGCGAGTTCTACCGCCTGTTCGGCCTGACCACCGCGCGCCTGGCCGGCGCCAAGCCGGACGCCATCGTCATGCACCCGGGCCCGATCAATCGGGGCGTGGAAATCGAATCGGCGGTGGCCGACGGCAAGCACTCGGTGATCCTCAACCAGGTGACCTACGGCATCGCCGTGCGCATGGCCGTACTGTCGATGGCCATGAGCGGCCAGAACGCGCAACGTCAACTCGACCAGGAGAACGCCCTGTGACCATCAGCATCATCGGCGCACGGGTCATCGATCCCAGCAGCGGCCTGGACCAGATCACCGACCTGCACCTGGAGAACGGTCGCATCCTTGCCCTCGGCGCAGCGCCAGCAGGCTTCAGCGCCAGCCGCACGATCCAGGCCGACGGCCTGGTGGCCGCACCTGGCCTGGTCGACCTCGACGTCGCCCTGCGCGAGCCGGGCTACAGCCGCAAGGGCAACATTGCCAGCGAAACCCGCGCGGCCGTGGCCGGCGGCGTCACCAGCCTGTGCTGCCCGCCGCAGACCAAACCGGTGCTCGACACCTCGGCCGTCGCGGAACTGATCCTCGACCGTGCCCGCGAGGCAGCCAACAGCAAGGTCTACCCGATTGGCGCCCTGACCAAGGGCCTGGAAGGCGAGCAACTGGCCGAGCTGGTGGCCCTGCGCGACACCGGCTGCGTGGCCTTCGGCAACGGCCTCAAGGAGATCCCCAACAACCGGACCCTGGCCCGCGCCCTGGAATATGCCGCCACCTTCGACCTGACCGTGGTGTTCCACTCCCAGGACCGCGACCTGTCAGCCGGAGGCCTGGCCCACGAAGGTGCCATGGCCAGCTTCCTTGGCTTGCCGGGCATACCGGAAACCGCCGAGACCGTGGCGCTGGCGCGAAACCTGCTGCTGGTCGAACAGACTGGCGTGCGAGCGCACTTCACCCAGATCACCAGCGCCCGCGGCGCACGGCTGATCGCCCAGGCCCAGCAACTGGGGCTGCCAGTCACGGCCGACGTGGCGCTGTACCAGCTGATCCTCACCGACGAGGCGCTGCGCGATTTCTCCAGCCTGTACCACGTACAGCCACCGCTGCGCACCCCGGCCGACCGCGATGGCCTGCGCGAGGCGGTGAAGTCGGGCGTCATCCAGGCGATCTCCAGCCACCACCAGCCCCACGAGCGCGATGCCAAGCTGGCACCGTTCGGCGCCACCGAAGCGGGGATCAGCAGTGTCGAACTGCTGCTGCCGCTGGCCATGACCCTGGTCGAGGACGGCCTGCTCGACCTGCCGACCCTGCTGGCACGGCTGTCCAGCGGCCCGGCCCAGGCGCTGCGCCTACCGGCGGGCGAGCTGAAGGTCGGTGGTGCGGCAGACCTGGTGCTGTTCGACCCGAGCGCCTCCACCGTGGCCGGCGAGCAGTGGTTCTCCCGTGGCGAAAACTGCCCGTTCATCGGGCATTGTCTGCCGGGCGCAGTGCGCTACACCCTGGTCGATGGGCATGTCTGCCACGAGGCCTGAGTAGGCCTCTTCGCGGGCAAGTCGTAGCAGCGAACCGCCGCTGCGACTTGCCCGCGAAGGCCCCACTTCAATGCCACTGCCAATCCGACCATTCATCCCCCCCGGTTGAAATCCTTCCCACCTCCCCCCATATGAGTCTGCAACAGGCATTTTCGCCCCGCTGCGTGGAGACTCTCTCTTGACCACCATCGTTTCTGTCCGCCGTAACGGCAAAGTCGTCATGGGCGGCGACGGCCAGGTATCCCTCGGCAACACCGTCATGAAAGGCAACGCCAAGAAGGTCCGTCGCCTGTACAACGGCGAGGTCATTGCAGGCTTTGCCGGCGCCACCGCCGACGCCTTCACCCTGTTCGAGCGCTTCGAATCGCAACTGCAGAAGCACTCCGGGCACCTGGTGCGTGCGGCCGTCGAACTGGCCAAGGAGTGGCGCACCGACCGCTCGCTGAGCCGCCTGGAAGCCATGCTCGCCGTGGCCAACAAGGACGCCTCGCTGATCATCACCGGTAACGGTGACGTGGTCGAACCCGAAGACGGCCTGATCGCCATGGGTTCCGGTGGCGCCTACGCACAGGCCGCAGCCCGCGCCCTGCTGAACAAGACCGATCTCTCGGCCCGCGAAATCGCCGAGACCGCACTGAATATCGCCGGTGACATCTGTGTGTTCACCAACCACAACCTGACCATCGAGGAGCAGGACCTGGCCGAGTGATCAGCTGATCTGGTGTCCCGCTCACTGCGGGACTTTTTCCCACGCTGACTCACCACACCCCAGGACCCAATTCACCATGTCCATGACCCCCCGCGAGATCGTCCACGAACTCAACCGCCACATCATCGGCCAGGACGACGCCAAGCGTGCCGTCGCCATCGCCCTGCGCAACCGCTGGCGGCGCATGCAGCTGCCTGCCGAGCTGCGTGCCGAAGTCACCCCCAAGAACATCCTGATGATCGGCCCTACCGGCGTCGGCAAGACCGAAATCGCCCGACGCCTGGCCAAGCTCGCCAATGCTCCGTTCATCAAGGTCGAAGCGACCAAGTTCACCGAAGTCGGTTACGTTGGCCGTGATGTCGAGTCGATCATCCGCGACCTCGCCGATGCTGCGCTGAAAATGCTGCGCGAGCAGGAAATCGTCCGTGTGCGCCACCGCGCCGAAGACGCCGCCGAAGACCGCATCCTCGACGCCCTGCTGCCGCAGGCGCGGATCAGCAGCTTCAACGAGGAAGCCCAGCAGTCCAGCAGCGACTCCAACACTCGCCAGCTGTTCCGCAAGCGCCTGCGTGAAGGCCAGTTGGACGACAAGGAAATCGAGATCGAAGTCGCCGATGCGGTGGGCGTCGAAATCGCTGCGCCGCCCGGCATGGAAGAGATGACCAACCAGCTGCAGAGCCTGTTCGCCAACATGGGCAAAGGCAAGCGCAAGGCACGCAAGCTGAAGGTCAAGGAAGCGCTGAAGATGGTCCGTGACGAGGAGGCGAGCCGCCTGGTCAACGAGGAAGAGCTCAAGGCCAAGGCCCTGGAAGCCGTCGAGCAGCACGGCATCGTGTTCATCGACGAGATCGACAAGGTGGCCAAGCGCGGCAACGTCGGCGGCGCCGATGTGTCCCGCGAAGGCGTGCAGCGCGACCTGTTGCCGCTGATCGAAGGCTGCACGGTCAACACCAAGCTGGGCATGGTCAAGACCGACCACATCCTGTTCATCGCCTCCGGTGCGTTCCACCTGAGCAAGCCGAGCGACCTGGTACCGGAGCTGCAGGGCCGCCTGCCGATCCGCGTCGAGCTCAAGGCCCTGACGCCGCAGGACTTTGAGCGCATCCTCAAGGAGCCGCACGCTTCGCTCACCGAACAGTACCGCGAGCTGCTCAAGACCGAAGGCCTGAACATCGCCTTCGCCGACGAAGGCATCAAGCGCCTGGCCGAGATCGCCTTCCAGGTCAACGAGAAGACCGAGAACATCGGAGCCCGCCGCCTGCACACCCTGCTCGAGCGCCTGCTCGAAGAGGTGTCGTTCAGTGCCGGCGACCTGGCCAGCGCCCATGACGAGACGCCGATCAACATCGACGCCGCCTATGTGAACAGCCACCTCGGTGAGCTGGCGCAGAACGAAGACCTGTCGCGTTACATCCTGTAATACCACCACCGCGGGCGAGCCCGCTCCCCAGAGGTCACCACAGTGCCGAAGTATGTGGTGCCCCTGGGGAGCGGGCTTGCCCGCGAATGGGCCCTTGAATCCCTCCATCAGAAGCTGGAAGCTTGTTCCATCAGCTCCCGAGAGATTTCCCCCCATGGCCCGTCTCCCCACCGCCATCAACCTGCACAAAGCCTCGAAGACCCTGACCCTCACCTACGCCCCCGGCGAGGTCTATCACCTGCCCGCCGAGTTCCTGCGCGTGCACTCCCCCTCCGCCGAGGTCCAGGGCCACGGCAACCCCATCCTGCAGTTCGGCAAGATCAACGTCGGCCTCAGCGGCCTGGAACCTGCCGGCCAATACGCCTTGAAACTGACGTTCGACGACGGCCACGACAGCGGCCTGTTCACCTGGGAATACCTCGAGCAACTGTGCCTGCGCCAGGAACAGCTGTGGGCCGAGTACCTCGACGAACTGCACAAAGCCGGCAAATCCCGCGACCCGGTCGAGTCAGTGGTCAAGCTCATGCTCTAGGTCAAGCTTCCCAGGCGTTAGAGCGCATTTTCTAATGTGTTCTGTTTGAATGACTTACAGACAGCCAATGACTGGCTGTCTTGCGCATTGCATGAAAGTCGGGTAACCAATGGGGCTGGCAAGTTCCTGCATCTGTTCGTTATCACTGGTCACCCGAGCAGCAGTACCGGGCGGTCGTCTGTGTACCCGCCACAGCCAGCCGGTACTCGTCTCAGGACAACGGAGCGTCGTAGATGAGTAACAAGAACAACGATGAGTTGCAGAAACAGGCCTCGGAAAACACCCTCGGCCTGAATCCGGTCATCGGCATTCGTCGCAAGGACCTGCTGAGCTCCGCGCGCACCGTACTGCGCCAGGCGGTGCGTCAGCCGTTGCACAGCGCCAAGCATGTGGCCCATTTCGGCCTGGAACTGAAAAACGTGCTGCTAGGCAAGTCCAACCTGCATCCCGAGAGCGATGACCGTCGCTTCAGCGATCCGGCCTGGAGCCAGAATCCGCTCTATCGCCGTTACCTGCAGACCTACCTGGCCTGGCGCAAGGAGCTCAACGACTGGATCGCCGAGAGTGACCTGTCGCCCCAGGATGTCAGCCGCGGCCAGTTCGTCATCAACCTGATGACCGAAGCCATGGCGCCGACCAACACACTGGCCAACCCGCAGGCGGTCAAGCGCTTCTTCGAGACGGGCGGCAAGAGCCTGCTCGATGGCCTGTCCAACCTCGCCAAGGACATGCTCAACAATGGCGGCATGCCCAGCCAGGTGAACATGGAAGCCTTCGAGGTTGGCAAGAACCTCGGCACCAGCGAAGGTGCAGTGGTGTTTCGCAACGACGTGCTGGAACTGATCCAGTACCGGCCGATCACCGAGCAGGTGCACAGCCGCCCGCTGCTGGTAGTGCCGCCACAGATCAACAAGTTCTACGTTTTCGACCTCAGCCCGGAAAAGAGCCTGGCGCGCTTCTGCCTGCGCTCCAACCAGCAGACCTTCATCATCAGTTGGCGCAACCCGACCAAGGCCCAGCGCGAGTGGGGTCTGTCGACCTACATCGACGCTCTGAAGGAAGCAGTGGACGCGGTGCTGGCTATCACTGGCGCCAAAGACCTGAACATGCTCGGTGCCTGCTCCGGCGGCATCACCTGCACCGCGCTGCTGGGCCACTACGCCGCGCTGGGCGAAACCAAGGTCAATTCGCTGACCTTGCTGGTGAGCGTGCTCGACACCACGGTCGATACCCAAGTGGCACTGTTCGTCGACGAACAGACCCTCGAAGCCGCCAAGCGCCACTCCTACCAGGCCGGCGTGCTCGAAGGCAGCGACATGGCCAAGGTGTTCGCCTGGATGCGTCCCAATGACCTGATCTGGAACTACTGGGTCAACAACTACCTGCTCGGCAACGAGCCGCCGATCTTCGACATCCTGTTCTGGAACAACGACACCACACGCCTGCCGGCCGCCTTCCACGGCGACCTGATCGAGATGTTCAAGACCAACCCGCTGACCCGCGCCGACGCGCTGGAAGTCTCCGGCACCGCCATCGACCTGAAGAAAGTGCAGTGCGATATCTACAGCGTCGCCGGCACCGCCGACCACATCACGCCCTGGCAGTCGTGCTACCGCTCGGCGCACCTGTTCGGCGGCAAGATCGAGTTCGTGCTCTCCAACAGCGGCCATATCCAGAGCATCCTCAACCCGCCAGGCAACCCCAAGGCGCGCTTCCTGACCGGTGAAGACCGCCCGGACGACCCATTGGCCTGGCAGGAGAACGCGATCAAGCACGCCGACTCCTGGTGGCTGCACTGGCAGGCCTGGCTGGGTGAACGCGCCGGTGAGCTGAAGAAAGCACCGACGCGCCTGGGCAATCGCGCCTACAGCGCGGGCGAAGCGGCCCCGGGGACCTACGTGCACGAGCGTTGAGTCGCACCGCCGCGGCCACCCGGCGGGCTGCGGCGCTTCATCCATCACAGAGTCAGGCGCATGTCGCAACCCTACGTATTCAGGACCGTCGAGCTGGACAACCAGTCCATCCGCACCGCCGTCCGCCCCGGCAAGCCACACCTGACGCCGCTGCTGATCTTCAACGGCATTGGCGCCAACCTCGAGCTGGTATTCCCATTCATCGAGGCGCTGGACCCGGACCTTGAGGTCATCGCCTTCGACGTACCCGGTGTCGGCGGCTCGTCCACGCCCCGCCACCCCTATCGTTTCCCGGGCCTGGCCAAGCTCACCGCACGCATGCTCGACTACCTTGACTACGGCCAGGTCAATGTCATCGGCGTGTCCTGGGGCGGGGCGCTGGCCCAGCAGTTTGCCCACGACTATCCCGAGCGCTGCAAGAAACTGGTGCTCGCCGCCACCGCTGCGGGGGCCTTCATGGTGCCCGGCAAGCCCAAGGTGTTGTGGATGATGGCCAGCCCGCGGCGCTATGTGCAGCCGTCGCACGTGATCCGCATTGCGCCGATGATTTATGGCGGCGCCTTCCGCCGCGACCCGGACCTGGCGTTGCACCACGCCTCCAAGGTGCGCTCCGGGGGCAAGACCGGCTACTACTGGCAACTGTTCGCGGGGCTTGGCTGGACGAGCATCCACTGGCTGCACAAGATCCACCAGCCGACCCTGGTGCTGGCCGGTGACGATGACCCGCTGATTCCGCTGATCAACATGCGCCTGCTGGCCTGGCGAATTCCCAATGCCCAGCTACACATAATCGATGATGGCCACCTGTTCCTGATCACCCGCGCCGAGGCCGTCGCCCCGATCATCATGAAATTCCTCCAGGAAGAGCGTCAGCGTGCGGTCATGCATCCGCGGCCGGTGGCGCGCAGGTAAGCGGGCGCCAGGACATTCAGTTACTCGGCGGTGCTGCCTTCGCGGGCAAGCCCGCTCCCACAGATCCAGTGCAGGTGGGAGCGGGCTTGCCCGCGAAGGCAGCACCGCAGACAAGGATCGACGAGGGATTGTTGCCATGAAGGACAAACCGGCGAAGGGGACGACACCGATCCCGGCCACCAGCATGAACGTGCAGAACGCCATTGCCGGCCTGCGCGGTCGCGACCTGATTTCGACCCTGCGTCAGGTCGGACGCATCGGCCTGCGCAATCCGCTGCACACCGCCCATCATCTGCTGAGCCTCGGCGGTCAGCTGGGCCGCGTGCTGCTCGGCGACACACCCCACCAGCCGCATCCTCGGGACGCGCGCTTCAGCGATCCGACCTGGAGCCAGAACCCCTTCTACCGGCGCGGCCTGCAGGCCTACCTGGCCTGGCAGAAGCAGACCCGCCAGTGGATCGAGGAAAGCTCGCTGGACGATGACGACAGAGCCCGCGCGCACTTTCTGTTCAACCTGCTCACCGACGCCGTTTCACCAAGCAACTCGCTGCTCAACCCACTGGCGGTCAAGGAAATGCTCAACACCGGTGGCCAGAGCGTAGTGCGCGGCCTCGCCCACTTGCTCGACGACCTGCGCCACAACGACGGCCTGCCGCGCCAGGTCGACGATCGCGCCTTCGAAGTCGGCAGCAATCTGGCCGCAACCCCCGGCGCGGTGGTATTTCGCAACGAGCTGCTGGAGCTGATCCAGTACAAGCCGATGAGCGAAAAACAGTACACCCGCCCGCTGCTGGTGGTGCCGCCGCAGATCAACAAGTTCTATGTATTCGACCTGGGGCCGACCAACAGCTTCGTGCAATACATGCTCAAGAACGGCCTGCAGGTGTTCATGGTCAGTTGGCGCAACCCCGACCCGTGCCACCGCGAATGGGGCCTTTCGAGCTACGTACAGGCACTGGAGGAAGCGCTGGACGCCTGTCGCAGCATCAGCGGCAACCGCGACCCCAACCTCATGGGCGCCTGTGCCGGCGGGCTGACCATGGCCGCGCTGCAGGGGCATCTGCAGGTCAAGGGGCGCTTGCGCAAGGTGCGCAGCGCCACCTACCTGGTGAGCCTGCTCGACAGCCAGTTCGACAGCCCTGCCAGCCTGTTCGCCGACGAACAGACCCTCGAGGCCTCCAAGCGACGCTCCTACCAGCGCGGCGTGCTCGATGGCGGCGAGGTGGCGCGGATCTTCGCCTGGATGCGCCCCAACGACCTGATCTGGAACTACTGGGTCAACAACTACCTGCTCGGCAAGACGCCACCCGCCTTCGACATTCTCTACTGGAACGCCGACAACACTCGCCTGCCTGCAGCCCTGCACGGCGAGCTGCTGGACTTCTTCAAGCTCAACCCACTGGTGCAGCCGGGTGGCCTGGAGGTGTGCGGCACACCGATCGACCTCGGGCAGGTCACGGTCGACAGCTTTACCGTGGCTGGCAGCAACGATCACATCACACCCTGGGACGCGGTGTATCGCTCGGCCCTGCTGCTGGGCGGCGAGCGACGCTTCGTGCTGTCGCACAGCGGGCACATCCAGAGCATCATCAACCCTCCCGGCAACCCCAAGGCCTATTACCTGGAAAACCCTCGGCTCTCCAGCGACCCTCGCGCCTGGTTCCACGATGCCACCCGTAGCGACGGCACCTGGTGGCCGCAGTGGCTGGAGTGGATCTCACGCCGCTCAGGCAGCCTCAGACCGCCGAAGACCGAACTGGGCAGCCCCTCCTACCCACCGCTCGGGCCGGCGCCTGGCACCTACGTGATGGCACGTTGAGCCCATGAAGACCCGCGACCGCATCCTGGCCTGCGCCCTTGAGCTGTTCAACCGCCAGGGCGAGCCGAACGTCTCGACCCTGGAGATCGCCAACGAGCTGGGCATCAGCCCGGGCAACCTCTACTACCACTTCCACGGCAAGGAGCCGCTGGTACTGGGCCTGTTCGAGCGGTTCGAAGACGAGTTGATGCCGCTGCTCGATCCACCACTGGAGGTGCGCCTGGATGCCGAGGACTATTGGCTGTTCCTGCACCTGATCGTCGAGCGCATGGCGCAGTACAGCTTCCTGTTCCAGGACCTGTCCAATCTCACCGGCCGCCTGCCCAAGCTGGCACGCGGCATGCGCGGGCTGATCAATGCGATCAAGCGCACCCTGGCGGCGCTGCTGGCCAGTCTCAAGAGCCAGGGATTGGTGGTGAGCGAGACCCAGGCGCTGGGGCAACTGGTGGAGCAGATCACGCTGACACTGCTGTTCTCGCTGGATTACCAGCGGGTACTGGGGCGCGAGGGCGATGTGGGGATCGTGGTGTACCAGGTGATGATGCTGGTGGCACCGCATCTGCAGGAACCGGCGCGCAGGGCGGCGGAGCAGTTGGCGGGGAAATATCTGGAAGTGTAGGGGCTGAAGTTGCGGTGTTGCCACTGACGCATTCGCGGGCAAGTCGCAGCGGCGGTTCACCGATGCGACTTGCCCGCGAAACGCACGCCGCGATATCAGCTTTGGCTAGCTGGGCTCACCGGTGCCGACGGCGTATTGCCAGTTGCTGCTGCGCTTGCTGCCGGTGCCGTGGTTGCGGCCGGAGCGGCGGGCTTCGCGGCAGCCGGCTTGGCTGCAGTCGGCTTGGCCGGGGCTTTCTTCACAGCAGGTTTCTTCGCTGCCGCAGGCTTGGCGGCTACCGGCTTGGCTGCGGGTTTCGCCGCAGGCTTGGCGGCCGGCTTGGCAGCTGCAGCTTTGGCAGCGGGCTTGGCCGCAGGTTTAGCCGCGGCGGTCTTGGCAGCGGGTTTTGCCGCAGCAGTCTTGGCAGTTGGCTTGGCAGCGGGTTTCGCCGCAGCCTTGGCCAATGGCTTGGCAGCGGTCTTGCTCGCTGCGGACTTCGACGCCGAGGCCTTGGACACCGGTGCCACTGAGGCGCCTGTCAACTTCTCGATCTGCTTGGTCAGGCTGTCGACCTGCTGGTGCAGCGCCTTGATCTCGTTACGGCTAGGAACGCCCAGACGCGAGATTGCACTGTTCAGACGCTTGTCGAAGGCCTCTTCCAGCTCGCTCCACTTGCCCAGCGCGCGATCCTTCACATCGGAGACTCGCGAGGTAGTCGCCGACTTGGCCGCATCGGCATCCTTCTTCGCCTGCTTTTCAGCCTTCTCGCCATCCTTCACCAGCGAATCGAAAAGCTTGGGGCCATCCTGGTCGACCTTGGAGTAGATCCCCAGGCCTGCCAGCCAGATCTTGCGGGAGTACTTCTCGATCCCGCCGATCCAGGAGCTGCCTTCTTTTTCGGTGTTCTTCTTGCCAGCCATCCTGCTCTCCTTATGGTTTGCGCGCGACACGCTCGAGCAACTCGGTCAGCTGTTCGAGTTTGATGGACAACGCCTCAACGTCATGTTTAGACGGAATGCCGATGCGATTCAAGGCGCGGGCCACCCGTGCGTCGAAAGCCTTTTCGATTTTGTCGAGCTGGACCTCGACCTTGCCACGTACCCGGCTCACTTCCTCGGCCGCTTCATCGAGCTGGCCGTTGGCCGCGTCGAGCTTCTTGTCGAGGGTTTTCTTGCCGCGTTTCTCGACGCCTTCACCGGCCTTGACCAGCTCCTTGAAGTACTCCGAGCCTTCCTGGCCGACCCGGGCGTATGCGCCGATGCCTGCCAGCCAGATCTTGCGCGCGTAGCCGCGCACTTCACTCAGGGTGCCTTGGGCGTCGTCCTGCTGCTTGAGATTCACTTTGGCCATACTGGTTGCCTCATGCTCGTAGAGGGAGGGAGGAACTGCCCATGGAAGTCGGGCTTGAGCATAAGGTAGGGGAGGAAATTAGAATCATCACCCTAAGCTGGTGACTGTGCTGGAACTCCTCTATAGCAACGCCTTGCCGCCGCACGGGCGTCACGCTTCAAGCGCTTACCTGTTAAAAATGCTAGTTGCAGACGCAGAAACCAGCCTATTAGATGAGGTGACACCCCCTCAGGAAGACATGAATATGAGCACCAGCACACATGGCGGAAAAGTAAACTTCCACAGCTACATCGAAAGTGGCGTCGATCCCAGAACACTGACGTTCTCGGCAAACATTCTCCTGGGTACATTGGTCAACCCCAACTACGATATTCGCCTTTTTTATTCGCCGCTCAATCAGAACGATTTTGGACTGGGTCTGGGATGGCGGATCCCCGCGACGGTCTATAACAAAAAATCGAAGTTGCTTTCGCTATCAGACGGCCGTCTTTACCAAGTAGACGAAAACCTGAACTTGACGGACAGCAACGGTGATGTGTTCCTGAAAGAAGAGCCTGGCGTGGGCTACCGGGTCACCTATCGAAGCACAGGGATCATCGAATTTCTGACGGCCGGAAAAATCGATCTCTGCCCCTGTACGTCTCGCTACTCTGCATTCGGCGTTGGCATGACGCTGGACTGGGAGATTGACGAAGCGGCCAACAGTGTCAAATTGAAGAGCATTCATTCCCTGCATACCGACAAGGAACAGCTCCTTCAGATCGACTACGCGGCAAAGGCCCCTGTCATCAAGCTCTGGCCAGATCAGGACGAGCAGAGAACCTTCGCCCTAGAACTGAAATCAAATCACCTGTTAGGTATCGAAAACAGCAGTGTGCAACCACCGTTGAATTGGAAGTTTGACTACGAACGCAAAAAAAAAATGCTCTCATATAAACCTGGTGTTTATCCCCTGAGCAGGATACGCTCCCCCTCCGGCCGCGTAGAAAAAGCGTTCTATAATTTCCGCGCAAGAGTTCAGGCTCAGGCCACGGAAGACGACTTCACGCTATTCCTGCAAGCCCACACAGACTCAAACACATCGTATACTATAATTTTGCGCTATGTAGATCAGCATTTCATTGAACGCACCGGCCTTGAGTACGACACAAAAGGCGCACTCCTCTCAAGGAGTGAGTCAAGCATTCCAAAAAAGACCTTCGATGATATCTTAAACAACCCCACCGAGGACTCTTTAGAATATATTGAATGCGTACTGCTATCCACTTCAAGAGACAGACTAATCGGTCAGAACACCATTCATACTGACCTATCGACTTCATATTCGTCTAAATGCGGCACTCGAGAAGATTTCAAAAAAAAGCAGTCGCAACTGAAAGAACGTACAAAAACGGTTAACTACACTTACAACGAACTCTTCTCAATCACAAAAGAAACATCCCTGATTAATAATGCGACCCAGCTGACAAAAACCTGGAAATACGACAGTCACGGACGTCTGATCGAGGCGATAGAAAACCAGGAGAAAAAAACATTAAGCTACCTGTTGGACAACGCTGAAAGCAACCTGATCGCTTACGAAAAAACCATCCCTGACACGGCAGAAAAAAGTACCTACCTTGAGCGCTTTTACTTCTACACCGCACATAAACAAACTACCACTCCACTCAAAGGGCAAATCACCTACCTGCCTGAAGCGCTTATTACAAATCGCTATCAATCTGAAAAACTGAAACACCAAACGATTGACCACATCGAGAGCTATCACACTGACGCCAACAACAGCGAATACTTGCAAGTCGACGAAATGAGCTCATATGAAAGTCACTCTGAAATTATTGAAAGGCAGGCACTCCAAACCTGCTTGAACAAAGCGAAATGGCCTGCCGACGTCAATAGCGACAACACTAACTTGACTGAAAAACTCAAAATTTCTTACATCCACTCAATAGCCGGACAGACAGAACGCATTGCAACACTGACGACGCGTGACGATTTGACATGTACCACAAGCAGTACCGTGTCGACGCGCACCGGTTTGGTCCTGAAAGAACAGGATATTTCTGGAAACATTTCCAGCTATACATGGGACGGTTTAGGCCGCCTGACCAAGACCCTCAATAACTCGGGCAGTGAGTTCGAAACGACAGAAACCTATGAGCACGGCCTGGCATTGCCAGACACGCTGAAATTCAAGGATGATAAAGCCCCCAGCTTAGCACTGAGTGGCTACATCCAGCACACCGACACCACCGGAGCCAAGACACTGTCGATCTACGACAACAGGAACCAGGAAATCGAGGTTTGGGAATGCCGTTCAGACCCTGAAAACGAATGGTACTGCCTGCAGAAAAAAAGCTACGTGGACGGAAAGGTTCGTGAAGTTATCGACTACGACTACTCTAGCTCAACGCCCGTCCACCGAACTGCACTCACGCAGTATCTCGACAATACCCGTTTCGATATCGAAAAAGATTCATCAGGCGATGCGAGCACCACAGCCTATATTTATACCGTTGCGTGGGACACGGCTGAATATCGAGCGATCGTCAAAGTATACTTTGACAACACTGCAGTCGAAAGTTCGGCTCAGGCAGAGCTAGGTGCAGGCACAATGAACGGCTACATAAGGTTCTGGATCAACGACGACAACGTGATCAACAAGGTAAAGGTACCGTTCGACTGCGTGAACAGCAAACCGTTCGGCTTATGTGAAATGCAGTTTCTGGACACGCGCGGCAATGTCACCAACGTGCATCGCCTTGCTCTGTCAGTCGCCGCCAAGGACAGTCGCACCCTTACCGTCACGCCACACTCTACTGCCAGCCAGACCTACAATGCCGGTAAACGCACTTCGGTGACAGACGAACAGGGCCAGCTGACAAGCTTCGCCTACGACGTGTTCGGACGTGTCACCACTACCACCTACCCGGATGGCAGCGTGCTGAACAAGACCTACCCCACACATTCCAGTCGGGAATTGATCGAGTCCATCACACTGACAGCAGGAGAAACCGTTCACGCACTTGGAACACAGGTATTCGATGGCCTCGAGCGTCTGGTTTCCAGCACCAGTACAGGTCAACGAACCTTCACCTACACCGATAACCGCCTGGATCCCGCCAAAGAAGTTTCACCGCGCGGAACCTTGACCTATGAAAGCATTCCCCAACTGGGCAGCGCCGCGAAATCCATAAAAGGCAAAGACCTTCATCATCAGTTCAGCTACGCCAAGGGTACCGGCCTGCTCAGCCAGTACACGGACCAGAGCGGCCTCGACGTCACACTTGGCTACGGTGCACTCAGTCGCCCCGTCAACGAAACGATAGTGCCGGCAAAGGACCAGCCAGCACTTACGCAATCATTGGCATGGAGCCCCAATGGCAGATGCACCAGCTATAAAGATGTTGCCGGAGTCACGCAAGCCCGCAGGTACGATGCCCGCGGCAACGTAGTGGAAGTCGATGATCCGGACATCAAGGTCACCGCCGTATACGGTGCGTTCAACCGCATGAAGTCGCAGGTAATAACGCGCAAGAAAAGCGCGGAAAAGCTGACCATCGAATATTCCTACAATGCGCTCGGAGAAGAAGTCGAACGTCGCATCGTACCCGCCGACAAAAGCAAGGCAGTCACGGTCCAGCACACCTATCGCAAGAACCACCAACTGGCCACGCGCACTGTCATCGCCAAGGGGCAGACCGTACGCAAGGAAAGCTTCAGTTATGACAACCGCAACATGCTTAGCGGTTACGAATGCTCAGGCTCCGAGCTGAACCTGGATTCCTTCGGTAAAGCCATCACCAAACTGGAACTGACCAACGACGCGCTGGGCAACATCGTCACCTGCATCAGCCACTTCGACGGTGGCTCGGATACCGCAACCTTCCACTACGATAATCCGCAGGTGCCTTGCCAACTGAGCAAAATCTCTCACACACATGCCGATTACCCCGCTGTCATCGAGCTGAAATACGACGCCAATGGCTGCATGACCAAAAATGAAAAAGGCCAGACGCTGAGCTACGACGCCCTGAATCGGCTGGCCAGCCTGAAAGACGCAGAGCACACCTATCTGTATCACTACGATCCTCAAGGCCGGTTGCGCTCGCGCAGCAAGTTGACCGAACGTACCGATTGGCACTATGACCCGAGCATGACCATGCCGCTGCTGGTCAGCGAACGCCGGGGCGAAAAAACCCTGCGTCTGTGCAGGCTTGCCGAAGAGGTTTGCGCAACTACACACCCCGATACCGACAAACCGCTGCTTATCTGCGCTGACCGTGTGGGTACACCGCTGATTACCCTGGACGGAACTCTGGATCCGAAACTGATCAAGTGCTCCCCCTTCGGCATCAGCGATGCACCTCTATCGGCGGCCTGGACTGGCGGGCTGTATGACGACGTCAGCGGCGTCTATCACTTGGGTGAACGCCAATACAGCCCCTCGCTCATGCGTTTCACCACGCCCGACAGCTGGAGCCCTTTCGGTGCCGGGGGGTACAACATTTATGCCTATCTGGATCCGGTCAATTGCCCTGATCCGAATGGACATATTTCGTTCTGGGGATGGGTGGGCATCGCAGCGGCCGTACTACTTGGTGTCGTCGTGGGAGTGCTGACCATGGGGGCTGGCGTGGCGGCGATCATGGCTACGGGCATGACGTTGGCAGCAGGCATGATGGTCGCAGGCGGCGCATTGATACTCGCTGCCGGCGTAGTCGGCATAGCTGCTGAAGTGGTGCGCGACCATGACCCTGCCACCGCCCGTACGCTCGACTGGGTGGCATTTGGCCTAGGCGTGGCAGGCGCTGTCCTCACCCTGGGGGCGGGCTTCGCTCGTGGAGCGGCACAAACAGCCTTGCGTGGCGTTCGCAGCGCGGCCCCCAGGGTCGGGAGAATGAGCGTATATGCCGTTCAAGACAGAACGCTGGCTATCGAACTACAGCCGCTGGGTCAGACGCTGGAGGCTGGAGGGCGGGCAATGCAAGCCGAGTTCATTGGTGGCTCAAGATTTGCATACAGCACTGCCTCGGACATGGTCAGCGGGGTGCAGAGCGTTGGCAGCACGCTGGCATTGGACTTGCTCTCACGTCTGGCTTCCACCGCACCGTTCCGACTGGTTGGCATGACCATGGGCATGGAGGCGATGCTGGGCTTGGGCATCGGCGCCCGTCATCATCACGACCAGCAAGCCTGAGCAACGAGCACCTGTTGCATGCTTCCCTGCTGCGCCTGCCGGGCGCAGCAAGGGAAGCGCCCTACAGCCCCCGAGGGCTTCGTCAGATCACATCAGGGCCTTGTCCAGCGCACGCTCGATCTCGCCCTTGATGGTCCCGCTCATCATCGACAGCATCATGCCCAGCTTCAGCTCGACACGGATGCTGTCCTCGCCGATGTGCACGCTGCCGTTGGCGCCGCTGCGCGCGACATCGACGCGGTCGCCATTCCAGGTGGCCTTGAGGTCGTACTCGCGCGACAGCTTGTCGACCAGGCTTTCAGCCTTGGCACGGGCAGCTTCGCGACCGAGGGAATGTTTGCGTTCGACGCTGATCTGAGTCATGCGGGGTATCCAGGCAATGAAGACATAATCGGCATTATGCCCGCGCCCGCGAGACGGCACACCCCGCCAAGACAAATCCGCCCGTTCGCCCTAGAATGGCGGTAATTTTTTTCGGTGAAGCGATATGAACGACCAGCGCAAAGGCGACCACGCCGAACCCACCACCCACTTTGGCTACCAGGACGTCCCCGAGAGCCAGAAGGCGAAGAAGGTCGCCGAGGTCTTCCACTCCGTGGCCGCCAAGTACGACCTGATGAACGATGTGCTCTCCGGCGGCATGCACCGCCTGTGGAAGCGCTTCACCATCGAGCTGTCCGGTGTGCGCCCCGGCAACCGCGTGCTCGACATCGCCGGCGGCACCGGTGACCTGGCTGCCAAGTTCTCGCGACTGGTCGGCCCGACCGGCCAGGTGGTACTGGCCGACATCAACGAATCGATGCTCAAGGTTGGCCGCGATCGCCTGCTCGACCGCGGCGTGGCCGGTAATATCGAGTTCGTCCAGGCCGATGCTGAAAAGCTGCCCTTCCCCGACAACCACTTCGACTGCGTGACCATCGCTTTCGGCCTGCGCAACGTGACGCACAAGGATGAAGCCATCCGCTCGATGCTGCGTGTGCTCAAGCCTGGTGGCCGCCTGCTGGTGCTGGAGTTCTCCAAGCCCACCAACAAACTGATGTCGCGCGCCTACGACGCCTACTCCTTCGCCTTCATGCCCCTGGCCGGCAAGCTGATCACCAACGACTCGGAAAGCTATCGCTACCTGGCCGAATCGATCCGCATGCACCCGGACCAAGAAACGCTGAAAAGCATGATGGTCGATGCCGGTTTCGACCGCGTCACCTACCACAACATGACCAGCGGCATCGTCGCCGTGCACCGGGGAATCAAACCCTGATGCTCCTGGCCGGGCTGCTCGCCAGCGTCGAGCACGGGCTCAACCGTGTGCTGCGCATGGACAGCACCGCGCTGCCGCGCCTGGGCGCGCTGGAAGGCAAGGTGATCGCCATCGACTGCCGCCAGCCCGCCCTGCAGTTGTTCATCCTGCCCGACGAAGAGGGCCTGATGCTCGCTGCACATTGGGAGGGCGAGGTCGATTGCACCCTGCGTGCGCCGGCCGGCAGCCTGGCCCAGCTGGCCTTCGCCACAGACAAGAACGCCGTGCTGCACAGCCCGCAGGTCGAGCTGCATGGCGACAGCGCGGTGCTGCTCGACCTGGTCGGCGTGCTCCAGGACCTGGAGCTCGATTGGGAGTACGAGCTGTCGCGCTGGCTGGGGCCGGTCCCCACCGCGCTGATCGCCGGCCACTTGCGCCTGCGCGCACGCTGGACCCGGCAGGGCCTGTCGCGGTTCAGCCAGAATCTGTCCGAGTACCTGGCCGAGGAATCGCGTACCCTGGTCGGGCAGCGCGAAGCCGAAGCGGCATTCAGCGAGCTCGATGCGCTGAAGGTCGATATCGAACGTCTCGAGGCGCGCATCCGTCGCCTTTCCCACACTCTTGATTCCAGCGATAACGCATGAAGCTGCTCGCCGTCCGCCGTCTGTTGCGCATCCAGCGCGTCGTGATCCGCTACCGCCTCGATGACCTGCTGTTCGACCTGCCCCTGCCCTGGTGGCTGCTGAGCATCCGCCTGCTGCTGCCCTGGCGCTGGCTGCCGCGCAAGCCCAGCGAGCTCAGCCGCGGCGCGCGCCTGCGCCTGGCCCTGCAGGACCTGGGGCCGATCTTCATCAAGTTCGGCCAACTGCTCTCCACCCGCCGCGACCTGCTGCCAACGGACGTCGCCGACGAGCTGATGCTGCTGCAGGACCGCGTGCCGCCATTCGACCCACAGAAAGCCGTGGCGCTGATCGAAGCGCAGCTCGGTGCGAAAGTCGGCGAGGTGTTCAGCCGCTTCGACGTCGAGCCGCTGGCCTCGGCCTCGGTCGCCCAGGTACATGCGGCACGTCTCAAGAGCGGCGAAGAGGTGGTCGTCAAGGTGGTTCGCCCGGGGCTCAAGCCCGTGATCGCGCAGGACCTGGCGTGGTTGTTCCTGATCGCCAAGGTGGCCGAACGGGCCTCCGCCGATGCCCGCCGCCTACACCCGGTGGAAGTGGTCAGCGATTACGAAAAGACCATCTACGACGAGCTCGACCTGTTGCGCGAAGCAGCCAATGCCAGCCAGCTGCGGCGCAACTTCGAAGGCTCGGAGCTGATGTACGTGCCGCAGGTGTACTGGGACCTGTGCCGCCCGAAAGTGCTGGTGATGGAGCGCATCTACGGCGTGCCGGTCACCGACATGGCCACCTTGGCCGACCAGCGCACCGACATGAAGCTTCTGGCCGAACGCGGTGTCGAGGTGTTCTTCACCCAAGTGTTCCGTGACAGCTTCTTTCACGCCGACATGCACCCGGGCAACATCTTCGTCAGCACGGTCAAGCCGTGGAGCCCGCAGTACATCGCCATCGACTGCGGCATCGTCGGCAGCCTGACCGCCGAAGACCAGGACTACCTGGCACGCAACCTGATCGCTTTCTTCAAGCGCGACTACCGTCGCGTGGCGCAATTGCACATCGATTCGGGCTGGGTACCGGCACACACCAAGGTCAACGAATTCGAAGCGGCGATCCGCACCGTATGCGAGCCGATCTTCGAAAAACCGTTAAAGGATATTTCCTTCGGCCAGGTGCTGATGCGCCTGTTCCAGACGGCCCGCCGTTTCAATATGGAAGTTCAGCCGCAGTTGGTGCTGCTGCAGAAAACCCTGCTCAACATCGAAGGCCTGGGGCGCCAGCTGTACCCTGACCTGGACCTGTGGAGCACCGCGAAGCCCTATCTGGAACGCTGGATGCGCGAGCGCATGAGCCCCAAGGCGGTGTTCGGCAACCTCTATAGCCAAGCCGAGCAGTTGCCGCACCTGGCCGACATGACCCGCGACCTGCTCGAACGCTTGTCGCAACCGCACCTGCACGACCCGCAACTGCCAGAGCGCCGCCGGGCGGGCGACAACTGGGCGCTGCGCCTGCTCGGTGCCGGCCTGCTCGGTGGCGGGGCGACCCTGGCCACCGGTGCCGCGAGCCTCAGCGCCCCGGCCGCCTGGCCGGCGTGGCTGATGCTGGCTGCCGGGCTCTACCTGATCGTGCGCCGATAGCCAGCCGCGCTGCTGGCTGGCACACTAGGCGCAAAGGGTCCGGTACGGGAGCGGGCCTGTTTTGGAGTCGACGATGAAAGACTGGCTGGACGAGATCAAGTGGAACAGCGATGGCCTGGTACCGGCGATCGCCCAGGACCACAAGACCGGGCGTGTGCTGATGATGGCCTGGATGAACCGTGAATCGCTCGCCCTGACTGCCGCCGAGAACCGCGCCATCTATTGGTCGCGCTCGCGGGGCAAGCTGTGGCGCAAGGGCGAAGAGTCCGGCCATGTGCAGAAACTGCATGAGCTGCGCCTGGATTGTGACGCCGACGTGGTCATCCTGATGGTCGAGCAACTGGGTCATATCGCCTGCCATACCGGCCGTGAAAGCTGCTTCTATCGTGTCTTCGAAAACGGTGAATGGAAGATCGTCGACCCGGTCCTGAAAGATCCTGACACTATCTACCACGCGGGGCACTGAACATGAGCGACACACTCGATCGCCTGGCTGAAGTGCTCGAACAACGCAAGCAGGCGGCCCCCGACAGCTCCTACGTGGCGAGCCTCTACCACAAGGGTCTGAACAAGATTCTGGAGAAGCTTGGCGAAGAGTCGATCGAGACGATCATCGCCGCCAAGGACGCCGCCGTGAGCAAGGATTACAGTGATGTCATCTATGAAACCGCCGACCTGTGGTTTCATAGCCTGGTGATGCTCAGCGCACTGGGGCAGCATCCACAGGCGGTACTGGACGAACTCGACCGCCGCTTCGGGCTTTCCGGCCATGACGAGAAGGCCGCGCGCCAACCGACCTGATCGACATGCCCCTGCAGGAGCGGGCTCGCCCTGCGATAACGCCCGCTCAGGCTACACATCATTCAAGGGAGTACACCATGGGTATCTTTGACTGGAAACACTGGATCGTCCTGCTGGTCGTCGTAGTGCTGGTGTTCGGCACCAAAAAGCTGAAGAACTTCGGCAGCGACCTGGGCGAATCGATCAAAGGCTTTCGCAAGGCCATGAACGAGGAAGAAAGCAAGCCTGCCGAGCAGACTCCGCCGCCTGTACAGCCGTCCGTGCAACCCACCCAGCAGCCGCACAACACCGCGCCGCTGAGCCAGCCGCACACCATCGAGGGCCAGGCTCAGCCGGTCCAAGAGCCACAACGGAAAGACTGACCCATGTTCGGCATCAGCTTCAGCGAGCTGCTGCTCGTCGGCCTGGTTGCCCTGCTGGTGCTCGGCCCCGAGCGCCTGCCTGGCGCCGCGCGTACCGCGGGGTTGTGGATCGGCCGGCTCAAGCGCAGCTTCAACAGCATCAAGATGGAAGTCGAGCGCGAGATCGGTGCCGATGACATCCGCCGCCAGTTGCACAACGAGCACATCCTGCAGATGGAACAGGAAGCCAAGCGCATCCTCAACCCGCAGACACCGCCCGCGCAGCCCGTGAACACGCCGGCCGCGAGCGAGACTCCCGCACCTGTCGCCGACGCCAATGCCGCCCCAGCGGCGCCCACGACCACCCCTGAGCCGCACCAGCCGCCCCGAGCCCCATGAGCGAAACTCCGGAACACGACCAGCCCATGCCGCTGGTCTCGCACCTGACCGAACTGCGCACCCGCCTGCTGCGTTGCGTAGCCGTTATCTTCCTGATCTTCGCCGGGCTGTTCTCCTTCGCCCAGCAGATCTACACCCTGGTCTCGGCACCCTTGCGTGCGCACCTGCCGGCCAACGCGACGATGATCGCCACCGACGTGGCATCACCGTTCCTCACGCCGTTCAAGCTGACCATGATCGTCTCGCTATTCCTGGCCATCCCGTTCATCCTCCAGCAGATCTGGGGCTTCATCGCACCGGGGCTGTATCGCCATGAAAAGCGCATCGCCATCCCGCTGCTGATCTCCAGCATCATCCTGTTCTACGCCGGCATGGCCTTCGCCTACTTCCTGGTGTTCCCGCTGATCTTCGGCTTCTTCGCCAGCGCCACCCCTGAAGGCGTGTCGATGATGACCGACATCGCCAGCTACCTCGACTTCGTCATGACCCTGTTCTTCGCCTTCGGCGTCGCCTTCGAGATTCCGGTGGCGGTGGTGCTGCTGGTGTGGATCGGCGTTGTCGATGTGAAGTACCTGAAGAAGATCCGTCCCTACGTGATCATCGGCTGCTTCGTGGTCGGCATGATCCTCACCCCGCCGGACATCTTCTCGCAAACACTGCTGGCCGTGCCCATGTGGCTGCTGTTCGAGATCGGCGTGCTGTTCGGCGGCCTGATCCGCAAGCGCAGCCATCCGCAGGATGAAGCCGCGGACGACCACAACGACCAGCCACCAGCGACCCAGGCGTGAACCTGCTGCTGCTCGAGGAGGCCGACTTCGTCGCGGCCGACCGTGTCGTACTGGCCGACCGCCGCTTCACTCACATGCAGGACATCCACCGCGTGGCGGTGGGCGACACCCTGCGCGTAGGCCGCATCGGCAGCCTGATGGGCCAGGCCGAGGTGATCCGCCTGGAGGGCCACGAAGCCGAGCTGCGGGTCAGCTTCGATCAGGAGCCACCAGCGAAGCTGCCGCTCACCCTGGTGCTGGCCGTCCCCCGCCCCAAGATGCTGCGCCGTCTGTTCCAGACCATCGCCACCCTCGGCGTGCCACGGTTGATCCTGGTCAACAGCTACAAGGTCGAGAAAAGCTTCTGGCAGACGCCGTTCCTGCAGCCGGACAGCATCCGCGAGAACCTGATCCTGGGCCTTGAGCAGGCCCGTGACACCGTGCTGCCGGAAATCATCATCGAAAAGCGCTTCAAACCCTTCGTCGAAGACCGGCTGCCCACCATCGCCGACGGCACGCTCGGCCTGGTTGGCCATCCCGGCCCCTACCCGGCTTGCCCACGCGCGGTGCAAGGGCCGGTGACCCTGGCGATCGGCCCGGAAGGCGGTTGGATTCCCTACGAAGTGGAACTGCTGGGCAAGGCCGGCCTGGCCCCCGTACAACTGGGCGAGCGCATCCTGCGTGTGGAAACGGCGGTCACGGCTCTGCTTTCCCGAATATTCTGACCATTTGGTCAGCATCCTGGCATCAAGTTTCTCCCCAGCAGGCCGATGGCCTTGCAACACAAGAAAATTCTGGCTTTTCAAGTCGCCGGGGAGATCGTCATGTACGGAAAGGTTGTCCAGTCGCTGGGAAACGTGAGCGTCAGTCGCAAACTGGGGGCCGGCTTCGGCCTGGTACTGTTGTTGACCATGGCCATCACCGCCACAGGCTGGCGCGGCATGGACTCGATCATCGACCGCGGTGACAAGCTGGGCAACATCTCCTTGATCCTCGGCTACAGCCAGGACCTGCGCATCGCCCGCCAGCAGTACGAACGCAATCGCGACGACGCATCGGCGGGCGAGCTGGAAAAAGCGCTCGGCAAGCTCGAGCAGCAGGTCGAGATGATGCTCGGGCAGATCGAGCATCCGCAGGATCGCCAGCGCCTGGAGCAGCAGCGTCAAGCCGTGCGCCAATACCGCCAGGCCTTCGTCGAGCTCAAGCAGGCCGGCCAGCGCCGTGAAGCCGCACGCAGTGTGCTGGGTGACAGCGCCGACAAGGCCGCTGCGCTGATCGGTCAGGTGCAGCAACGCCTTGCGCAAGGTGGCGACATCAGCCTCTATCAACAGATCGTGCAGGCCAGCGCCTTGCTCCAGCAGGCGCGCTTCCAGGTGCGCGGCTACACCTATAGCGGCAAGGCCGAATTCCAGCAGACCGCGCTGGATGCCATCGACCAGGCGCTCGCTGTGCTCAAGGCCCTGCCGGCCAGGGTGCCCGCCGAATACGCCGCCAGTCTCGATGATGCCGCCAATGCCATGGGCGCCTATCGCGATGCGGTGAACCAGTTCGGCGCAGCGCAGACCAGCGCGGAGCAGACCTTGCAACGCATGGTTGTACAGGGCCAGGTGTTGATGGATGCCGGTACGCAGATGACCGCATCGCAGACCGCCGTGCGCAACAGTGGTGCCCTGCAGGCCAAGACCCTACTGGGCGGAGCCAGTGCCCTGGCCCTGCTGCTAGGCATCATTGCCGCCTGGGCCATCACCCGGCAGATCGTCGTGCCCCTGCGCCAGACCCTCAGCGCCGCCGAACGCGTGGCCAGCGGCGACTTGAGCCAGGACCTGCTGGTGCAACGTCGCGACGAACTCGGCCAACTGCAAGCCAGCATGCAACGCATGACCCAGGGCCTGCGCGAACTGATCAGCGGTATCGGTGACGGCGTCACCCAGATCGCCAGCGCTGCCGAAGAGCTGTCGGCCGTCACCGAGCAGACCAGCGCAGGGGTCAACAACCAGAAAGTCGAGACCGACCAGGTCGCGACCGCCATGAACGAAATGGCAGCCACCGTGCAGGAAGTCGCGCGCAACGCCGAGCAGGCGTCGGAAGCGGCGCTGATGGCCGATCAGCAGGCTCGCGAGGGTGATCGGGTGGTCGGCGAGGCCATCGCCCAGATCGAGCGCCTGGCCAACGAAGTGGGTAACTCCAGCGAAGCGATGAACCAGCTCAAGACCGAGAGCGACAAGATCGGCAGCGTGCTCGACGTGATCAAGTCGGTTGCCCAGCAGACCAATCTGCTGGCCCTCAACGCCGCCATCGAAGCTGCACGCGCAGGTGAGGCTGGTCGCGGATTCGCCGTTGTCGCCGATGAAGTACGCAGCCTGGCGCAGCGCACCCAGCAGTCGACCGAGGAGATCGAGGAGCTGATCGCCAACCTGCAGAGCGGCACCCAGCGGGTATCCAGTGTGATGGACAGCAGCCGCGAACTCACCGACAGCAGCGTCGAACTGACCCGTCGCGCCGGCAGCTCGCTGGATACCATTACCCGCACCGTGTCGTCGATCCAATCGATGAACCAGCAGATCGCTACGGCGGCAGAGCAGCAGAGTGCAGTGGCCGAGGAGATCAACCGCAGCGTGATGAATGTACGGGATATTTCCGACCAGACCTCGGCGGCCAGTGAAGAGACTGCCAGCTCCAGCGTCGAGCTGGCGCGGCTCGGCACCCACCTGCAGGGCCTGGTAGCCCGCTTCCGTCTCTGAGCGCCGCCGGGCAAGGAATAATCACTACCTGCCAGTGGAACTTTCCCACAGGATTTACAGGTCGAGTCCCACGCGCGCTCTGCCGATGAGCAGAAGGACCATGCTGGCAACCTACCAGCATGGTCCTTCTCTCATATGGATGGAGACTCGCCATGTTCGGATATCTCAATCGCTGCCTCGCCAACCTCAGCGTGCGACTCAAACTCACCCTCGGCTTCGCCGTGGTCCTGTTGCTCACACTCGCAACCACCGTCAGCGGCTGGCGCGCCCTGGACGGTGCCATCATCCGCTCGCAACAGCTCAGCGAGATCGTGCAGATCAGTGACCTGAGCAAAGACCTGCGCGCCGAACGCATCACCTACCGCGTGCTGGCCGACGACACCAGCAAGACACGCATCGACGCGATCCTCGACCAGCTCGAACGCCGGCTCACCGTGCTCCAGCAACGCAGCAGCGTCGACCAGTCGCGCGAGCTGCTCAGCGAGAAGCTGCGTCAGTTGCAGCGCCTGCGCGAGAACTACGCCGAGCTGCTGCGCGCAGTCGATAGCCGTGCCGAGCTGCGCAAGATCATGCGCGACAAGGACCGGATACTGGATGAAGTCATCGACGACCTGCAGACCCAAGCGCTGCTCAAGCTTCCCGCCGACCAGCCGCAGGGCAACCTGCTCGGACTGATGGACACGCTCACGCGCCAGGTCGACAGCGCCAACCAGCAAAGCCTGGTACCCGCCTACACGTTCTCGCCCGTCGAGGACTTCGCACAGGTCGGCAATGCGGCGCTCGATGCTGCGCAAGCCAGCCTGGAGCAAATGCTGACGGCACTTGCACCGCTCGCATTGCCGAGCGAGCTCATGGCGCGCCCCAAGCCCGCCCTGGCCGAGTACCGGGCCAGCCTGGAGCAATACCGTCGCGCAGCGATCCGCGTCGAACAACTGCAGAGCGACATGGAAGTCATCGGTAACGACCTGAGTGACGCCAGCGTGACGCTGGCCGAGCAGAAAGTTGCACAACGCGACCATGAAGCCGTAGCCGCTCGCTCACTGCTGACCAGCGTGGCACTGCTGGCCTTGGCTGTCGGCGTGCTGGCCGGCTGGCTGATCACCCGGCAGATCACCGAGCCACTGCGCCAGACACTGGCCCAGGCCGCCCGCATCGCTCGCGGCGACCTCAGCCAAGTGGAAACGGTGGCGCGTCGCGACGAAATGGGCCAGTTGCAGCGCAGCATGTGCGAGATGACGCTGAGCCTGCGCCAGCTGATCGGCGGCATCGACCAGAGCGTCGAGCACTTGTCACAAGCGGCCTCGCAACTGGCCGGGGCCAGCGCAGACACGCTCGAGCGCATCACTCAGCAGCGCGAGGAAACCGACCAGGTGGCCACGGCGATGAACCAGATGAGCGCGACCGTGCAGGAAGTGGCACAGAACGCCGAACATGCCTCATTGGCCGCAACCGACGCTGACCAGCAGGCGCAAGTGGGCGATCAGGTAGTGGCCGAAGCCATCGCGCGTATCGAACAGCTGGCAACGCAGATGGACCGCTGCCTCACTTCGATGCAACACCTGGCGGGGGAAAGCCAACGGATCGGCAGTATCCTCGACGTGATCAAGTCGGTGTCAGAACAGACCAACCTGTTGGCCCTCAATGCGGCCATCGAAGCGGCACGTGCCGGCGAAGCCGGTCGCGGGTTCGCGGTGGTGGCCGACGAAGTACGGGGCCTGGCCCAGCGCACCCAACAGTCGACCGAGGAGATCGAGCACCTGATCGAAAGCCTGCACCAGGGCACCGATGAAGTCACTTCACTGCTCGACAGCAGCAGGACCCTGACCGAGCAAAGTGTCGAGCTGAGTCGCCGCGCGGGCGATGCATTGGGGCAGATCACCCGGACCGTATCGAACATCCAGGGGATGAACCAGCAAATCGCCACCGCCAGCGAAGAGCAGAGCGTGGTGGCCGAACAGATCAACCGCAGCGTGATCAGTGTGCGCGAGGCTTCCGATCACACCAGTTCGGCGAGCGAACAGACGGCCACTTCCAGTGGTGAACTACAGCAGCTGGGGCAGCAGTTGCGGGGGATGGTGGGGCGATTCAGCCTGTAGGAACGGTGGTGTGCCTTGGCGGGCAAGCTTGCGCCTACAAGAGGTCGGGCTTGCCCACGCAAAGAGCGATCCGATCAAAGCACCTGGCGCAAGAACGCCTGGGCCCGCGGGTCCCTCGGCGCCGCGAAGAACGCAGCGGGTGCCGAATCTTCCAGCAACTTGCCATGGTCGAAGAACAGCACCCGGTCAGCCACCTCACGGGCAAAGCCCATCTCATGGGTCACGCAGACCATGGTCATGCCTTCCTGGGCCAGGGTCTTCATGACATCCAGCACCTCGCCGACCATCTCGGGGTCGAGCGCCGAGGTCGGTTCGTCGAACAGCATCACCTTCGGATCCATCGCCAGGGCGCGGGCAATGGCCACCCGCTGCTGCTGCCCCCCCGAGAGGCGAGAGGGGTATTCATTGACCTTCTGGCCAATGCCGACCTTCTCCAGCAGTGCACGGGCCTTGGCTTCGCGGTCGGCCTTGCTACGTTTGCGCACCACCTTCTGCGCCAGGCACAGGTTCTCCAGCACGGTCATGTGCGGGAACAGGTTGAAGTGCTGGAACACCATGCCGACTTCACGGCGGTAGGCGTTGATATCGGTCTTGGGGTCTTCCAGGCGCAGCCCATCGATGGCCACATGGCCTTCGTCGAAATGCTCCAGGCCGTTCAGGCAGCGCAGGAAGGTCGACTTGCCGGAACCCGAGGGGCCCAGCACCACCACCACCTCGCCCTTGGCAACCTGGGTGGAGACGTTGTCCACCGCACGCACCACCTGGCCACGGGTGTCGAAGACTTTCAGCAGGTCACGGACTTCAATCACTTTGCGCAAGCCTCCGCTCGAGCCGGCTGGCAATGTGCGACAGCGGCAGGTTGATCAGCAGGTACAGGCCTGCCACGCAGAACCAGATTTCGAAGGTCGAGAACGACGTGGTGATCGCCTCGCGACCGCTCTTGGTCAGCTCGGTAATGGCGATCACCGACACCAGCGAGGTGTCCTTGACCAGACTGATGAACTGCCCCGCCAGTGGCGGCAGCACACGCTTGAACGCCTGGGGCAGGATCACATGGCGCATCGACTGGCTGGCATTCAGGCCCAGCGAGCGCGCCGCTTCGTTCTGCCCCTTGGCGATCGACTGCACACCGGCACGGACGATCTCGGCCACATAGGCGCCGGTGAACAGCGCCAGCGCCGCCACCCCGGCGAACTCGCGGGACAGGTTGAGCACGGTGCCGATGAAGAAATAGAAGATGAAGATCTGCACCAGCAGCGGCGTACCGCGCACCAGTTCGACATAGACCGTGGACAGGTCGCGCAGGGTCGGGTTGCTCGACAACCGGCACAACCCGGCGAACAGGCCGATCACCAAACCGAACGCACCGGAAAGCACCGAGATCCACAAGGTGGTCCACAGGCCCCAGGCCAGCGGGCCGGCCGCCCAGTGGCGGGTGACGCCGATCTGGTCGCCCTCGGCGACATCGTCACCACGGCTCAGTTGCAGACTGTCCTTGACCACCTCCAGCACTTGCACCTCGCCGTCCTCGCTCTTGAGCGTGACGCGGGCGTCGTTGCCGGACACGACGATCTCCTCGACGGTGCCGTAGGCCGCGGCGCGCTGCACGTCTTCGGCCTGGAAGGCGAAGTACTGCGGCACACGGTTCCAGCGCCACTCGTAGGAAATCATCGAGGTGGCCATGTACAGACTGAACGCCAGGCCCACCAGCACCAGCGCGGTAAGCGCGTGCCAGGGCCACTGGGCTTTCTTGTGTTTGATCACGTGGGTGCTTCCGTAAATGCGAACGCGCAGGGGTTGCCTGCGCGTCAGGGTCATCGCCAGGGCTTGTGGTCCGGGCTCTTATTCCATGTCCTTCAGCCAGTCGGTCTTCTTGAACCACTTGTCGTGAATACGATCGTAGGTCCCGTCGTGCTTGATCTGGTGCAGGAAGTTGTTGATGAAGTTGATGCTGTCGTAGTCGCCCTTCTTCAGGCCGAATGCCAGCGGCTCGTAGGTGAAGGGTTCTTCCAGGTAGACCAGCTTGCCGGCGCCTGCCTTGTTCACCGCGACCACGTTGTACGGCGCGTCGTAGACGAAGGCATCGGCCTTGCCGTTGACCACGTCCATCACCGCTTCCTGCTCGTTGTCGTAGCCGTGGTACTTGGCCTTGCTGATCAGCTTCTTGGCGACCAGCTCGCCGGTGGTGCCGAGTTTGGAGGTCAGGCGGTACTTCTCGTTGTTCAGGTCCTTGTACGACTTGATCTCGCCTGCCAGCTCCTTGCGGATCAGCAGGGTCTGGCCAACGACGATGAAGGGTTCGCTGAAGTTCAGGCGCAGGTTGCGTTCCTGAGTCAGGGTCATGCCGCTGCCGATCATGTCGAACTTGTCGGTCAGCAGGGCCGGGATGATGCCGTCATAGGCGGTGGAGACGGTTTCGAGCTTGACGCCCATGGACTTGGCCATCGCCTTGAGGATGTCGACCTCGAAGCCGACGATCTCGCCGCGCTTGTTGGTCATCTGGAACGGCATGTAGGTCGGGTCCATACCCACGCGCAGGGTGCCGCGCTTGACCGCATCATCGATGGCGCCCGCCTGGGCGGTTGTGACCGCGATCAGCGCGGTGACGCCGAGCAGCATGCGCGACAGGTATTTCTTCATCATCACCAGGTCCCCTAGCAAGAAGTACGCAGAATTTTATTGTGTGCACGATCGTTCCGACCGGTGCGTTGTGTCGGGACGGATGCTAACGCATGCAGGCCCTGGGACCTAGAGCCGGTGGGGACTTTGTTGGCCAAAAATCATGGCAGCAGAAAAAGCTTCGCGGGCAAGCCCGCTCCTACAGGCTTTGTAGGAGCGGGCTTGCCCGCGAATGCGATGGATCAGGCGCCGACAAGTGCCGGCTGGCCCTCACCCTCGGGATGCAGCGGCAACAGCGGCGAGTGCGGATCGTTGGCGATGGAGTTGCGCCACACCTTGATCCACGCCTCGTTCTGCTCGGTCCACACCCGCTCGTGCAGGCGCGACAGCGCCACCGGATCGCTCAGCAGGGCCAGGCGAGTATTGCCGTCGATCCCCTTGGGGCCCGCTTCCAGCGCCTTGGCGATACGCTCGGCGCGCAGCGTCTCGATCGCATCGGACTGACCATGACGGGCCGTACCCATGGCGCAGGCCAGGGCGTTCTGACGCGGATCGACCACGGCGCGAACGAAGCCATCCTTCAGGGCGTGCCAGCGGTTCTCGTGGGTGTACTGGTCGGTTGCCAGCAGCTCGTGCGGCGTGGCGTATTCCTCGGGAATCAGGAACAAGCGCTCGTCCTTGGCCGCCAGGCCCAGGCGCACACGGCTGGAGATCACCGAAACCGGGATCGACAGCACCAGCGAGCCGACGATCGGCGCCAGCCACCACAGGAAGCTCGGATTCAGCCAAGCCACCAGCGCAGCCCAGGCGATACCCAGCAAGGTCTGCGGGCCATGACGCCGCACCGCTTCGCTCCACGGGGTGGAATCGTCGTCACGCTGCGGCGAATTCCAGGTCGCTGCCCAGCCGAGGAACGCGGCCAACACGAAGCGGGTGTGGAAGATCATCCGCACCGGCGCCAGCAACATGGAGAACAGCATCTCCATCAGCATCGACAGGGTCACCCTGATCCGCCCGCCGAACTCGGTCGCGCCCTTGGCCCAGATCAGGATGATGCTGAGCAGCTTGGGCAGGAACAGCAGCACGATGGTGGTAGAGAACAGCGCGATGGCTTTTTCCGGGTGCCACTGCGGCCACAGCGGATACAGCTGGAACGGCTCGATGAAGTACTGCGGCTCCATCAGCGTGTTGGTTGCCAGCAACGCGGTCGACAGCACCAGGAACAGGAACCACAGCGGCGCCGACAGGTACGACATCACCCCGGTGAGGAACACCGCGCGGTGCACCGGGTGCATGCCCTTGACCAGGAACAGGCGGAAGTTCATCAGGTTGCCGTGGCACCAGCGCCGGTCGCGCTTGAGCTCATCGAGCAGGTTCGGCGGCAGCTCTTCATAGCTGCCCGGCAGGTCGTAGGCGATCCACACGCCCCAGCCGGCACGGCGCATCAGCGCGGCTTCGACGAAGTCGTGGGACAGGATCGCGCCGGCGAAGGCGCCCTTGCCCGGCAATGGCGCCAAGGCGCAGTGCTCGATGAAGGGCTTCATGCGGATGATCGCGTTGTGCCCCCAGTAATGCGATTCGCCCAGCTGCCAGAAGTGCAGGCCGGCGGTGAACAGCGGGCCGTACACACGGGTGGCGAACTGCTGCATGCGCGCATAGAGCGTGTCCATGCCCGAAGCCTTCGGCCCGGTCTGGATGATACCGGCGTCCGGGTTGGCCTCCATCAGGCGCACCAGGCTGCTCAAGCACTCACCGCTCATCACGCTGTCGGCGTCGAGCACGACCATGTACTTGTATTCGCCCCCCCAGCGACGGCAGAAGTCGTCGAGGTTGCCGCTCTTGCGTTTCACGCGGCGGCGGCGGCGGCGATAGAAGATACGACCGAAGCCTTTCGCCTCACGGCACACCTCGAGCCACGCCTGTTGCTCGGCAACGGCGATGTCGGTGTCGTTGGTGTCGCTGAGCACGAAGAAGTCGAAGCGGTCCAGGTTGCCGGTGGCGGCCACCGACTCGAAGGTCGCGCGCAGGCCAGCGAAGACCCGTGGCACATCTTCGTTGCAGATCGGCATGACGATCGCGGTGCGGGCATCGGCCGGGATCGGCTCGTTGCCGGCACTGCTGCCGGAAATCTTGTACTTGTCGCGGCCGGTGAGCAGCTCGAGGAAGCCCATCAGCGCGGTCCAGAAGCCCGCCGACACCCAGCAGAACAGGATGCCGAAGAGAATCAGGATGGAAGTCTGCAAGGCATAGGGCCAGACCTGCACGACGGTGTCCCAGATCGGCTGGTTGACCACTTCGTCCAGGTCGACGAACGACCAGCCCTGGTACGGCAGGATGCCCTTCATGTACCAGCCGGCGACGATGGTCTGACCGATCATCAGCGCCAGCAGGATGTAGCGGCGCAACGAACCGACCCGGCGCCAGCGTGCCGGCGGCAACTCGCGCTTGGGCGGTTGCGGAGCGTTGGTGCGGCCAGTCATGCGCCGCCACATGCGCACCAGAATATTGGTGCGCCAGGGCTCGGGCAGGACCTTGGTACGCTTGATCGGCGGGGCGATCTTCAGGCACAGGCGGCCACCGCCGTCGACGCCGAGCATCTCGGCCTCTTCGAGCTCGGCGGCACTGCCAACCGTCAGACGGGAACCCACCGAAGCCTGGACGGCCTCGGTGGCGCTGGCGGCCGGATCGGCCGCCAGGCGTTGGTGCAGCTCGCTGAAGGAAGAGCAGCTGGCGAGTTCCGCTCGCTGCTCATCGCTCAGAGGGAGGTGGGCCAGGTACTCGCCAAGCGATTCCGGCCTTGCGCTTGAGTTACTCATCGGCAGGCAACTGATAGCTCCAGGTTTCGGTCAGCACCTTCTCGGTGGTGGCCGGGGCCCCGTTGGTGGACGCCGCGTCGGCGGCTGGTTGCTCGGCAGGCGTCTCGGCCTTCTCGGCCTTGGCATGCTGAGCCTTGGCGTGCTTGGCGGCCGCCTTGTCCTGCTTGGTTTCGGCAGGTTTGGTTTCCTTCGGCGCCTCGACCGGAACATCGCGTACCAGCGCGGCACGCATCTCGGTGGACTTCTTCGGATCCTTGACCTTCAACCGCAGGGTCAGACGCCAGCCCTTGATCTCAGGGTTGTAGCGTAGATTGTTCTCGACCAGCTCGGCATTGTCGCCCACGCTGACCTGGCTGCGCACCGCGGTGTCTTCCGGCAATGCCGCCAGCACCGGGCCGTTGAAGTCGACCAGGAAGGCCACGCTGCCATCGGCCTGACGGATCAGGTTGGCTTGCTTGACGTCACCGGTGGAACGCAGGGTCTGCTTGACCCAGCCAAGGTCCTGGGCCTGGAACTTGGGCTCGCTGATGGTCCAGTGCAGGCGGTAGTTGTACTCGAAGGGCTTGCCTGGCTCAGGCAAGGTTTCCGGGCTCCAGAAAGCAACGATGTTGTCGTTGGTCTCGTCGGCAGTCGGAATCTCGACCAGGTCGACGGTACCCTTGCCCCAGTCGCCCTTGGGCTCGATCCAGGTGCTTGGACGCTTCTGGTAGTTGTCGTCGAGGTCTTCGAAGTCGCTGAAGGCGCGCTGACGCTGCATCAGGCCGAAACCACGCGGGTTCTCGACGCTGAAGTTGCTGACTGCCAGGTGTTTCGGGTTGTTCAGCGGACGCCACAGCCATTCGCCGTTGCCGGCGTGGATCGACAGGCCTTCGGAGTCATGCAGCGCCGGACGGTAGTTCTGTACCTTCGACGGCTGGTTCGGGCCGAACAGGAACATGCTGGTCAGCGGGGCGATGCCCAGGCGACTGACGTGATCGCGCAGGAACACCTTGGACTTGACGTCGACGATGGTGTCGTCGCCTGGACGCACGGTCAGCTTATAGGCGCCGGTGGAACGTGGCGAATCAAGCAGCGCGTAGATCACCAGGTGCTTGTCGGCGGGCTTGGGCTTCTCGATCCAGAACTCGCGAAAGCGCGGGAACTCTTCGCCGGACGGCAGCGCGGTGTCGATGGCCAGGCCACGGGCAGACAGGCCATAGGCGTGCCCCTTGCCGACCACGCGGAAGTAGCTGGCGCCCAGCAGGGTCATGATCTCATCCTGCTTGTCAGGCTTGTTGATCGGGTAGAGCACGCGGAAACCGGCGTAGCCGAGGTTCTTGGTGGCATCGGCGTCATGCGGTACGTCGCCGAACTCGAAGCGGCTCGGGTCGTACTTGATCTCTTCGACCTTCTTGGCGGTGATCTCGTTGATGGTCACCGGCGTGTCGAAGTGCATGCCCTGATGATAGAAGGAGAGCTTGAACGGGGTCTTGTCATTCGCCCATTCGGCCTTTTCCTGGATGAAGCGGATTTTCTGATAGTCCGCGTACTTCATGTCGCGGAACACCGGAGGCAGGTTGCTCTTCGGTGCTTCGTACTTCTGGCCGGCCAGATCCTTTGCCTTGGCTGCAACATCGTCAAGATTGAATGCCCACAGCTGGCCAGCGCTCATCAGGCCAACCAGCGCTGCGCCTGCCAACAAGGCCGTGCGCAGCCGATTGCCGGGGATTCTTGGTGCATTACAGGGACTTACAATCACGAGCAACCCTCGCCGTAAACAGATCATGAAACCAACGGCCAGCGACCAATGCCGGGTTGGCGAGCACTGTTCGGACCCCGCAAGGGCGCAATGATTCCCCAAACGGATCCAGACAATGCTCGAGTCAGAGTGAAACGAACCTGCGAACGCAGGCTCACGCAGCGCGCGATTATCCAGCAGGCTGCGTTACAACGCATCAGGCTGGACAAACTATTTATCGTACAAAACCCCTTGTTTTCCTACAAACAAGGGGTTTTTGCGGCTCATATTTGTAACATAAATGTTACGGGGCCATCATTGACCAGGTGAACCTGCATATCTGCACCAAAACGGCCACTCTCGACGTTCGAGTGCTGAAGCTTAGCCTGCTGCAAAAGATAGTCGAAAAGCTCGGCTCCCAGTGCAGGCGGCGCCGCCGTCGAAAAGCCCGGCCGCATGCCACTACGGGTGTCGGCGGCCAGGGTGAACTGCGACACCAGCAGCAGCCCGCCGCCGATGTCCTTGAGCGACAGGTTCATCTTGCCTTGCGGGTCGCTGAACACCCGGTAGTTCAGCAGCTTGTGCAAAAGCTTATCGGCATGTTCGCGGGTATCTTCAGGCTCGACCGCCACCAGCACCAGCAAACCCTGGTCTACGGCGCCGACGATCTCGCCCTCGACTTCGACCCGTGCTGCGCGTACACGCTGCAGCAGGCCCTTCATGCTTCTTCCAGGGGCAGGTCGAGCAGGCGACGCGCCATCTGGTCTGCCGCGCGTACCAAGGCATCGGTGATGCCTGGCTCGGACGCGGCGTGGCCAGCATCGCGGATCACCTTGAGTTCGCTGTTCGGCCAGGCCTGGTGTAGCTCCCAGGCGTTGTCCAGCGGGCAGATCACGTCATAGCGTCCATGCACGATCACCGCCGGCAGGTGGGCGATCTTCGGCAGATCGCGGATCAGCTGGTCCGGCTCGAGGAAGGCATTGTTCATGAAGTAGTGGCATTCGATACGGGCGATCGACAGCGCACGCTGAGGCTCGGAGAAGCGATCGACCACCAGCGGATTGGGACGCAGCGTGGCAGTACGGCCTTCCCAGGTCGACCAGGCCTTGGCGGCTTGCATCTGGGCGATCTGGTCGTGGCCGGTCAGGCGCTTGTGGAAAGCCTTGACCAGGTCGCCGCGCTCATCGGCCGGGATCGGCGCGATGTAGTCCTGCCAGTAGTCGGGGAACAGACGGCTGGCGCCCGCCTGATAGAACCATTCTATTTCCTGGGGACGGCACAGGAAGATCCCGCGCAAAATCAGGCCATGCACGCGCTCGGGGTGGGTCTGGGCGTAGGCCAGCGCCAGCGTCGAGCCCCAGGAGCCACCGAACAGTACCCATTTGTCGATGCCCAGGTGCTCGCGGATGCGCTCCAGGTCTTCGATCAGGTGCCAGGTGGTGTTGTTCTCCAGGCTCGCGTGTGGCGTGGAGCGCCCACAGCCGCGCTGGTCGAAGGTGATGATGCGGTAGAGGTTGGGGTCGAAGTAGCAACGACTCTGCGCGTCGCAGCCCGAGCCCGGACCTCCGTGGATGAACACCACCGGCAAACCTTCAGGCGAACCACTTTCATCGACATACAACACGTGCGGCGCTTCCACGGCCAGATCGTGCCGGGCGTAGGGTTTGATCTGCGGGTAGAGGGTCTGCATTGCGCACTCCGTGTGAGGATTGTTCGGCCGAGGGCCATCATAAACCTGAATTGCGCTTTGAGCATGTACCCGTGTGATGGGCCTGCCAGATCATTGCCCCACGGCCTCTATAAACTGTTATGTCAGCCTGGCCTGCGCGGCTCACTAGCATCGGCGATTTCCCCATGAGACACCGCCATGAAGCCTTCAGCCCCCCTCGCTCCCCACGCCTTGATCGAACACAAGATGCCGCCGTGGATGCACACAACCCCTGCCCATGCGCACACCATCATGCGCGAAACCCTCAAAACCCCGCCGACCTGGTTCGCGCAGGCCAACACTACCACCCGTGACCTTGCCCAGGCCTATACCGACTACCAGGCCCACAGCACCGAGCTCAATGCGCAACTGGGTGCGCTCCCGGCGCTGACAGCGTTCGCCACCCAGCACTTGCGCCAGGCGATTGAAAAGCGGTTCACGTTGTCCCTCGACGTGTCCACCCACTACCTGATCAATGCCAGCAAGGCAGAAGCCTACAAACTGCAGCTGGAAGGCGATCCCGTCGTCAATGGGCAGCGTGCGTTGAAACTGGCCACTCAATCGCTGCTGCACTGTGCGCTGCAGAATTTCGAGGAGGCCGAAGCCGAGCCCAATGGGCTAGATGGACAATGGCTCAGCGCAGCCGTTGTCGACAGCAACACTTTTACGTTCCTTACGCCGGACGGAAAGCAACTCTCCATCGTTCCCCACGAGTTCGCGGCCCTGAGCCGTGAGCTGGACATCGGCGGCCAGTACCAGACGCTGATCGGCGACGTGTTGAACTCCGCGGCGCCAGCGCTGCGCGCGACCGAACAGGCGGCCTTGCGCGTGGAGGTGCATAAAGCCTTACTCAGCCAAGCGATCGACGCCGAATTGCACTCGATACTGCTCGCCCTCGTCGAGGACAAGCCAGCCGAGTACCAGGGCAGCCCGGTGCGTTGCGCCGGGCTGGCCCTGTTCGGGGTGCCGTTGACCGGGGCCATGGTCATCGGCGCCGTCCCCTCTCCCGAGCAGCTACTGACCTACGATCCGCTGCTATTGCCGCACAAAGGCCTCCTCGTCACCTACCTGCCCGGCAGCGACACCCCCTTGCAGCAGCACCATTCGGTGCACGAGGCACAGGCCCACTTGCGCGAACAGCTGTGGATGATGCCGATCGATCAGCTCAAGCGCGCAGTGCCGGCGCGTGACAGCGCCACCTTCTTCGAAAAGCTGCGCGACTGCCTGCAACCGGTCGACTGGAGCACCGTACAACCTGGCCCCGACGGCCAAGACGGCCAGGTCGAGCGGGTCCGCGACCCAGACGCCTGGGTTCCGGTGACCCTGGAGCCCTTGCGCCAGCCGCTGCTCACCCATCAGGTCGAGCACAAGCAGCAGCGGCTCAAGGACGACGCGGCATTCCACGCGGTGCCCACCGCCGTCGAGGACGAAAAGACCGCCGAAAAGCGTCGAGCCTACTTCACCCAGCTGGCATTCGACGCGCTCAACATCAGCGCCTTCTTCATACCCGTGCTGGGCCAGGTGATGATGGGCGTGGCCGCTATCCAACTGAGCTACGAGGTGTTCGAGGGCCTGGACAGCTGGGCCAGCGGCGACCAGCAACAGGCCTTCGAGTACCTGATGGATGTGGTCGAGAACGTGGCGCTCACCGCCGCACTGGGGGCCGCCGGCGGCACAGGCGAGGTACCGGCGCTCGAGCGTATTCCGGTCGAAACGCCCTCGTTCATCGAAGAACTCACCCCCGTCGAACTGCCCGATGGCCAGACCCGCCTGTGGGCCCCCGACCTGCGGCCGTTCGCGCACGACATTCTGCTGCCAGCCGACCTGCAGCCAGATGAATTCGGCCTGTACCATCACCAAGGCAAGACCTGGCTCGCGCTGGACGGCACCCACTATTCGCTGAGCCAGGCGACGCCTACTGGTGAATACCGGCTCGAACACCCGCACAACCCGCAGAGCTACCAACCGAGCCTGCGCCACAATGGTGCCGGTGCCTGGCTGCACGAACTGGACCAGCCGCTGACCTGGCAGGCGCTTACCCTCATGCGTCGCGCAAGCCCGCTGGCCGCCGCGTTCGATGATGCAACCATCACCCGCATTCTGGAGATCAGCGACACCCAGGAAGACGTGCTGCGCCGGATCATCGCCGATAACCAGCGGCTTCCCGCACTGCTGGAAGACACCCTGGCGCGCTTCACGCTGGACCAGCAGATCAGCCAGACGCCCGCCTACGCCGAGCCACACATGGCCCAGGCAGAATTCGCCAATCGCTACAGCGCCTTGTCGAGCAGCGTGACGCCATCCGCAGAGCTCATCCAGCAGCGCTACCCGCAACTGCCGAATGCCATCGTCGAGGAACTGCTGCGCCACGCCACGCCCGAGGAGCTGCAAAGCCTGGCACAAGCCAAGGTGCCCTACCGCCTGGCCCAGGAAATACGCCTCTACCAGCAACAGGTGCGCCTGGCGCGTGCCTACGAGGGGTTATTCCTGGACTCGGTGCGCAATGCCGATAGCGAGCGGCTGGCGCTGTACACGCTGGAGCAGTTGTCCGACTGGCCAACCGGCACCCGCCTGACACTGGAGCAGTTGCCTGGCGGAACCTTCGAGATCGGCACCACCGACACGCAGGGCCAGACCCTCGTCAGCACCGCCTCAGGCTACCTTGCGGAATCGGCCACCTCCTTGTCCTCGCATACTTCGTTGTACAGCGCACTGCTCGAGGTGATACCCGCCGCCCTGCGCGAAACACTGGCGGGCGACGGTGCCGAACAGACCCTTGCCTTGCAGCGCCTGATCCAGGCCAACCTCCTGCCACGCGCTACGTTCAGGCGCCTGCTGGGCATGCAACCGCTGAACCCAGGCTACCGCTCACCGATGCGCCTGGCCGACGGGCGCATCGGCTACCCACTGGGCGGTCGAGGTGCGGTTGGGGGTTCGTTCACCCGCCATACACTGCTGCGCATCATCCGCACCCTCGAACTGCCCGAACACCTCTCCCGCTCGGCCGAACAGATCCTGACCCGCCTTGAAACCAGCGGCATGAACCGTTCGGACATCCATAACCGCCTGCGCGAGCTGCAAGAACAGCGCACCGCCCTGCAGCGCTGGCTGGACGATTGGCGCACGGCGGTCCACCCCGACATCCTTGTCCCGCCACAAACGTTCTCCGAGCTTCAGGCACGCTTCATGAATCACTGGCACCGCAACGCATTGCCCGCCCTCGGAGACACCCAAGCCCCGCTGCACCTGGAGCGCATCGACCTCAGCAGCTTCCCTTCGGACCTGCCCGACTTCCTCAGGGCGACCATCACGCACGTGCAACTGACCGAGCCGTCATTTGGCAGTAGCGTGGGTTGGACCGCATACGAGCGGCACCTGAACAACCTGTTCCGACAGTTGCCAGGCGTGCGCTCACTCGAAATCAGCCGCCCCTACTCGCAAACCGCCGCCCCATCGCAAATGCTGTTCAGCGTTGGGTTGATGGCAATACACTTCCCCGAACTCGAATCGCTCAGCCTGCTGAACCAGAACCTGCAACTGTCCGAGAGCGACATCAACAGCCTCGCCGGCCTGCCTCGCCTGCGTCGCCTGGACTTCAGCGGCAATCGCCTTTCCGAACGCTACCGCCCGGATTTTCGCGAGCTCACGCTGGACTACCTTGGTCTCGACCGTATGACCCTCGACCACTGGCCGCAGGGTCTGGGCCTAGGGGCACTGGCGAACATCGGCGAACTTTCGCTACGCGACAACAACCTGCGGGTACTGCCTGGCATGCTGCTCAACAGCCACGCCGACGCACGCCCACACACCGTCATCACACTGGAAGGCAACCGCATCAGCGATGACCAATTGCTGCGCCTGCTGTTGGCCCAGGAAGCGTCGAGCCCCAACGTCACGGTCGATATCTCGCCCAGCCTGCGTACCCGTCTCGACCAGCACCTCCAGCAACGCCAGACGCTGCACGAGGCCATCGACCAGTGGGCCAACGCCTCCAGTTCGAGCGCACCGCCAAGCCAAGCCGCGACACTTGCCCGCCGCCGTATCGGCTCCGCGTTGAGCACCTTCTGGCAGAGCCAGGAACAAGGCCTGACCCAGACGACCTTGCGCTTGGAAGACATGGACCTGGGGCATTTCCCGCCACAGTTGCCGACCTTCTTCAACGAGCGGGTGCGCAACCTGTCCCTATCCCGAGCGAGTGGAAGCACAGAGCAGTTGGATGCGTTTCTCGCCCGACTCCCGAACGTCGAGAGCCTGAACCTGGTGGAATACATCGGCGCCACCCAGACCCTGCCCACGGCACTGCTCCGCCTGCCACGCCTGACCTATCTTTCGATGCGCGACATGAACCTGGAGGTGGACGACAGCATGCTTGCAACCCTCGCCCACTTGAGCAACCTGACAGTGCTGGACCTGGGCGGCAACCACATGGGCAACATCACCCAAGTGCCCGAAGCGCTACGCAACCTGCGCCGCCTCGACCTGAACAACATGGGCCTGCAGCAATGGCCGGCATGGATCGACAGCCTGCTGCCGATGGACATGCTGGATCTCAGTGAAAACCAGCTCACCGAACTTCCCGAATACATCCTCAGCAACATCGATAACGGTTTCCCGATCTCATCGATCGCATTGTTCGGCAACCCGTTGAGCATGGACACCATGACGCGCGCGCGCACCTCATCGGACAGCCAGCACAGCTATACCTTCGCCATGGACGTGCCCGAAGATCTGCTCTTGCTCACCTCTTCAGATGATGAAATGGCTGGCGGACACCTGCATAACCCGATGCTCTCTGCCGATAACGACCTGCCCAACGTCGACGACTGGTCGCTCGGCGCCCAGGCGCAGAACGAGGCCCTGAGAAGCGCCTGGGAAACCCTCGAAGAAAGCGGTGACGCTGCCAACCTGCTGGCGCTGGTCGGTCGGTTGCGCCAGGCTGCCCCCTATCGCAACGGCCAGACCCGCCAATCGTTCTGCGAGCGCGTGCGTCTGATGCTGGTCAAGGCCGCGGTCAATACCGAGGAGCGTCTGCTGTTCAACGCCGTGGCCGAAGAGGCCCTGGTGCAGCCCGACACCGGCAACCAGACCTGCCATGACGGCGCCCTGCTGGTGTTCCAGAACATCGAACTGCTGATCGACGGCCGGCGCTTGCTGACCGAGGCGGCAGAGTCGGAGCACACGCTCTACCGGGAGCTGCGTCGTCTCTTCCGCCTGCACCGGCTGGACGAGATCGCCCGGGACAAAGCCAGGGGGCGCGACGAGGCAGAGGTGCGCCTGGCCTATCGACGCGGGTTGAATGCGGAACTCAAGCTTGGCGTACCGGACGACAACATGCTGTACGAGGCTTTCGCCGATGTCAGCCGTAACGAGCTGGCGCTGGCCGTGGACCAGGTGCACCGCGAAGAACAGGGCGAGTCGTTCCTGAACTACGCCACCAGCAACGAAGAATGGATTCGCTACCTGCGCCACACCCACCAGGCGCGCTTCGAAGCGATCGAACAGCAGTACCAGGCGCAGGTACTGGCGTTGCCCGAGCAGTTCCCCGACAGCACCCTGGAGCAACTCGCGCCGGAGTTCGACAGCTTGAAGCATGAAAAGCAGGCAAAGGAAGCCCGCCTGATACAGGAGCTGACCCTCCAGGCCAACCCCGAGCGCGAATGACCCGCTGGCGACACCGCACTACCCCGGGCCGGCTTTGTCCCGGCCCGGGGTTGCCCTCACTTGCCGTAACGCCCCTTGCCCCATTCGAGCACGCTGGCGAGCAGGCGCCGCAGCACCTCCTGCGTGGGCCGCGCCAGGTCCTCGCGGTAGGCGAACGGCTCAACCTCTTCCATGTAGGTGCTCTGCGCCAGTTCCAACTGCACCGCGTGGACGTGGTTGGCCGGATCGCCGTAGTGACGGGTGATATGCCCGCCCTTGAAACGCCCGTTGAGTACATGGCTGTAGGCAGGTGCGTCGGCGCACACCGCCTTGAGCCGCTCGGCCAGCGCCGGGTCGCAGCTCGCGCCGTTGAAGGTACCGAGATTGAAGTCCGGCAGCTTGCCCTCGAACAGGTGCGGAATCAGCGAACGGATCGAGTGGGCGTCCCACAGCAGCGCGTAACCGAACTCGGCCCGCAGGCGATCCAGCTCCTGGCGGAGAGTGCCGTGGTACGGGCGCCAGATCTTCTCCAGGTAGGTGGCACGCTCGTCGGCCGACGGCACCTGCCCTTCCTTGAACAGCGGCTCTCCGTCGAACAGCGTCGCCGGGTACAGCCCGGTGGTGGCGCCGACGTACAACGGCTTGTCGTCGTCCGGCCGGTTCAGGTCGATGACGAAGCGCGAGTACTCGGCCGCCACCACGCTGGCCCCCAGCTCACGGGCAAAGTCGTACAGCTGCGGAATATGCCAGTCGGTGTCCGGCAGGCTCCTGGCCTCGTCCACCAGCCCGGCTTCGACCGCCGGGGTCAACGTGAGACCGGCGTGGGGCATGCTGATCAGCAGCGGCAGGCGACCTTGATGAAAACTCAATACCTTGTCCATGACGCCTCGCTCAGTGGGAAATTTCGTGGCCCAGGCGCACCACGCGCTTGGGCAGGTCGCCACCCAGCCAGTAGGCCAGGTCGGCAGGACGGTCGATCTGCCAGGCGACGAAGTCAGCGACCTTGCCAGCCTCCAGCGAACCATGGCTGTCGCCCAGGCCCAAGGCCGTGGCGGCATGCAAGGTGACACCGGCCAAGGCCTCTTCCGGGGTCATGCGGAACAGGGTGCAGCCCATGTTCAGCATCAGGCGCAGCGAAAGCACCGGCGAGGTGCCGGGGTTGAGGTCGCTGGACAGGGCGATCTTCACGCCATGCCGACGCAGGGCGTCCATCGGCGGCAACTGGGTTTCACGCAGGAAATAGAACGCCCCCGGCAGCAGCACGGCGACGGTGCCCGCCTGGGCCATGGCGATGGCATCTTCCTCGGTCATGAATTCCAGGTGATCGGCCGACAGCGCCTGGTAGCGTGCCGCGAGGCTCGAACCATGCAGCGACGACAACTGCTCGGCGTGCAGCTTGACCGGCAACCCCAGTTCACGCGCCTTGATGAACACCCGCTCGACCTGCGCTGGCGAGAACGCCAGGTGTTCGCAGAACGCATCCACCGCATCCACCAACCCTTCGGCGGCCAGGGCCGGGAGCATCTCGTCGCAGATATGGGTGATGTAGTCATCGGCCCGCCCGGCGTACTCCGGCGGCAATGCGTGAGCGGCAAGGCAGGTGGCGCGCACGGTCACTGGCAGCTCTTCGGCGATGCGCCGGGCAACGCGCAGCATCTTGCGCTCATTGGCCAGGTCAAGGCCGTAGCCGGACTTGATCTCCAGTGTGGTGACACCATCGCGCAGCAACGCCTGAACACGCTGACGGGCGCTGGCCAGCAGTGCGTCCTCGCTGGCCGCACGCGTGGCACGCACGGTGCTGGCGATGCCACCGCCCTGGGCGGCGATCTCGGCATAGCTGACGCCCTGCAGTCGCTGTTCGAACTCACCACTGCGGTTGCCGCCGAACACTGTGTGGGTATGGCAGTCGATCAAGCCAGGAGTGACCCAGGCGCCGCCCAGGTCGACCACACGCTCGGCATCGACGCCCGGCAGTTCGGCCTTGGGGCCGATCCATTCGATCAGCCCGGCATTGGTGACGATCGCCGCATCCTCGATGATCGAGTAGCTGCCGTTGGCCATGGTGGCCACGTGGCAGTGCTGCCAGAGGGTTCTCATAAAGCTCTCCACAAGTCAGCGGTGCAGTTCGGCCTGCTCCCGGGCGACCTGGCCCTGCCCCGAGCGCGGCTTGCACCACAGCAGGTAGGACAGCACCAGGAACACCACCCACGCCACGCCCACCAGCAGCGCCGCCTGAGTGTTCGGGAAGTAGCCGAGCACACCGAAAATGAACAACATGAACACAATCGCCAGCGCCGGGCCCCACGGCCAGAACGGCACCGGGAACTCCAGCGCGGCCGCTTGCTCGCGGCTCATGCGCCGGCGCATGGCCACCTGGGTGACCAGAATCATCAGCCACACCCACACGGTGGCGAAGGTGGCGATCGAGGCGATCAGCAGGAAGACGTCTTCCGGAATCAGGTAGTTGAGCAGCACCCCCAGCAGCAGCGCAGCGCCCATCACCAGCACCGTCAGCCACGGCACGCCGTGCCGGGACAACTGTGCGAACCCTCGCGGCGCCTGGCCTTGCTCGGCCAGGCCGTACATCATGCGACCCGCACCGAAGATGTCGCTGTTGATCGCCGAGACCGCCGCGGAAATCACCACCACGTTCAGCACCGCAGCGGCCGAGCCGATGCCCAGGTTGCTGAAGATCTGCACGAAGGGGCTGCCCTGGGTGCCGATCTGTGGCCAGGGGTACAGGCACATCAGCACGAACAGCGTCAGCACGTAGAACAGCAGGATGCGCAGCGGCACGGCGTTGATCGCCTTGGGGATGACGCGCTTGGGATCCTGCGCCTCACCGGCGGTGATACCAATGATCTCGATGCCGCCGAAGGCGAACATCACCACCGCGAACGAAGCGATCAGGCCGCCGATACCATTGGGCAGGAAGCCGCCATGCTCGAACAGGTTGGCGACCCCGACCCCGGCTTCGGCACCGGCCTGGCCCAGACCGAACGCCATGATGCCGAAGCCGGCCACGATCATCGCAACGATGGCGCCAACCTTGAGCAGCGACAGCCAGAACTCCATCTCGCCGAACACCTTGACGTTGCACAGGTTCAGCCCGCCGATCAGGAACACGATGCCCAGTACCCAGATCCAGCGCGGTACCTCGGGGAACCAGAAGCCCATGTAGATCCCGAACGCGGTGACGTCGGCGATGCACACGATGATCATCTCGAAGGCATAGGTCCAGCCGAGCACGAACCCGGCCATTGGCCCGAGATAGGTGCTGGCGTACTGCCCGAAAGAACCGGCCACGGGGTTGTGCACCGCCATTTCACCGAGGGCGCGCATGACCATGAACACCGCCGCGCCGCCGATCAGGTAGGCCAGCAGCACCGCTGGCCCGGCCATCTGGATCGCCGACGCCGAGCCGTAGAACAGGCCGGTACCGATGGCCGATCCCAAGGCCATGAATCGAATGTGTCGGGCTGTCAGCCCGCGTTTGAGTCCTTGTGCTGGTTGCATGGTTCGTCCTTATTGTTGTTCTCAAGAGCCTCATCGCGGGGCCAGCCCGCTCCTGCAGGTTCGACTGCGGGAGCGGGTTCGCCCCGCGAAGGCATGGACACCGATCACAGGCTCGGCAGCACTCCAGCCGGCAACAAGCCGGTCAGGCGCCCGTCGGCCAGCAGCTCCACAGCCACCTCGATATCCGGCGCGAAGAAGCGGTCACGGTCATAGTGCGGTACCTCGCGGCGCAGGGTCTGGCGCGCCTGCTCCAGCTTCGCCGAGGTCTTCAGGCCCTCACGCAGGTCCAGGCCCTGGCAAGCGCCCAGCCATTCGATGGCCAGCACGCCACGGGTGTTCTCCGCCATCTCCCACAGACGCTTGCCCGCGGCGGGGGCCATCGACACGTGGTCTTCCTGGTTGGCCGAGGTCGGCAGGCTGTCGACGCTGTGCGGGTGCGACAGCGCCTTGTTCTCGCTGGCCAGCGCGGCGGCGGTGACCTGGGCGATCATGAAGCCGGAGTTGACCCCGCCGTTTTCCACCAGGAACGGCGGCAGCTGCGACATGTGCTTGTCCATCATCAGCGAGATGCGGCGTTCGCTCAGCGAGCCGATCTCGGCAATGGCCAGGGCGATGTTGTCAGCCGCCATGGCTACCGGTTCTGCGTGGAAGTTGCCGCCCGAGATCACTTCGTCCTCGGCGGCGAACACCAGCGGGTTGTCAGAGACGGCGTTGGATTCCACGGCCAGCACTTCGGCAGCCTGGCGCAGTTGGGTCAGGCAGGCGCCCATGACCTGCGGTTGGCAGCGCAGCGAGTACGGGTCCTGGACCTTGCCGCAATTCTTGTGCGATTGCGAAACCTCGCTGGAGTCGCCCAGCAGGTCGCGGTAGCAGGCGGCAGCGTCGATCTGGCCCCGTTGGCCGCGCACCTCATGGACACGCGCATCGAACGGCGAGCGCGAGCCCAGTGCCGCTTCCACGGTGAGCGCACCACAGGCAATGGCCCCGGCGAAGAGGTCTTCGGCCTGGAACAGGCCACGCAGCGCATAGGCGGTGGACGCCTGGGTGCCGTTGAGCAGGGCCAGGCCTTCCTTGGCAGCCAGGGTCAGCGGCTCGAGGCCAGCCACCGCGAGGGCTTCGTTGGCATTCAGCCATTGCCCCTGGTAACGCGCCTTGCCCTCGCCCAGCAACACCAGCGACATGTGCGCCAGCGGCGCGAGGTCGCCAGAGGCACCAACCGAGCCCTTCAGCGGAATGTGCGGATAGACCTCGGCGTTGACCAGGCTGATCAGCGCATCGATGACCTTGCGGCGGATGCCGGAGAAACCCCGGCTGAGGCTGTTGATCTTCAGCACCATGATCAGGCGCACCAGCGCGTCGTCCAGCGGCGCGCCGATCCCGGCAGCGTGGGACAGCACCAGCGAGCGCTGGAGGTTTTCCAGGTCGTGGCTGGCGATGCGGGTCGAGGCCAGCAGGCCGAAACCGGTGTTGATGCCGTAGGCCGTGCGGTCTTCGGCAAGAATGCGCTCGACGCAGGCAACGCTGGCGTCGATGGCGGCACCCGCGTCGGCATCCAGGCTCAGGCGCACCGGCGCCTGGTGGATGCGGCGCAACTGGGCCAGGGTCAACTGGCCGGGGGTCAGGGTCAAAGCTTCCATGTTCATGCTCCTTGTTATTTTGTCTAGTGCAGCGCAGCCAGCAACGGCTGCGGCAACCGGGGATCCTTGAGCAAGGCCGCGGTGCTGGCGATGTCCGGCGCCAGCCAGCGGTCCTGCAGGTAGGCCGGCACGCTCTCGCGCAGCAAGCGCCAGGCCGCGTCGGTGCCCGCGCCGAACCGCTGTTCCTTGAGGAATTCGAATGCCTGGGCGGCCAGCAGGTACTCGATGGCGAGGATCTGCGTGCAGTTCTCCAATACCTGGTGCAGCTTGAGTGCGGCATTGGTGCCCATGCTCAGGTGATCTTCCTGCAGCCCCGAGGTGACGAAATTGTCGAGCACTGCCGGCTGCGCCAACTGGCGGTTCTGCCCGCACAGCGAGGCGGCGACGTACTGGGCGATCATCATCCCCGAGTTGACGCCGGGGTTGCTGACCAGGAACGCCGGCAGGCCACTGACATGCGGGTTGACCAGGCGGTCCAGGCGGCGCTCGGCGATCGCGCCGATCTCGGCCATGGCGATCGCCAGCAGGTCGGCAGCCAGGGCCACCGACTGGCCATGGGGGTTGGCCTGCGAGACCACACGGAAATCGTCCGGTGTACCGAGCAGCAGCGGGTTGTCGTTGGCGCCGTTGAGCTCGGCCTCGACCTGGCGCACCACGTGGGCCAGTTGGTCGCGGGCCGCGCCGTGCACCTGCGGAATCGAGCGGATGCTCAGGGCGTCCTGGGTCCGGATGCCTTTGCTCGAGGCGATCACTTCACTGCCATCGAGCAGCGCGCGCAGGTTCTCGCCCACCAGCTGCATGCCTGGGTGTGGCTTGAGGGCGATGATCTCGGCGTCGAACGCAGCGATCTGGCCGCGCAGGGCCTCGAAGCTCATGGCGCCGATCACATCGGCCCATTGCAGCAGGCGGCTGGCGTCATCCAGCGCAAGGCTGGCGAGGCCGGTCATGCACGGCGTGCCGTTGACCAGGCATAGCCCGTCCTTGGCTCCGAGCTGCACCGGCGCAAGCCCGGCATCGGCCAAGGCCTCGGCGGCCTCGACGAGGCGCCCGCGATAACTGACCTTGCCCACACCCAGCAGGCTCACGCCGATGTGGGCCATGTGCGTGAGATAGCCCACCGAGCCCTGGGACGGGACCTGCGGGGTAATGCCATGTTCGAGCAACGCCAGCAGCGCCTCGACCACCGAACGCTGCAGGCCCGACTTGCCATGGCTGTAGTTGACGATGGCAGCGCAGATGATCGCTCGCGTCTGTTCGTCCGACAGCGCCGGACCGACGCCGCAGGCGTGGCTGAGCAAGGTGTTGCGCGACAGTGCGCTGAGCTGCTCGCCCTGCAGCGAGACGTTGCACAGGGCGCCCAGGCCGGTGTTCACGCCATAGGCGCGCTCGCCGCTGTCGACGATACGCCGGACGATGGCCTGGGCATTGTCGATACGCGCCCACACCTGCGGCGCCAGCTCCAGGCGCGCGCCGTGGCGGGCCACGGCGGCAATGTCCTGCCAGCGTACCGGCCCGTTGCCGATCACCACGACTTCAGGTTTCGACATGATGCTCCTCATACCGCGACGGCGCGGCGCTGAACGAAACGGTCAACGTATTCGTCGGCCGGCGAGTGCAGGATTTCCTGCGGCGTACCAACCTGGATCAAGCGGCCATCCTTGAGAATGGCGATGCGGTTGCCGATGCGTACCGCCTCGTCCAGGTCGTGGGTGATGAAGACGATGGTCTTGTGCAGGGTTTTCTGCAGTTCCAGCAACTGGTCCTGCATCTCTGCGCGGATCAGTGGGTCGAGGGCGCTGAAAGCCTCGTCCATGAGAATGATGTCGGTATCGGCGGCCAGCGCCCGGGCCAGGCCCACACGCTGGCGCATACCACCGGAGAGCTGATGCGGATACTTCTTCTCGTAGCCCTTCAGACCCACGGTCTCGATCCACTGCAGCGCACGTTCCTGGCACAGCTGCTTGCTCTCGCCACGCACCTTCAGGCCGTAGGCGACGTTGTCCAGCACATTGCGGTGCGGCAGCAGCCCGAAGCTCTGGAACACCATGCTGATCTTGCGTCGGCGGAATTCGCGAAGGGCCTCCATGTCGTACTGCAAGATGTCCTCGCCATCGACCAGGATCTGCCCGCTGGTGGGGTCGATCAGGCGGTTGAAGTGGCGCACCAACGTGGACTTGCCCGATCCGGACAGGCCCATGATGACGAAGATCTCGCCGCTGCCGATCGACAGCGACAGGTCGTTGACCCCGACCACGCAGCCGGTCTGCGACAGCACCTGCTCCTTGCTGCGCGCCTCACGGATCAGTTGCAGGGCTTCCCCGGCGCGCTCGCCGAAGATCTTGAAGACGTTCTTCACTTCGATCTTGCTGATCGGCTGCGTGCTCATTTGCTCACCTCATGACGTGGCCGACCATAGGCCTGGGTAATGCGGTCGATCACCACCGCGAGAATCACGATGGCCAGGCCCGCTTCGAGGCCGCGGCCAACGTTGAGGGTCTGGATACCGACCAGCACATCCTCGCCCAGGCCACGGGCGCCGATCATCGAGGCGATCACTACCATCGACAGGGCCATCATGGTGGTCTGGTTGATCCCGGCCATGATGCTTGGCAGTGCCAGCGGCAGTTGCACGCCGAACAGCTGCTGCCAGCGGTTGGCGCCGAAAGCATTGATCGCCTCCATCACCTCGCCATCGACCTGACGGATCCCCAGGTCGGTCAGGCGAATCAGCGGCGGCGCGGCATAGATGACCGTGGCGAAGATCGCCGGCACCTTGCCCAGGCCGAACAGCATCAGCACCGGGATCAGGTACACGAAGCTGGGCATGGTCTGCATGATGTCCAGCAGCGGCATCAACACCGCCCGCAGGCGGTTGCTGCGCGCCGACAGGATGCCCAGCGGAATGCCCACCAACACCGAGATCAGCGTGGCCACCAGCATCAGCGCCAGCGTCTGCATCAACTTGTCCCACAGGCCGACGGCGCCGACCAGGAACAGCAGGCCGGCGATCACCAGGGTCGGCAGGATGCGGCGGGTGGCGTGCCAGGCGATGACCGCGACGATACCCAGCATCAGCCACCAGGGCGTTGCACGCAGCAGGCCTTCGAGGTTGACGATGGCCCACAGCAGGGTGTCGGAAATGTGCCGGAACACATCGCCGTAGTTGGTCACCAGCGCATCGACCCAACCATTGACCCAGTCGGCGATGGAGAATGTGAGATTGTCAGGGAACATAGGTACCACTCATCAGGTGAGGACGCTCAGAGCGCCGCATTGATCTTCTTGGCAGCGTCTTCACTGACCCACGCCTGCCAGACTTCAGGATGTTCCTTCAGGAAGATCTTGGCCAGCTTCGGCGATTCGATGCGTTCCTTGCTCATGCGCCCCAGGTTCTGGTTGAGAATGTCGATCGGGATATTGACCTTCTCCAGCACGCCGACCAGCTCCGGCGCTTGTTCGTGGAAGGTTTTCGACAGGCCGACCTTGATCGACACGGTCTTGTCGACGCCCGGTTTTTCCTCGAGCTTGACCAGGTCGATCTGGCCCATCAGCGGGGTTGGCGTCCAGTAGTAGAAGAGGATCGGCTCGCCGCGCTTGTAGCTCGACAGCGCCGCCGCATCCAACGCAGGGCCGGTGCCCGGGCGGAAGTTGGTGAATTTGTCTTCCAGGCCGTATTCCTTGAGCATCTGGGTGTTGTCCAGCTCACAGGTCCAGCCGGCCGGACAGTTGTAGAAACGGCCTTTGCTCGGTTCTTCAGGGTCCTTGAAGAGGCTGGCGTACTGGGCCAGGTCGGCAACGTTCTTCAGGCCTGGCGCCTTGGCTTCGAGCTTGCGCTTGGCATCGCCCTCGATCACGTAGCGCGGCACGTACCAGCCTTCGACCGCACCGACCACCGGTGCGCCGACGCCGACCACCTTGCCGGCTGCCTCAGCCTTTTTCCACACTTCGCTGCGACCCACCCACTCCTCGGCAAAAACCTGGATATCGTTGGTGCCCAGGGCGTTCTCCATGGTGATGGAGTTGCCCGGCAGGCTGTCGGTCTTGCAGTCGTAGCCCTTCTCGAGCACGAACTGCATCACATCGGTCAGCAGCATGCCGCTTTCCCAGTTCAGCCCGGCGAATTTCACCGGTTTGCCGGATTCGCACCAGGTAGCGGCCTGAGTGACACCGGCGCTGCCGAGCAGGCCAAGGGCGAACAGCGAAGCAAGCAAGGTCTTGTTGGTTTTCATTGCGTGACGCTCCCAAACTTAAGAAGTGGAAATCGGCAGTCCTTGCAAAGAAGGTGGATCACCTGGGGCCACTGCGTGCCCCTTCGCGGGCAAGCCCGCTCCTACAGTAGGAGCGGGCTTGTCCCGCGATGGGGCTGCGCAGCAACCCCTGGGACGCGGATCAACCCGTGATCATCGGCAGGTTCAGACCCTGCTCTTTGGCGCAATCGATCGCAATCTGGTAACCGGCGTCGGCATGGCGCATCACACCGGTGGCCGGGTCGTTGGTCAGGACGCGGGCAATACGCGCAGCCGCTTCGTCGGTGCCGTCACAGACGATCACCACACCCGAGTGCTGGGAGAAGCCCATGCCCACGCCACCGCCGTGGTGCAGGGAAACCCAGGTGGCGCCACCCGCAGTGTTGAGCAGGGCGTTGAGCAGCGGCCAGTCGGACACGGCATCGGAGCCATCCTGCATGGATTCGGTTTCACGGTTCGGGCTCGATACGGAGCCGGAATCCAGGTGGTCACGGCCGATCACCACCGGGGCGGACAACTCGCCGCTGCGCACCATTTCGTTGAACGCCAGGCCCAGCTTGGCGCGCAGGCCCAGGCCAACCCAGCAGATACGTGCCGGCAGGCCCTGGAAGCTGATGCGCTCGCGGGCCATGTCCAGCCAGCGGTGCAGGTGCTCGTCGTCCGGGATCAGTTCCTTGACCTTGGCGTCGGTCTTGTAGATGTCCTGCGGGTCGCCCGACAGGGCTGCCCAGCGGAACGGGCCGATACCGCGGCAGAACAGCGGACGGATGTAGGCGGGCACGAAGCCTGGGAAGTCGAAGGCATTCTTCACGCCTTCTTCCTGGGCCATCTGGCGGATGTTGTTGCCGTAGTCGAAGGTCGGCACGCCGGCTTTCTGGAAGTCGAGCATGGCTTGCACGTGCACCGCCATCGATTGCTTGGCGGCCTTGACCACGCCAGCCGGGTCGGTCTTGGCGCGGTCGCGGTACTGCTCCCAGGTCCAGCCGATCGGCAGGTAGCCATTGAGCGGGTCGTGGGCGCTGGTCTGGTCGGTGACCATGTCCGGACGCACGCCACGCTTGACCAGTTCCGGGAGGATTTCAGCGGCGTTGCCATGCAGGGCGATGGAAACCGCCTTGCCTTCGGCGGTGTACTTGGCGATGCGCGCCAGGGCGTCATCGAGGTCGGTGGCCTGCTCGTCGACATAACGGGTGCGCAGGCGGAAGTCGATGCTGACCTGCTGGCATTCGATGTTCAGCGAGCAGGCGCCAGCCAGGGTCGCGGCCAGAGGCTGGGCGCCGCCCATGCCGCCGAGGCCTGCGGTCAGAACCCAGCGGCCCTTGAGGCTGCCGCCGTAGTGCTGGCGACCGGCTTCGACGAAGGTTTCGTAGGTGCCCTGGACGATGCCCTGGCTACCGATGTAGATCCAGCTGCCGGCGGTCATCTGGCCGTACATGGCCAGGCCCTTGGCATCCAGTTCGTTGAAGTGCTCCCAGTTGGCCCAGTGCGGCACCAGGTTGGAGTTGGCGATCAGCACGCGCGGGGCGTTGCTGTGGGTCTTGAACACCCCAACCGGCTTGCCCGACTGCACCAGCAAGGTTTCATCGTCGTTCAACTCCTTGAGGGTGGAGACGATCTTGTCGTAGCACTCCCAGTTGCGCGCAGCACGGCCGATGCCGCCGTACACCACCAGCTCCTTGGGGTTTTCGGCCACTTCCGGATCAAGGTTGTTCATCAGCATGCGCAGCGGGGCCTCGGTCAGCCAGCTCTTGGCGTTCAGCTGGGTGCCACGTGGGGCGCGGATCTCGACGTCACGGAAAGTGGTGGGCTTTTTGTCAGTCACGAAAGGTGCTCCTTGAGCGATCTATTCAAACCCGACGAGATCGGCGGGCCGGGGCTGTTCGGTACCGTGCGGATGGGACGGCCTATCCACTATCGCGCACTTATCTTTACTTGTACATACAAGCATATGCAATTGAATTGCCGAGTCATCGAAACGGGTGGTTCGAGAGGCTCGGGCGATGGGCTGAAGGCCTCGTGGTTCAAGGCCTTGGGACGTGAAGAAAAATCGCGGGAAGGATTTGCCGGGGAATTCAGACAGCAATGGCTTTGCGCCACTTTGGGGCATTCGGTAACAGGGCGCGCTGTTTGCGGGCGTTACCGGGTAACTGTTTTGCAGGGTTTTTGAGGGCCCTATCGCGGGACGAGCCCGCTACTACAGGTTCGATGCGCCAGCCAGACCGGCGCTGAACCTGTAGGAGCGGGCTCGTCCCGCGATAGGGCCCTGAAGACTTACAACAGTTGAGGGCTCAACTCGATAACGCAGCAGCGCCCCGATACCTCGACCTCCAGCAAACCCGCGTTACCACTGAGTTGCAGGCAGTCATACAACCCAAGCACCGACGCCTGCCCCTGGATCCCGACGCGCAGGTCCGCCTCGGCACTGAACACCAGCACGGTCTCGGCCGAACTGAACAGGCGAGTCCCCCCCATGAACCACTGCAACCGCGCGCGGTAGCGGTTCGGCGCATAGATCAGGTTGAAGTCGCGGATCGGGCCACCCTGCAGCGTGCAGGCGACCTGGCTCTCGCCGCTGAACGCAAAGGCATCGAACGGCAGCAGCGGCCGGCTTTCGTGACCGTCCACCGACAAGCGCATGCCATCGCCCTGCAGCACGGTGATGATCCGCTGGTAACCGGTGAAACTGGAAAAGCCGCCGGAAGCCTCGATATCGGCGATCGACAGGCGCCAGCCGAACCCGTCCAGGCCAACGCCCGCATCGCGGGTGATCTCTTCGGTGGACCCACCACCGTTCTTCCAGGGCATGCGCGGATAATCGTGGGCACGCAACAACTGCAGCTGGCTCATTTGCTGAAACGTCCTTCCAGGCGATGACGGGAACCGGGGTGAATCAAGCGCGCGGCGGTAACCGGCTGGCGGCCCGACCAGGTACGCCGACGGATGAGCAGGCAGGGCTCGCCACGCTCGATCTGCAACAGCTTGCATTCGTCTGGGTCAGCCAGGATCGCTTCGACCACGTGCTCGCCTTCGGTCAGCGGCGCGACCTGGGACAAGTACGCATAAGGCGTCTGCCGGGTGAAATCCTGGCGCAGGTAATCCGGGGCGATCGCCGCGTTCACATAGCGATCCTCGATCTGCACCGGCACATCGTTTTCGTAGTGCACGATCAGCGAATGGAACACCCGCTGCCCCTCGCGCATGTCCAGGGCCATGGCGCGCTCGGAACCTGCGGCCTCCTCGGCGAGGATGATCACCTGGCAGCGGTGCTGATGCCCGCGGCTGGCGATCTCGTCGGCAATGTTGTTGACTTCGAACAGCGCCGAGCGCGTCTTGGGTTCGGCGACGAAGGTCCCGACGCCCTGCATGCGGACCAGCAGGCCCTCGGCGGTCAGCTCGCGCAGGGCGCGGTTGATGGTCATGCGGCTGAAGCCCAGCTGGCTGACCAGCTCGCTCTCCGACGGGACGCGATGATGAGGCGGCCAGCTGCCGTTTTCGATCTGCTGGACGATCATCTGCTTGACCCGCGCATACAGCGGCGCCGGCCCTTCGCCCATCTGGGCCACCAGCGCGGAGACGGAAGGTGTCGGCACGGCTATGCATCCTTGTGCAATTTGATTGACGGTAGCTTGCCGCAGTTTACCCGGCAGGCAAACGTCTGTATATGTATATACAAATAACGATACAGGATGACCGAGTGATGTCCGCCTACTTCGCCGAACGCGCCCTGCTCCCTTCAGGCTGGGCCAGCAATGTCCGCCTTGAGGTGTCCACCGCCGGACGCCTCGAAAAAATAGACGTGAACGCCAGCGCCGAAGGCGCCGAACGCTTGGCCGGCCCGCTGCTGCCGGGCATGCCCAACCTGCACTCCCACGCCTTCCAGCGCGCCATGGCAGGCCTGGCGGAGGTGGTCGGCAACCCCAACGACAGTTTCTGGACCTGGCGCGACCTGATGTACCGCCTGGTCGGCCTGATCACTCCCGAGCAATTGCAGGTCATCGCCCGCCAGCTGTACATCGAGATGCTCAAGGCCGGCTACACCTCGGTGGCCGAATTCCACTACGTTCACCACGACAATGCCGGCACGCCCTACGCAGACCCCACCGAGCTGTCGCGCCAGATCAGCGCGGCAGCGAGCGCCAGCGGCATCGGCCTGACGCTGCTGCCGGTGCTGTACTCCCATTCCGGCTTCGGCGGCCAGGCGCCGAACGAGGGCCAGCGCCGCTTCATCAACTCCACCGAGCAGTACCTGCGCCTGCAGGAGCAGCTCAAGCCGCTGCTGGCCGCGCAACCCGCGCAGCACCTGGGCCTGTGTTTCCACTCGCTGCGCGCGGTAACGCCACACCAGATCGCCGAAGTGCTGGGCGCCAGCGACAAGACGTGCCCGGTGCACATCCACATTGCCGAGCAGCAGAAGGAAGTCAACGACTGCCTGGGCTGGAGCGGCCGTCGCCCGGTGCAATGGCTGTACGAGCACGTCGAGGTGGATGCGCGCTGGTGCCTGGTGCATGCAACCCACGTCGAGGCCGACGAAGTCAGCGCCATGGCCCGCAGCGGCGCGGTGGCAGGGCTGTGCCTGACCACCGAGGCCAACCTGGGCGATGGCATCTTCCCGGCCGTCGACTTCCTGGCCCAGGGCGGGCGCATGGGCATCGGCTCGGACAGCCATGTTTCGCTGAGCGTGGTCGAAGAGCTGCGCTGGCTGGAGTACGGCCAACGCCTGCGCGATCAGCGACGCAACCGGCTGTACCGCAGCGACCAGCCGATGGTCGGCCGCACACTCTACGACGCGGCGCTGGCAGGCGGCGCGCAGGCCCTGGGGCAAGGCATTGGCGAGCTGGCGGTGGGCAAGCGTGCCGACTGGCTGGTGCTCGATGGCCAGGATCCGTACCTGGCGACCTCGACCGGCGACGGCATCCTCAACCGCTGGCTGTTCGCTGGCGGCGACCGTCAGGTACGTGATGTGATGGTTAACGGCCGGTGGGTGGTACGCCAGGGGCGACATGCGCTGGAAGAGCAAAGCGGGCAGGCATTCGCCGCGGTACTGCGCACGCTGCTGGGCTGAAAGCCGGCGTGATCAGCTGCGGATCGCGCCAGGCCTGACCTGGAGCCCGGGAGACTCAATGCCGGGCAACGATCGCCCTGTCCGACACCCGCCAGATCAGCCGACTGGTGTCATACCCCTGCTGGCGAGCCTTCGACAGCAGGTTCTCGCGCTCCCACGCCGGCAGGCTCGGAGTTCGCGACAGGATCCACAGGTACTTGCGATTCGGGCTGCCGACAATCGCAGTGCGGTAGTGATCGTCCACGTACAGGATCCAGTAGTCCGCCTTGGTCAGCCCCGGTACCAGGCGCGTGAACCAGTTGTCGAACTCCACCCACAACTTGTCGGTGTGCCCCGGCGCCTCGATGCCCGCACGACCTTCAGCGCGCAACCATTCATCACCTTCGGTACGGCAACGATTGAGCACACCCAGGCTGCCATCGGGCTTGAGGTTGTAATGGGCTTCGGACTGCGCGCAGCCTTCCTGGAAGCGCATCGGCAGGCGGGCCAGCTCGAACCACTTGCCCTGGTAGCGCTTGAGGTCGACGTTGCCGGCCGTCTTGGGCGCCAACGAATCCACCGACGAGCTGGCACACCCGCCCAACGCCAACGCCAGACCCAGCGCCAGCAGCAGATGCGCGGCCCTCATTTGAGGCCCTGCCCTGAGTACATCAACACCTTGTCAGCGGCGTACTGAACACTGATGAAGCTCTTCTCGTCCCCCCAGGTACAGCTGCTCATGCCGAGTGCGCCCGAGCACTCCTTCGGCGACCCGAGCAGTTGCTCGACCTCGGCCTTGCTCATGCCGGCCTTGAGCTTGGAATAGTTTTCCTGGTTGATCTTGCTGCAGGCGGTCAGGACGACCAACAAGGACAACAGGGCGAGGGAACGCAACGACATGAAGGGCTCTCCTGGAGATGGATGCAACAGGCGAGACGGCCTGCAGAGACCTTAGAAGCGAAAATGCCTCCCCGGTTCCCTGCTACCCCTGCTTTCGTACCATGCCGTTGGTCGGGTCCCGTCACAAATCTCTCATGGCTAATTCATCACGGGCGACATAGCATTCAGCGATGTGGCCCTTTGCCGCACCCTCCTCCCGAAATGCCTGCGCAGACCTTGCACATGACAAAAAATCTCAAGTTCAGCCACAAGATCCTGGTGGCCGCCGCACTCGTGGTGGCCGTCGCCTTCGCCTGCTTCGTGCTGTTCAACGACTATCGCCAGCGCCAGTCGCTGCGCAGTGATACCGAAACCAACCTGCAGGAACTGGGCAACCTCACCGCGGGCAATATCCGCACCTGGCTCGACAGCCGCATCCAGTTGCTACAGTCGTTGGGCCAGCAGGTCGCCGTGGACGGCCCGGAAAAGGCCAGCCTTGACCGCAGCCTGGCGCTGCCGGTCTACGCCAGCAACTTCCAGCTCACCTACTTCGGCGGCAAGGACGGCCGTATGCAATCGGTGCCGGCAGGCAATCGCGCCCCCGACTACGACCCGCGCGCCCGCGGCTGGTACAAGGCCGCCAGCGCCGCCAACCAGACCATCATTACCGAACCCTACATCTCGGCGTCGGCCGGCAAACTGGTGATCACCCTCGCCACGCCCGTGCAGCAGGCCGGCCAACTGATCGGCGTCAGCGGCGTCGACACCGACCTGCAGACCATCAGCAACCTGGTCAATGCCCTGGACTTCGGCGGCAACGGCCACGCCTTCATCGTCAACGGCGAAGGCAAGATCCTCATCCATCCCAAGGCCGAGCTGGCACTCAAGAGCCTGGCAGACGTCTACCCCAATAACACCCCGCGCATCGGCAAGGGGCTGGCCGAAGTCGAGGCAGACGGTCGCAGCCAGTTCATCAGCTTCACCCACGTCGATGGCGTGCCGGCGGACTGGTACGTCGCACTGGTCCTGGACCAGGATGCTGCCTTCGCCATGCTCGGCGAACTGCGCACCTCGGCGGTGGTGGCCACGCTGATTGCCGTGGTGGTGATCATCGCCCTGCTGGGCCTGCTGATTCGTGTGCTGATGGAGCCGCTGCACGTGATGGGCCGAGCCATGCGCGATATCGCCGAGGGCGAAGGCGACCTGACCCGGCGCCTGACCATCCACGGCCAGGACGAATTCGGCAGCCTGGGGCAGTCGTTCAACCGCTTCGTCGAGCGTATCCACGAGTCGATCCGCGAAGTGGCTTCGGCCACTGGCCAGGTCAACGCCGTGGCCAAGCAGGTGGTGAGTGCATCCAACGCCTCCATCGACAACGCCGACCAACAGTCCAGCCGCACCAGCAGCGTGGCGGCGGCGATCAACCAGCTGGGCGCCGCAGCCCAGGAGATCGCCCAGAACGCCGCCCTCGCCTCGCAGCACTCCAGCGACGCCCGCGACCTGGCCGCGGAAGGCCAGCAGGTGGTTGGCCAGACCATCGATGTGATGAACAAGCTGTCGGCGCGAATCAGCGATTCGTGCGGCAATATCGAGACGCTCAACGCCCATACCGCGAACATCGGCCAGATTCTCGACGTGATCAGCGGTATCTCCCAGCAGACCAACCTGCTGGCGCTCAACGCCGCCATCGAAGCAGCGCGGGCCGGCGAGGCAGGGCGTGGTTTTGCCGTGGTGGCCGATGAAGTGCGCAATCTGGCGCACCGCACCCAGGAGTCGGCGCAGCAGGTACAGGGGCTGATCGAGGAATTGCAGGCCGGCGCGCAAGTGGCGGTGAGCACCATGAACCAGAGCCAGCAGCACAGTGATCACAGCGTCGAGATCGCCAACCGCGCAGGCGACCGCCTGGGCAGCGTGACCCAGCGCATCGGCGAGATCGACGGCATGAACCAGTCGGTGGCCACGGCGACCGAAGAGCAGACGTCAGTGGTCGAGTCGATCAATGTCGACATCACCGAGATCAATACGCTGAACCAGCAAGGAGTGCAGAACCTGCAGAGCACCTTGCGTGCCTGCAACGACCTGGAGCATCAGGTCGATCGGTTGAAGCAGTTGGTGGGGAGTTTCAGGATATAAGGTTCGGCGGCGCCTTCTTCGCGGATAACCCCGCGAAGAAGGCGCCGCTGATTCAGAACCGGGAACCCGGCTCCAGCAGGAAGTCCATCTCTTCACTGGTACTCGGCCGCCCCAGCATCAGGTTGCGATGCGGAAAACGCCCAAACCGCGCGATCACCCGCTGGTGCTGCTCGGCATAGTCCAGAAAGCCTTCGAACAGCCGGCGATTGGCCTCGGGTTGCTCGTCCAGCAAGACCTGGTAGCGCTCCACGCACAGGTTCTGCCAATCCAGCACCTCGGCGTGCTCCAGCACCAGCAGCACGAACACGCGCTGGATCGGCAGCAACTGATAGTCCCAGCCCTTCTGCAAACCCTGCATGGCCACCACCTGCGCGCGCCGGTCGCCGTCGAAGGCGCGCGGTGTGTCGCGGTAGATCATGCGCGGCAACTGGTCGAGCAGGATCAACAACCCCAACCAGCCCTGCGGGCTCTGCTGCCACTCATCGAGCCCACCCGCCAGGGCCTGCTCGACCAGATCGCCGAACAGTGCCTGGGCCTCGGCATCGTCATGCTTGCCGAACCAGCGGGTGTTTTTCTCGTCAGCCACGGCCTGGGCACTGGTGCCCCAACCGAACCACCATTCCAGCAACGGCTGCCAAGGTGCGAGCATGACTTACTCCTTGTGATAGGCGGTGACGCGCTCGACCTCTTCCTTCGAGCCCAGGATCACCGACACGCGCTGGTGCAGGCTCTCAGGCTTGATGTCGAGGATGCGCTCGTAACCGTTGGTCGATGCGCCGCCGGCCTGCTCGATGATGAACGACATCGGGTTGGCTTCGTACATCAGGCGCAGCTTGCCCGGCTTGCTCGGCTCGCGAGCGTCGCGCGGGTACATGAACAGGCCGCCACGGGTCAGGATGCGGTGCACGTCGGCCACCATCGAGGCGATCCAGCGCATGTTGTAGTTCTTTTTCAGCGGCCCGGTCTCACCGGCCAGCAGCTCGCCCACGTAACGCTGCACTGGGGCTTCCCAGTGGCGCTGGTTGGACATGTTGATGGCGAACTCGGCGGTGGTTTCCGGAACGCGGATGTTTTCGTGGGTCAGGACGAAGCTGCCCAGTTCGCGGTCCAGGGTGAAGCCCTTGACGCCATTGCCCAGGGTGAGGATCAGCATGGTCTGCGGGCCGTAGATCGCATAACCGGCGGCGACCTGCTGGGTGCCTGGTTGCAGGAAGGCGTTTTCGTTGAGGGTTTCGTTCTGGCTCAGGTACTCGTTCGGGCAACGCAGCACGGAGAAGATGGTACCGACCGAGACGTTGACGTCGATGTTCGACGAGCCGTCCAGCGGGTCGAAGACCAGCAGGTAAGCGCCTTTGGGATATTTGCCCGGGATCTGGTAGGCGTTGTCCATTTCTTCGGACGCCATGCCGGCCAGGTGGCCGCCCCACTCGTTGGCCTCGAGCAGGATGTCGTTGGAAATGACGTCGAGCTTCTTCTGCACTTCGCCTTGCACGTTTTCGGTGCCCATGCTGCCCAGCACGCCGCCCAGGGCGCCCTTGGACACGTGGTGGCTGATTTCCTTGCATGCGCGCGCCACCACTTCGATCAGGAAGCGCAGATCGGCAGGAGTGTTGTTGCTGCGGGTCTGCTCAATCAGATAGCGACTCAGGGTAACGCGGGACATGTATGGCTCCGAAGTGGAAAGGGGTAGAAAAACCCCCGCAGTTTACAGGGAGAGTGGCAGCCTAGCGAGCGAAGAGACTCGCCTGGCGGATCAGACGGTGGTTCGGGCGATGAGTTCAGGCAGTTGGTCGGCGGCGGCCCCATCGCGGGGCAAGCCCGCTCCTACAGGGCCAGCGCCGTCCTTTGCAGGAGCGGGCTGGCTCCGCGATCGGGTCGGAACTGACACTCTGCTAGTCCAATGCCTTCCATATCTCAGTGGCATATTCGCGAATGGTCCGGTCCGAGGAGAACCAGCCCATCCGCGCGGTATTGAGCACCGCCATGCGCCACCACTCCTGCGGCGTATGCCACAGTTCCTCGACCCGCATTTGGGCATCCCAGTACGCATCGAAATCGGCACACAGCAGGAAGCGATCGTAGGCCACCAGGCCGTCGATCAGTCCGGCATAGCGCCCTGGATCATCCGGCGAGAACACCCCGCTGCGGATCGCCTGCAGGACATCGCCAAGGCGCCCCGACGCTGCCACGGCAGCCGCCGCACCGAAATCGCCCGCGCGCTTGCGGGCCTCGACCTGCTGGGCGGTCAGGCCGAAGATGAACATGTTTTCCGCGCCGACCTGCTCGCACATCTCGACGTTGGCGCCGTCGAGGGTGCCGATGGTCAGCGCGCCGTTGAGGGCGAACTTCATGTTGCTGGTACCGGACGCTTCGTACCCGGCAGTGGAGATCTGCTCGGAAAGGTCGGCCGCCGGGATGATGCTCTCGGCCAGGCTGACGTTGTAGTTGGGCAGGAACACCACCTTGAGCAGCCCGCGCACGGTGGGGTCGTTGTTGACCACCCGGGCGATGTCGTTGGTCAGCTTGATGATCAGCTTGGCCTGGTGATAGCTGGCCGCCGCCTTGCCGGCAAAAATCTTCACCCGCGGCGCCCACGCAGTGCCTGGGTCATTGCGGATGGCCTGGTACAGCGCGACGGTATGCAACAGGTTGAGCAACTGGCGCTTGTACTCGTGGATACGCTTGACCTGCACGTCGAACAACGCTTCGGGGTTGACCGTCACGCCAATCCGGTCCTGGATGATGCTCGCCAGTGCGCGCTTGCTGTGCAGGCGCTGGGCTGCGAACTGCTTGCGGAAGGTGGCTTTCTCGGCATGAGGCGCCAGCGCCTTGAGCTTGCCCTCCGGATCGTCCAGCACCTCGGCGCCCAGGGCGTCGACCAGCATGGCGGTCAACTGCGGATTGGCCTGGTACAGCCAGCGGCGGAAGGTGATGCCGTTGGTCTTGTTGTTGATCCGTTGCGGATACAGCTTGTGCAACTCGGCGAACACCGTGCTCTTCATCAACTTGCTATGCAGCGCCGACACGCCGTTGACGCTGTGCGAACCGAGAAACGCCAGGTTGCCCATGCGCACACGGCGGCCGTTGTCCTCCTCGATCAGCGACACCGCGCGCAGCACGTCGAAGTCGTGCAAGCCTTTGGCCCGCAGCGCGTCGATGTGGTATGCGTTGATCAGGTAGATGATCTGCATGTGCCGCGGCAGCATGCGCTCCATCAGCGCCACAGGCCAGGTTTCCAGGGCCTCGGGCAGCAGGGTGTGGTTGGTGTAGGCCAGGGTGCCGACCGTCAGCTCCCAGGCCTTTTCCCAGGGAATCCCGTGCTGGTCGACCAGCAGGCGCATCAGCTCGGCGACGGCGATCGAGGGGTGGGTGTCGTTGAGCTGGATCGCCGCCGAGTCCGGCAGGTTGAGCAGGTCATCGTGCATGTTCAGGTGACGTCGCAGCAGATCCTGCAGCGACGCGGAGACGAAGAAGTACTCCTGGCGCAGGCGCAATTCCTGCCCCGCTTCGGTGCTGTCCGCCGGATAAAGCACCCGCGAGATGCTTTCGGCCCGCGCCACTTCGGCCACCGCCCCCAGGTGATCGCCGGCATTGAAGCGCTCCAGGTGCAACTCTTCGAGCGCCCGGGCACGCCACAGGCGCAAGGTATTGACGCTGGAGCCGCGCCAGCCGACCACCGGCGTATCGTAGGCCACTGCACGAACGGTTTCGCCCGGCGTCCAGACCTGCCGCGCAGCACCATGGGCATCGTGCAGCGTTTCGACACTGCCGCCAAAACTGATCGGGTAGATCACCTCGGCGCGCTCGAATTCCCAAGGATTGCCGAAGTCCAGCCAGTTCTCGGTCTGCTCCTGCTGCCAGCCATCGACGATGGCCTGGCGGAACAGCCCGTGCTCGTAGCGGATACCGTAGCCATGGGCGGCGATGCCGAGGGTCGACATGCTTTCCATGAAGCACGCCGCAAGCCGTCCCAGGCCACCATTACCCAGCGCTGCATCGGGCTCGAGCAGGCGGATGCGCTCAAGGTCCACGTCCAGCCCCTCGAGCGCTTCACGGGCGATTTCCAGATAGCCCAGGTTGCTCAGGCTGTCGTACAGCAGCCGGCCGATGAGGAACTCCAGGGAGAGGTAGTAGACCCGCTTCTGGCTGCGCCGGTAGGCCTGGCGGGTGTGGTCCATCCAGTGGTCGACCATGTGATCGCGGGCGGCCAGGGCGATGGCTTCGAACCAGTCATGGTCGAAGGCATGTTCCGGGTCTTTGCCGACCGCGTAGGTCAGTTTGTCCAGTACAGCGGCGCGAAACGCGGCCACCTCGGCGTCACGAGCTTTGGGTTCCTGGGACATGCGGCATCCTCGGGCAAGTTGACGAATACGGAGGGAGATTGAAGAGACTAGACCCTTCGACAGGGAGTGACAGGCTCGGTTCGCAGTTTTCATGCCGCCTTGGCGATTCCGGCAAAAGGTTGTTCACAAATTGAACAACTCCGGTATGATCGCGCGCCCCAAGACCGTGATCCGCCCACTATTAAAATGAAACCGACCCTGATCGCCGCCGCCGAAGTCGACCGCCTGGAAACCTGGCAGCGCTACACCAGCAGCATGTGCCATGGCTGCCATTCGACCTGCTGCACCCTGCCCGTGGAGGTGAAGATCAAGGATCTGATCCGCATCGGCGTGGTGGACGAGTTCGAGAAGGACGAGCCGCCGAAGAACGTTGCCAAACGCCTGCAGAAAGAAGGCATCATCGAACGCTTCAACCAGAAGTCGGGCATCTTCACCCTGACCCGGATGAGCAACGACGATTGCATGTATCTGGACCGCAAGAGCCGGCTGTGCACCATTTATGACAAGCGCCCGGACACCTGTCGCAACCACCCCAAGGTCGGACCGCGACCGGGGTATTGCGCGTACAAGCCCAAGGTGGTTGGGCGATAGGCCTGTAGCGCCGGTACGGGCCTCTTCGCGGGCAAGTCCTGCAGGCAAAAAAAACGCCCCCGGCCTTTCGACCGGGGGCGTTTTCATTCAGCCTGAGCTAACTCAGTTCTTGGCTTTCTTGGCAGCGCGGGTACGCTCGCCTTCGTCCAGGATCTTCTTGCGCAGACGGATCGACTTCGGCGTCACTTCGCACAGCTCGTCGTCCTGGATGAATTCCAGGGCCTGCTCGAGGGTGTGGCGAACCGGCGGAACCAGGGCGATGACTTCGTCTTTGCCCGAAGCGCGCATGTTGTCGAGCTTCTTGCCTTTGGTCGGGTTCACGCCCAGGTCGTTGTCGCGGCTGTTCAGACCGATGATCTGACCGTTGTAGATCTCCTGGCCGTGCTCGACGAACAGCTTGCCGCGCGCCTGCAGGGTTTCCAGCGAGTAGGTCAGGGCCTTGCCGGTCTCGACCGAAACCAGAACACCGTTCAGACGACCGGACATCTGGCCCGACTTCATGGTGTCGTAGCGATCGAAGATCGAGGTCAGGATGCCTGCACCGTTGGTCAGGGTCAGGAACTGGTTACGGAAACCGATCAGACCACGGGCCGGAATGTTGTATTCCAGGCGCACACGGCCCTTGCCATCCGGGACCATGTTGGTCAGGTCGCCCTTACGCAGGCCCATCTCTTCCATGACCTTGCCCTGGGATTCTTCAGGGATGTCGATGGTGACGTTCTCGAACGGTTCCTGCTTCACGCCGTCCACTTCACGGATGATCACTTCAGGACGGCCTACAGCCATCTCGAAGCCTTCGCGGCGCATGGTTTCGATCAGAACCGACAGGTGCAGCTCACCACGGCCCGATACCTTGAACTTGTCAGGGGAGTCGGTTTCCTGAACGCGCAGGGCTACGTTGTACAGCAGCTCCTTGTCCAGACGGTCCTTGATGTTGCGGCTGGTGACGAACTTGCCTTCTTTACCGCAGAACGGCGAGTCGTTGACCTGGAAGGTCATCGAAACGGTTGGCTCGTCGACGGTCAGCGGCTTCATCGCCTCTACCGCGTCCGGGGCGCACAGGGTGTCGGAGATGAACAGCTCGTCGAAACCGCTGATGCAGACGATGTCGCCAGCCTGGGCTTCTTCGACGTCGACGCGGTGCAGGCCGTGGTGGCCCATCAGCTTGAGGATACGGCCGTTGCGCTTCTTGCCGTCGGTGTCGATGGCGACAACCGGAGTGTTCGGCTTGACGCGACCACGGGCGATACGGCCAACGCCGATAACACCGAGGAAGCTGTTGTAGTCCAGAGCGGAGATCTGCATCTGGAACGGACCTTCACGGTCAACGTTCGGCGCAGGTACGTTGTCGACGATCGACTGGTACAGCGCGGTCATGTCCTCACCCATTTCGGTGTGGTCCAGACCGGCGATGCCGTTCAGGGCCGAAGCGTAGACGACTTTGAAATCCAGCTGTTCGTCGGTGGCACCGAGGTTGTCGAACAGGTCGAAGATCTGGTCCAGAACCCAGTCAGGACGCGCGCCCGGACGGTCGACCTTGTTGATCACGACGATTGGCTTGAGGCCGGCTTCGAAGGCTTTCTTGGTTACGAAGCGGGTTTGCGGCATCGGGCCGTCCTGGGCGTCGACCAGCAGCAGCACCGAGTCGACCATCGACATTACACGCTCAACCTCGCCACCGAAGTCGGCGTGGCCGGGGGTGTCGACGATGTTGATGTGGTAGCCGTTCCAGTTGATGGCGGTGTTCTTCGCCAGAATGGTAATGCCGCGCTCTTTTTCCTGGTCGTTGGAGTCCATGACGCGCTCGTCGTTGAGCTCGTTACGCTCCAGGGTGCCGGACTGGCGCAGGAGTTTGTCGACCAGGGTGGTTTTACCATGGTCAACGTGGGCGATGATGGCGATGTTACGCAGATTTTCGATCACAACTGTATCTCGTGCAGAGGATTCGGTTTGCCGCCAGTCTAGGCGGCCAATATGAAGGTAAAAGGCTCAGCGGGCCCGCAGGTCGGGAGGGCGATGGCGGATGCTGCCGCCATACAGCCCTGGCGTCTTATGCCGGACGATAAACACGCACATTGGCATGTCCCTCACTGAGCAGGTGGTGTGCGTGCAGACGGCTCATCACACCCTTGTCGCAATAAAGCAGGTACTGCCGGTTGGCATCGAGCTGCTTGAACTTGCTGTTGATCGCGTAGAACGGCAGCGCCTGGACCTCGACGCCGTCGATCTGCAGCGGCGCGTCTTCCTGGGCGTCAGGGTGACGGATGTCGATGACGATCTGACCTGGCAGCGCCTCGGCCACTTCCTCGATATCGATATCCTTGCCCAACTCGTCGATCACGTGGTCGATGGAGATCAGCTTGGCGCGTTCCAGGGCGCGCTCGAGCACCGCCATGTCGAACTGCTTCTCTTCATGCTCCATGCGGTGGCGCTTGGCATGGGTGGTCGGGTTCACCGAGATCACACCGCAGTATTCGGGCATGTGCTTGGCGAAATCGGCGGTGCCGATCTGGTAGGCGGTATCGATGATGTCCTGCTTGTGGCTGGCCAGCAGCGGACGCAGCACCAGCTTGTCGGTGGCCGAGTCGATGATCGCAAGGTTGGGCAGGGTCTGGCTGGAAACCTGCGAGATCGCCTCGCCGGTGACCAAGGCGTCGATTTCCAGGCGATCGGCCATGCGCGCCGCGGCACGCAGCATCATGCGCTTGAGCGTCACGCCCATATAGCTGTTGTCGACCTTGCCGAGAATCTCGCCGACCACTTCCTCGAACGGCACGCTGATGAACAGCACGCGCTGGCTGCTGCCGTATTTCTTCCACAGGTAGTGCGCAACTTCCATCACGCCCAGCTCGTGGGCACGGCCACCGAGGTTGAAGAAGCAGAAGTGGGTCATCAGGCCGCGGCGCATCATCTGGTAGGCCGCCACGGTGGAGTCGAAGCCACCGGACATCAGCACCAGCGTCTGCTCCAGCGCACCCAGCGGGTAGCCGCCGATGCCGTTGTGCTGGTTGTGGATGACGTACAGGCGCTGGTCGCGGATTTCGATGCGCACCATCACTTCGGGGGTCTTCAGGTCGATGCCGGCGGCGCCGCACTGCTGGCGCAGCTGGCTGCCGACGTAGCGGTCGACGTCCATCGAGGTGAAGTCGTGGTGGCCGCCGCGCTTGCAGCGTACGGCGAAGCGCTTGCCGGCCAGCAGGTGACCGAAGTGCTGCCTGCATTTGTCGACGATGTCGTCGAAGTCGCCCAGCGGATACTCCTGCACCTGCAGGAAGTGGGTGATCCCTGGGGTGCAGGTCAGGCGTTCGATCATCTCGCGCTGGACTTTCTCGTCTTCGATGCGGGTGACCACCTCGAGATTATCCCAGACACCATCGACCACGAGCTCCGGATCCAGATCCTTGAGCACGTTGCGGATGTTCTTGCCGAGCTGGCGGATGAAGCGCTTGCGCACCGGCCGGCTCTTGATGGTGATCTCTGGGAAGACTTTGACGATAAGTTTCATTGGGTTAACAGCGCGCCCGGGGCCTGCCGAAAATGAGGGGCGCGAATTATAGCGGAAATGGCTCGAGGTTTGAGCAACTTTTGATCAGAGGTTTGTTCGAGGGCTTTCCAGGCGGGATTGATGGAGCCTGCAAAGGCCCTTTCGCGGGTAAACCCGCTCCCACAGGATCTGCGCCAACCGGTAACCCGTGGGAGCCGGCTTGCCCGCGAAGAGGCCCTCAAAAAACGCATCACATCCAAATAAGCGCACCAAAATGACGCATTGACGCGATGAAATGCCTTTTATGAGTGCACAACCCCACTCCCCTCCCTCGCCAAACACCCGCAAACGCCCACTTTCACGGCGCCCTCGCCATTTTCGGGCACTGGCATGCAATTTGCTCCCTTGTGATGCAGGTAAGCTTGGCCGACTATCCGCGCCCGGCGACACCCTTTTTCCAGGGCAGCGGCCAAGCGCACCCTAGACCATCCGGAGGACAACATGTCGAAGTCGGTTCAACTCATCAAAGATCATGACGTCAAGTGGATTGATCTGCGTTTCACGGACACCAAAGGCAAACAGCACCACGTCACCATGCCGGCTCGCGATGCGCTGGATGAAGACTTCTTCGAAGCTGGCAAGATGTTCGACGGCTCCTCCATCGAGGGCTGGAAAGGCATCGAAGCTTCCGACATGATCCTGCTGCCGGACGACTCGTCCGCCGTGCTCGACCCGTTCACCGAAGAGCCGACCCTGATCCTGGTCTGCGACGTGATCGAGCCGTCCACCATGCAAGGCTACGACCGCGACCCACGCGCCATCGCCAAGCGTGCCGAAGAGTTCCTGAAGACCACCGGCATCGGCGACACCGTGTTCGTCGGCCCAGAGCCTGAGTTCTTCATCTTCGACCAGGTCAAGTTCAAGTCGGACATCTCCGGCTCGATGTTCAAGATCTACTCCGAACAAGGCTCCTGGATGACCGACCAGGACGTCGAAGGCGGCAACAAGGGCCACCGCCCTGCCGTCAAAGGCGGCTACTTCCCGGTTCCGCCGTGCGACCACGACCACGAAATCCGTACCGCCATGTGCAACGCCATGGAAGAAATGGGCCTGGTCATCGAAGTTCACCACCACGAAGTGGCGACTGCCGGCCAGAACGAGATCGGTGTGAAGTTCAACACCCTGGTCACCAAGGCTGACGAAGTCCAGACCCTGAAGTACTGCGTGCACAACGTTGCCGACGCCTATGGCAAGACCGCAACCTTCATGCCGAAGCCACTGTACGGCGACAACGGCTCGGGCATGCACGTTCACATGTCGATCTCCAAGGACGGCAAGAACACCTTCTCCGGCGAAGGCTATGCCGGCCTGTCCGACACCGCCCTGTACTTCATCGGCGGTATCATCAAGCACGGTAAGGCCCTGAACGGCTTCACCAACCCGGCTACCAACTCCTACAAGCGTCTGGTACCAGGCTTCGAAGCCCCAGTCATGCTGGCCTACTCGGCCCGCAACCGCTCGGCCTCGATCCGTATCCCTTACGTTTCCAGCCCGAAAGCCCGCCGCATCGAAGCGCGCTTCCCGGACCCGGCTGCCAACCCGTACCTGTGCTTCGCTGCACTGCTGATGGCCGGCCTGGACGGTATCCAGAACAAGATCCACCCAGGCGATGCCGCCGACAAGAACCTGTACGACCTGCCGCCTGAAGAGGCCAAAGAGATCCCACAGGTTTGCGGTAGCCTGAAAGAAGCCCTGGAAGAGCTGGACAAGGGCCGTGCGTTCCTGACCAAGGGCGGCGTGTTCTCCGACGACTTCATCGACGCCTACATCGAGCTGAAGTCCGAAGAAGAGATCAAGGTCCGTACCTTCGTTCACCCGCTGGAATACGACCTGTACTACAGCGTTTGATGTGCGCGGCGCCTGCGCCGTGACCGTCTAGAGAACGGCCTCCTTCGGGAGGCCGTTTGCGTTTTCACATCCAGAATTTACAGAACCTTCCTACTAGAAGGTTAGTAAAATTGCTGCGAGACTCAGAGGCTCCAACCCCATGGAGACTCCCATGCGTCGTTCATTTATCACCTTCTCCTGCATCGCAGGGCTGTCCGCTTGCGTGAATGCCAACGAGCCCCGCTCCCCCTTCGATCCCCTGCTCGACAGCATCGAACAGCGACTGGAAATCGCCCAGGCTGTCGCACTGCATAAATGGGATCGCCACCAACCGGTTCAAGACAGCCCACGTGAGCAACAGGTACTGGCCAAGGTCGGCCAGGCAGCCAGTGCCCATCGATTGAGCGCCGACCGTGCCGAACAGTTCTTTGCCGATCAGATAGAAGCCAACAAGCTCAGGCAGTACCACCTGCTCAACCAGTGGCACCTGCAACATCAAGCGCCTGATATTCCGCGCCAGGACCTCGCCAGCGAGATCCGCCCCATACTGGATCAGCTCCAGGACCGGTTGCTCGATGCACTGGCCGAGTTCGACCAACAACGTCCGCAGCGCTGCAGCGAAGCCCTGGCTGAAGCGATTGCATCGAGGACTACAGATGCCCCACGTCGCCTGTTCCTGATCAGGGCGACCGCCAACCTGTGCCAACGCCCCTGACGCTCTATGCTCTATATTGGTGCACAAAACCGCTGAACGCCCCGCAATGCACCCCAAATTAGGTCAGGAGAATCGGTAAACCAGGCTTTTCTGAGCCGATTTTGCGCATATCCAGCGCTTTATCGGGCAATTCCGCTTCTTTTCGGAGCCTTGGTTTGTTTCTTGCATTTTCAGGCTATCAGCGGATTACCAGCGTGCCCGCCCCTGGTCGAGCCAGGGGCGCCATGTGCCAGAACAGCGCCAAAAGAGGTCAACCACGCACCATGACCATCAGCGATGCACAGCACCGTCTGCTCCTGGACAACCTGACCACTGCCACCTTGCTGCTCAACAGCGACCTGCGCCTTGAGTACATGAACCCGGCAGCGGAAATGCTCCTGGCCGTCAGCGGCCAGCGCAGCCATGGCCAGTTCATCAGTGAGCTGTTCACCGAATCGACCGAGGCGCTCAATTCCCTGCGCCAGGCCGTGGAACAGGCGCACCCGTTCACCAAGCGCGAAGCCCAACTGACCTCGTTGACCGGCCAGAGCATCACCGTCGACTACGCCGTGACGCCGATCCTGCACCAGGGCAACACCCTGCTGCTGCTCGAAGTCCACCCGCGCGACCGCCTGCTGCGCATCACCAAGGAAGAGGCGCAACTGAGCAAGCAGGAAACCACCAAGATGCTGGTGCGCGGCCTCGCCCACGAGATCAAGAACCCGCTCGGCGGCATCCGTGGCGCAGCGCAGTTGCTGGCCCGCGAGTTGCCCGAAGACGGTCTGCGCGACTACACCAACGTCATCATCGAAGAAGCCGACCGCCTGCGTAACCTGGTCGACCGCATGCTTGGTTCGAACAAGCTGCCGTCGCTGTCGATGACCAACGTGCACGAAGTGCTCGAGCGTGTCTGCAGCCTGGTGGAGGCCGAAAGCCAGGGCGGCATCACCCTGGTGCGCGATTACGACCCGAGCCTGCCGGACGTGCTGATCGACCGCGAGCAGATGATCCAGGCCGTACTCAATATCGTGCGCAACGCCATGCAGGCAATCAGCGGGCAGAACGAGCTGCGCCTGGGCCGCATCACCCTGCGCACCCGCGCGGTGCGCCAGTTCACCATCGGCCATGTGCGCCACAGGCTGGTGGCACGGGTCGAGATCATCGATAACGGCCCCGGTATTCCCGCAGAACTGCAGGACACCCTCTTCTATCCCATGGTCAGCGGGCGCCCGGACGGTACCGGGCTCGGGCTGGCCATTACCCAGAACATCATCAGTCAGCATCAGGGCCTGATCGAGTGTGAAAGCCATGCCGGCCATACCACCTTCTCGATCTTCCTGCCCCTGGAACAAGGAGCCACAGCCCCATGAGCCGTAGTGAAACCGTGTGGATCGTCGACGATGATCGCTCCATCCGCTGGGTCCTGGAAAAAGCCCTGCAACAAGAGGGCATGACCACCCAGAGCTTCGACAGTGCCGACGGGGTCATGGGCCGCCTGGCCCGGCAGCAGCCGGACGTGATCATCTCCGACATCCGCATGCCTGGCGCCAGCGGCCTGGACCTGCTCGCGCAGATTCGCGAACAGCACCCGCGCCTGCCGGTGATCATCATGACCGCCCACTCCGATCTGGACAGCGCGGTGGCGTCCTACCAAGGGGGTGCCTTCGAGTACCTGCCCAAGCCGTTCGACGTCGATGAGGCGGTGTCGCTGGTCAAGCGCGCCAACCAGCACGCCCAGGAACAGCAGGCGCTCGAAGCGCCGCCCGTACTCGCCCGCACGCCCGAGATCATCGGCGAGGCACCGGCGATGCAGGAGGTGTTTCGCGCCATCGGCCGGCTGAGCCATTCCAACATCACCGTGCTGATCAACGGCGAGTCCGGCACCGGCAAGGAACTGGTCGCCCACGCTCTGCACCGCCACAGCCCGCGTGCGGCTTCGCCGTTCATCGCGCTGAACATGGCGGCGATCCCCAAGGACCTGATGGAGTCCGAGCTGTTCGGCCACGAGAAAGGCGCCTTCACCGGCGCGGCCAACCAGCGGCGCGGACGCTTCGAACAGGCTGACGGCGGCACCTTGTTCCTCGACGAGATCGGCGACATGCCTGCCGACACCCAGACCCGCCTGCTGCGCGTGCTGGCCGATGGCGAGTTCTATCGGGTCGGTGGCCACGTGCCGGTGAAGGTGGACGTGCGCATCATCGCCGCGACGCACCAGAACCTGGAATCGCTGGTACAGGCCGGCAAGTTCCGTGAAGACCTGTTCCACCGCCTCAACGTGATCCGCATCCACATCCCGCGCCTGGCTGACCGGCGCGAGGACATCCCGGCCCTCGCCCGCCACTTCCTGGGCCGTGCGGCGCGGGAGCTGGCGGTCGAGCCCAAGCTGCTGAAGCCGGAAACCGAGGAGTTCATGCGCAACCTGCCATGGCCTGGCAACGTGCGTCAGCTGGAGAACACCTGCCGCTGGATCACGGTGATGGCCTCGAGCCGCGAAGTGCTGATCGGCGACCTGCCGCCAGAGCTGCTCAACCTGCCGCACGATGCCGCACCGGTCACCAACTGGGAGCAGGCACTGCGCCAGTGGGCCGACCAGGCCCTGGCGCGCGGGCAGTCGAACCTGCTCGACAGCGCCGTGCCGAGCTTCGAACGGATCATGATCGAGACCGCGCTCAAGCACACCGCCGGACGCCGCCGCGATGCCGCAGTGCTGCTGGGATGGGGGCGCAACACCCTGACCCGCAAGATCAAGGAGCTGGGGATGAAGGTCGATGGCGGGGATGACGATGAGGGTGAGGATCACTGACGACTGACGCGTCGCGCTGCGCTCATCCGATCCAGAAGCAAGCCCAGCTCCTGTAGGGGCAACTGTCTTGCTCAAAATCTAAAGACCAGCCCAATCCCTGTGGGGGCGGCGGTTCGGCGCCCCGACTTGTCCCGCGAACACGGGCGTAGCCCGTGCCATGCACCGCGGTGCTTGCTTCGCAGGCAAGCAGCTTCTACAAGTCTCCGCCGCACGCTCCCCTCATGCACCGATCCTGTGCCACTCGCACCTCGGCAAGGCACAAATTCCCTCCAATCCCCGCAAAACCGCCCTGAAAGCCCAGTATTTCCGGGCCTTTCAAAACTGGCACGCCCCCTGCAATAGGTACTGTATCTCCAGTTTCGGGGGCCTCGGTACAGGCAGGCCGGGATATCCCCTCTTTTATTCGCAACACCGCCCGTTTCGGGGACCTCGGTACAGGCAGGCCGGGACTCCCTCTTTTATTCGCAACATCGCCCGTTTCGGGGACCTCGGTACAGGCAGGCCGGGACTCCCTCTTTTATTCGCAACATCGCCCGTTTTGGGGACCTTGGTACAGGCAGGCCGAGACATCCCCTCTTTTATTCGTGCAGCCTCACCTGCACCCGCCAGCGCCCAGCGTCCTCTGCAGCGGCCCACGTACCGCTCAGGGGACGCGCGGCCACCACCGTCAGCACCAGCCCTTCCTCGCTCTGCTGCAAACGCCAGCCCACCGGCTTGCCCTGCAGGCTCAACTGCCCACGCTGGGCCTTGCCCTCGGCCTGGAACACCACAGCCACCGTACCTTCGACGTTCTCGCCATGCAGCCTGGGCTCTGCGTTGAACCACAGGTCAAGGCCGTCCTGAACCGCCTCAACGCGCTCGAGCACACGATCTTCGGGGGCAGTCAGGCGACCGATCATCAGCCCTACCATCACGCCGACGATCGCCATCGACAGCAACACCCGTGGCCAAGCCTTCGAACGCGGGTCCGGTTCGAGGGTAGAATGCTCGTCATCTTCGTGCCTGGAGCCGTGCATGTTTCACGTCATCCTCTTTCAACCAGAAATTCCGCCGAACACCGGCAATATCATCCGCCTCTGTGCCAACAGCGGCTGCGACCTGCACCTGATCGAGCCGATCGGCTTCGAGCTGGACGACAAGCGCCTGCGTCGTGCGGGGCTGGATTATCACGAGTATGCCACGCTCAAGCGCCACGAGAGCCTCGAAGCATGCCTGCAAAGCCTGGGACAACCGCGCCTGTTCGCCTTCACTACCAAGGCCTCGCACCCCTTCCATGAAGTGGCCTACCAGCCAGGCGATGCCTTCCTGTTCGGCCCTGAAAGCCGCGGCCTGCCCGCCGAGGTGCTGGACAGCCTGCCCGCCGAGCAACGCCTGCGCCTGCCGATGCGCCCCGGGTGCCGCAGCCTGAACCTGTCCAATACCGTGGCCGTCACGGTATACGAGGCCTGGCGCCAACAAGGCTTCGCCTGAGCAGGATCGCGATTCGCCGCCCATGAAAAAGGCCGCGTCCCTCACTGGACGCGGCCTTTTCATTTACGCGGTGCGGATCAGTTATCCAGCGCCACCTGCCCGGCAGCACCGCGTTTGCGGTGCAGCAGGAGGCCAGCCGCCACTACGGCGATGCTCAGCAAGGCCGTCGCGATGATCTCGATCCGGTGATCTTCACGCAGCGCCATCACCACCAGCACAGCCACGATGAAGGCGATGGTCGCCCAGGTCAGCCCCGGGAACAGCCACATCTTGAACGAGATCTTCTCGCCGCGCGCTTCACGCTGGGCACGCATGCGCAGCTGGGAAACGGCGATCACCAGGTACACCAGTAGCGCAATGGCGCCGGAGCTGGCCAGCAGGAACTCGAACACCTGGGCCGGGGCGACGAAGTTGGCGAACACGCACAGGAAGGCCGCAGCGGTCGACAGCATGACCGCCCAGTGCGGGGTGCCCGCCTTGGTGGTGCGCTGGGCCACGGCGGGTGCGTCGCCACGCTTGCTGAGGGAGAACAGCATGCGCGAAGAGGTGTACAGCGCCGAGTTCAGGCAGCTGGTCACCGCGATCAGCACGACGATGTCGACGATCAGCTTGGCATTGGGCACGCCGATCAGGCTCAGGACGGTCTGGTAGGAGCCTTTTTCCGCCAGGGTCGGATCGTTCCACGGCACCATGGCCACGACCAGGAAGATCGACACCAGATAGAACAGGCAGATGCGCCAGATCACCGAGTTGGTCGCACGGCTGATCTGCTTGCCTGGATCCTTCGACTCGGCGGCCGCGATGGTGACGATTTCAGTGCCCATGAACGAGAACATGGTGGTCAGCATGGCTGCCAGCACTGCCCCAAGGCCATTGGGCATGAAGCCCTGGGTATCGAACAGGTGGCTGACGCCGCTGACCTGGCTGCCCGGCACCATGCCGAACATGGCCGCGCAGCCGACGACGATGAAGGCGATGATCGCCAGCACCTTGAGCAGGGCGAACCAGAACTCGAACTCGCCGTAGTTCTTCACGCTGAACAGGTTGGTGATGGTCAGCGCCAGGGTGATGACCAGCGAGAACGCCCACAGGTCGACCGCCGGGAACCAGGCATGCAGGATCGCTGCAGCGGCGTTGGCCTCAAGTGGGATCACCAGCACCCAGAACCACCAGTACAGCCAGCCGATGGTGAAACCGGCCCAGCGCCCGATGGCGCGGTCGGCGTAGGTCGAGAACGAACCGGTGTCGGGCGAGGCGACGGCCATTTCGCCGAGCATGCGCATCACCAGCACCACGAGGGTACCGGCAGCGGCATAGGCGAGCAGGACCGCCGGGCCGGCTGCGGCAATGGCGTGGCCGGAGCCGACGAACAGACCGGCGCCGATGACGCCAGCAATGGACAGCATGGTGACATGCCGTTGTTTGAGCCCCTGAGCGAGGTCATTGGAATTGTGCTTACCGCTCATAAAACTACCTTTGTAAGGAGTGGACCACCCGATTGCTGATAACGAAGCGCGCCAGGGGTTGATTTAGACGCCTTGGCAATCGGCGCTTTCCAGCTGGCAATAAGTGCGCCAGCGCGGAAAATCATTCGTCTGAATAATGTCTCAGTCCCGAATGGCGGGGCCTTGCGAGCATTTGGCCAGGGTTTGACCGAATGCCCATCGAGGCTCGCGGGCCAAGTGTGCATTACTGAAATACCCACTTACAAATGCACTAAAGGTAGTCCTTGGTAACACCTTTGCACCGATCGGGGGCATAAAAGGTGCAACCTTGGTGTGCAACCTTGAGTCGGGGGTGTGGCCTTCGCGGGCAAGCCCGCTCCTACGGATTGAGCGGGGGCCGCGCCATTGGGTAAACCAAAACTGCTTCCCTCCCTTGCCCAAAACTGGCACCATCGCGCCTTTTTTCATCAAGGCTCCGGCGCCAAGCGCACCGCATTGTGGACATCCGCGCGACGTTGCACTGCAGCGATGCGACAAACTGTCCCGCCAACGACCCGAGCCCGCTGCGACCCGGTTGGCCGCCATTACGCCGCTATGCTAGCGTTGCGCTCGCCAGGAAGGCCGCCAACAGCTGGGAACGCACCCGAACACATGAGGACCGCACATGGCCCAGGCCACGCCCGCGCTGGAAATCCGCAATCTGCACAAACGCTACGGCGATCAGGAAATTCTCAAGGGCATTTCGCTGACCGCGCGCGACGGTGACGTGATCTCGATCCTCGGTTCGTCCGGTTCCGGCAAGTCCACCCTGCTGCGCTGCATCAACCTGCTCGAGAACCCGCACCAGGGTGAAATCCTCGTCGCCGGCGAAGCGCTCAAGCTCAAGGCCACCAAGACCGGCGACCTGATCGCCGCCGACAACCGCCAGATCAACCGTCTGCGCAGCGAAATCGGCTTCGTCTTCCAGAATTTCAACCTGTGGCCGCACATGTCGATCCTCGACAACATCATCGAGGCGCCGCGCCGCGTGCTCGGCCAGAGCAAGGCCGAGGCCATCGAAGCGGCCGAGGCGCTGCTCAACAAGGTCGGCATCTACGACAAGCGTCACAGCTATCCCGCCCAGCTTTCCGGTGGCCAGCAGCAGCGCGCCGCCATCGCCCGCACCCTGGCCATGAAGCCCAAGGTCATCCTGTTCGACGAGCCGACTTCGGCGCTCGATCCGGAAATGGTCCAGGAAGTGCTTAACGTTATCCGCGCACTGGCCGACGAAGGCCGTACCATGCTGCTGGTAACGCACGAGATGAACTTTGCCCGCCAGGTGTCCAGTGAAGTGGTCTTCCTGCACCAGGGCCTCGTGGAAGAGCAAGGATCGCCGCAACAGGTCTTCGAAAACCCGACCTCGGCGCGTTGCAAGCAATTCATGTCCAGCCACCGCTAAACGGAGCAACACATGCAGACCTACAAGAAATTCCTCCTGGCCGCTGCCGCCACGCTGGTGATGTCGGCCAACGCCCTGGCCGCGGAAAAACTGCGCATGGGTATCGAGGCGGCCTACCCGCCGTTCAACAACAAGGATGCCAGCGGCAACGTGGTCGGCTTCGACAAGGACATCGGCGACGCCCTGTGCGCCAAGATGAAAGTCGAGTGCTCGGTCGTGACATCCGATTGGGACGGCATCATCCCCGCCCTGAACGCCAAGAAGTTCGATTTCCTGGTGTCGTCGCTGTCGATCACCGACGAGCGCAAGCAGGCCGTGGACTTCACCGACCCCTACTACTCCAACAAGCTGCAGTTCATCGCGCCGAAGAACGCTGACTTCAAGACCGACAAGGCTTCGCTCAAGGGCAAGACCATCGGCACCCAGCGCGCCACCCTGGCCGGCACCTGGCTGGAAGACCACTACGGCAGCGATGTCGACGTGAAGCTCTACGACACCCAGGAAAACGCCTACCTGGACCTGATCGCCGGCCGCATCGACGGCATCCTGGCCGACAAGTACGTGCAGTACGAGTGGCTCAAGAGCAAGGACGGCCAGAACTACGAGTTCAAGGGCGACCCGGTGGAAGAGAGCGACAAGATCGGTATCGCCGTGCGTAAAGGCGACCCGCTGCGTGAGAAGCTGAACGCTGCTCTGAAGGAAATCATCGCCGACGGAACGTACAAGAAGATCAACGACAAGTACTTCCCGTTCAGCATCTACTGATACGCCCCGACCGGCACCGCCGCTGCGCGGTGCCGGTCCCTTGAACGCACCCTGCCCATGAATATCGACCTGCACGGATTCGGTCCGGCCATGTTGGCTGGCACCCTGATGACCGTAAAACTGGCGCTCTGTGCCTTGCTGCTGGGGCTGGTCCTTGGACTGCTCGGCGCGCTGGCCAAGACCTCGCCGATCAAGCCACTGCAATGGCTTGGCGGCACCTACTCGACCCTGGTTCGCGGCGTGCCCGAACTGCTGTGGGTCCTGCTGATCTATTTCGGCACCGTCGGGCTGATGAGCAGCCTCGGCGATGCCCTGAACATGCCCGGCCTCGAGCTCAGCGCCTTCGCCGCCGGCGTAATCGCCCTGGGGCTGTGCTTCGGCGCCTACGCCACGGAAGTGTTCCGCGGCGCGATCCTGGCGATCCCCAAGGGCCACCGTGAAGCGGGCCTGGCACTGGGGCTGTCGAAGGGGCGCATCCTTTCGCGGATCATCCTGCCGCAGATGTGGCGCGTGGCCCTGCCGGGCCTGGGCAACCTGTTCATGATCCTGATGAAGGACACGGCGCTGGTGTCGGTGATCGGCCTCGAAGAAATCATGCGCCACGCGCAGATCGGCGTGACCGTGACCAAGGAACCGTTCACCTTCTACGCCGTCGCCGCGTGCATCTACCTGTGCCTGACCATCGTTGCCATGACCGGCATGCACTTCCTTGAAAAACGCGCCGCTCGCGGCTTCATGAGGGCCGCGCAATGAACTGGGAAGTCATCATCAAGTGGCTGCCACGCCTGGCCCAGGGCGCGACCCTGACCCTGGAGCTGGTGGCCATCGCGGTGATCGCCGGGCTGATCCTGGCCATCCCGCTGGGCATCGCCCGCTCCTCGCGCCACTGGTACGTACGCGCCCTGCCCTACGGCTACATCTTCTTCTTCCGCGGCACGCCGCTGCTGGTGCAATTGTTCCTGGTGTACTACGGCCTGGCGCAGTTCGACCTGGTGCGCAGCAGCTCGCTGTGGCCGTACCTGCGCGATCCGTTCTGGTGCACCGTACTGACCATGACCCTGCACACCGCCGCCTACATCGCCGAGATCCTGCGCGGTGCGCTGCAGGCGATCCCCAAAGGCGAGATCGAGGCGGCGCGCGCGCTGGGCATGTCGCGGGGCAAGGCGCTGTTCTACATCATGCTGCCGCGCGCCGCGCGCATCGGCCTGCCGGCCTACAGCAACGAAGTGATCCTGATGCTCAAGGCCAGCGCCCTGGCCAGCACCGTGACCCTGCTGGAACTGACCGGCATGGCCCGCACGATCATCGCCCGCACCTACCTGCCGGTGGAGATCTTCTTTGCCGCGGGCGTGTTCTACTTGTTGATTTCGTTCGTCCTGGTGCAGGGCTTCAAGCTGCTCGAGCGCTGGTTGCGCGTCGACGCCTGCCAGGGGCGGTGAGCTGAAACCGAGCTGACCTTTTCGCGGGCAAGTCCGCTACCACAGCTGCCCTGCATGATTGGGGGGTTGTTGTAGGAGCGGGCTTGCCCGCGAAGGCCTCACCACCGACCACCCTCCATGCCCTCGACCCCATTCCTCCACCCCGATCAACTGAGCGCGCGCTTCCAGGCCCTGGACCAGTTCCTGCTCCAGCACGAATCCCTGTGGAAACCCCGGCCCTTTACCGCCCTGCACCTGGAATGGGAATCCCGCTATCCCGAACTCGCCCAGTGGTTGCGCAACCGCACGCTGGAGCAGGCCGAGGCCGCCGAGCATCACCTCGAACAGTTGCCGGCCCCCGCGCCCTTCCCGCAGCTCGCGCAGCAGGCCCTGCAACTGTCGAACGTCGGCGAACTGCCCTTGGCACCACTGTCACCGGGCGGTCACCGCCTGAACGTCCACGTCCCCGGCCGCAAGTGGCAGCAGATCGAAGCCTTCGGCAGCCACCTGAGCTTCAGCCAGCCCACCCACCACTGGCTGGACTGGTGCTCCGGCAAGGGCCACCTGGGCCGTCGCCTGCTGCAACCCGGCCAGCAGCTCACCTGCCTGGAATATGACGCCGCACTGGTCAGCGCCGGCCAAGCCCTCAGCGACCATCACCACCTGCGCGCCAGCCACGTGCAGCAGGACGTGATGGCCAGCGACAGCGCCCATCACCTGGATGTCGACAAGAGCGTGGTCGCCCTGCACGCCTGCGGCGACCTGCACGTACGCCTGCTGCAACTGGCCAGCGCCCGAGGCTGCCGGCAGATCGCCGTCGCCCCATGCTGCTACAACCGTATCCAGGCCGAGCACTACCAGGCCCTGTCGGGCCCCGCGCAAGCCTCGCAGTTGCACCTGAGCATCACCGACCTGGGCCTGCCGCTGAGCGAAGCCGTCACCTCCAGCGCCCGCACCCGTCGCCAGCGCGACACCTCGATGGCCCGCCGCCTGGGCTTCGACCTGCTGCAACGCCAGCAACGACAGACCGACGACTACCTGCCCACGCCCTCGTTGCCCACGGCCTGGCTGGAAAAATCCTTCGAAGACTACTGCCGCGACCTTGCCGCATTACGCGAAGTGCCTTTGAACGGCAACCCCGACTGGGCCGCCCTGGAGGCCGCTGGCTGGCAACGACTGGCGCAAGTGCGCAACCTCGAACTGCTGCGCAACCTGTTCCGTCGCCCGCTGGAGTTGTGGTTGGTACTCGATCGTGCGCTGTTTCTTCAGGAAAACGGCTACAACGTGCGCCTGGGTGTGTTCTGCGACTACCCACTGACACCCCGAAACCTGCTGCTGCTGGGCGAGCGAAACTAGCCGGAAAACCTGTGGATAAGTCTGTGAACAAGCTTGTGATGAAATTCACGGTTTATTGGATCCACTGGCTATTTCACGCGCTTCGCTTATTTCCTTCAGTAAGCGAACACCAGCAAAAACAGGCCTTTGCGCAAAGACCAACGGCGCAGCGCTTCGGCATGCCTTTCGCGCAGCACCTGCATGCCGGTTGTGCATAAGCCAAATCCCGGGTCCGGCGCAAGCCCCTTGCAGCAACTGTCTTGCTCAGAATCCTAAAGGCCTGCCTAAACCCTGTAGGAGCGGTCTTGTCCCGCGAACACGGGCGCAGCCCGTGCCAGGCAGCGCGGTGTCTTTTTCGCGGGTAAACCCGCTCCCACACCTGGTTCAAGATCCCACTGCGGCAAAGCGTCGCAAAAGTCATTACAGCAAAATAAATTATTGTATTACGATAATTTATCAAGAATAATCCGCCCCGTTCATCACTGTACGGAGGCACCCCATGAACAGTAGATCCGTCGCCTATGCGCGCTCCCGATTGCGCACCATCGGCGCCCTGGCCGCCCTTCTGGCCTGGACCACCGCTGCCGTCGAGTTCGGCGGCACGCCGCTGCTCTGGCTGCTCGACTACCCCACCATGGTTTCCGCCTACCTGCAGGCCTACGGCGACCAGATGCCGCTGCTCCTGGCCGAAGGCTACCAACCGTCTCATCTGGCGATCGGCCTGGTGTTCTTCCTCGACCTGATTCCCACCGCCATCTCGGCATTCGCCCTGCTGCTGACCGGCATCTTCTTCATGCGCCTGTCCAAGGGCCAGACCTGGACCCTGCCCAACATCCGCCTGCTCTGGTGGGTCGGCCTGCTGTGCATCGGCTCGCCGCTGCTCTGGTCGCTGATCGGCACCTTCGAGGGCCTGGCACTGGCCATCGACCTGCCTGCTGGCGAAAGGAGCTTCAGCGTGTCGATCGGTGTATCATCCGAGGCTGTCTACGAGATCATGAAAGGCATTCTGCTCTGCGCCTTCTCGCTGCTCATGCGTGACGCCAAGACCATCAGCGATGAACACAACTGTTATGTCTAGCCACCCCTTATGCCGATAATCATCCGCCTCGACGTCGTCATGGCCCGGAACAAGATCCGTTCCAAGGACCTGGCGGAAATCATCGGCATAACGGAAGCGAACCTGTCGCTGCTGAAGAACGGCAAGATCAAGGGCTTCAAGATCGAAACCCTCGAGAAGCTGTGTCGCGCGCTGAACTGCCAACCCGGCGACCTGCTGGAGTTCAGCGAGGAATGATCAAGGACTGCAACACCCATGTATTTGCCCCACAAAGGTTTACTCGCCGTACTGCTGGCCACCTGGCTGATCAGCGGCTGCGGCCCGAGTTACACGTATAGGTATTCGCCACCGCCTAGCGCGCATGGCATGAACTGCATCAACAACTGCTCGAGCGAGCGCAGGCATTGCCAGCAACTGGGGCGTCTGGAAGAAAACAGCCAGCGCGCCCTGTACCAGGCCGAAATGCGCGCCTACCAGTACTGCAAGACCGGCAAGAGCAAGAAGGAAGCGCGTCACAACTGCTACCAGCCGAGCTACCCATTCGGCAGCTCGTCCAGCTACAGTTGCGGCCGCGATTACGACAGCTGCTACATGGCCTGCGGTGGCACCATCCAGCGCATTCGCAACCCAGATTGATAGATGAACGGATTTCGACACGTGAAATACACCACGCCTTTCACCCTTCTGGCCCTTGGCCTGGCCCTGAGCGGTTGCTCCAGCAGTAGCAGCAGCTACACCCCAAGGACTTCGAACCTGGACTGGGAAACCCCCGGCATGCAGCTCGGCGGCGACCGCGGCCTGCCCCTGCGAGTGGACGACCGCTGCCGCAAGCGCGGTTGCGACAACCACAAGCTGTTTTTCAACCCCGCAGAGCCTGAACCGAGCGTCAACACCATCCACCGCGGCTGGTAGGATTTTCTCCTTTTGGGGCGGTGACTTAGGCGATTTCGCGTTGAATGCAAGGAAGTGGTTTACAGCAGCCAACCGATCGCTATAATGACGCCCCTGTGCCGGTATAGCTCAGATGGTAGAGCAACTGACTTGTAATCAGTAGGTCCCGGGTTCGATTCCTGGTGCCGGCACCATTCAAGGTTCCATAGAAGGCTTTCAAAATCTCTGGAACCCCCGAAAAACCCGCCTTTTGGCGGGTTTTTTCGTTTTGGGGCTCCACTGATATTCGGTCTCTGTCTGTCTAACCCAATGGCTGCAAAGGCCTGACCTTCCACGGTAGTCCACAGGCGTAGACCGTGAGTCGCAAGAGCTGTCGATGACAGCACCCCAGGTGACCCGAACCTTAAAGGCCACGCCGCTCCCGCGGTGGTTCACCCGCAAGTACGATTCGCGTCCGGCAGCTCGTACGGTCACTACCCATGTGATGGATGCCAACTCAAAATCGTTGCCCCTGCGGCAACCACCCTACCCATCTGCTCAGCAGCAACCTATCCGCTTGGCCATTTCGCGTGCGCCAACCTGCGCCCGTCTCTTTCACTGGAAAGAGACGGGCGCTCCTGACACTGCTGCAGCCCTGATCGCACATGGCTCAGCGGCAATTCCCCTCGTGACAAATGGCGTGACAAACGCCGATGTCACCAGCAACAGCCATGCAGATGATGGTGCCGCAGACCAAGGAATGGACTGCACCTGACTGACAGTCAGGCATGCCCCGGTCATCGCATTGCTGCATTCACCCTGCTCAGGATCTCGCGGCACTGGTCTCGTCAGTCAATGCAGCCTCCAACCGCCCACCGGTAACGGATGGAGGGGGTTGAGTGCCCAACCGTCATCAATCACGGTGCTTTTTTTCTTCACGCTGATAATGTCATACTGACAGCATTCCCTTTAAGCCCACCGGATGGGGCAGAAAATGGCATATCGATTCGCAGTGGATAGCGTAGTCATGAGGACAATAGTTTCAGCGATCATAGAAGCGCCCTATCAAGCCTGCCGAAAGCTTGAATTTCTCGAATACGACTTGCTGAATCATTTAGTCCGCACTGAACGTAATCAGAAGGCCGCGTTGCGCACCATATCATACTTGCCTATAAAATCACTGCTGCAGGCAAGTTCTCTAAAACAAGCTTACAAATATTAGACTAAAGCCATAGAGGCTCCATTAGGAAACTCAAAGCCTTTCGAGCCATTGACAGTATAAAAACCGCTTTGTGAACAGGAAAAAAAATGGCTCCTTCAGTAAAAGTCTTTATCAGCTACAGCCATGAAGATCAAGAATTTCACGATAACCTTGTAAAATATTTAACCAACATGCAACGACAAGGTGAAATATCTACATGGACGGATAGGAAAATTACTGGAGGCAGTTCATGGCGAAATGAAATCGATAAGAACCTTGAGGCCGCAGATATTGTTTTACTGTTGGTTAGCCCTGATTTCATTTGTTCCGAATACTGCTACGACAAAGAGATGGGTACAGCACTGGAGAGACATAAGTTAAAGCTCGCCAGAGTAATTCCGGTATACATCCGTGTCACAGATGTAAAAGGCTCAATTATAGAAGAGCTGCAAGGATTACCTACAGATAGAACACCTGTAAACAAATGGCAAGATAAAGATGAAGCATGGAAAAATGTAGTCGAAGGTTTACGTTCAGCAATCGCCGAATACTCAGAGGCTAGGCCGATGAATGAATTAGTGACTAAGAATGACACAAAACCCGACTTCTCAGAACCCCATGAGCATTGGCTAGACGATACAGAAGTTACATTAGCGCACCGTGTTGTAGACAAGGTTAAGCTCAGTAAAATATACGTAGCGCCTGACCTTCTTGTTGTTAATAAGAATTTTACTAGCAAAATCAGAAGAAGCATAAACGCAAACAGCTTAATCAAAGACTCAGACTTATCTATTATTGTCGGAGAAGAGCAAGCGGGGAAAACCTCTCTTGCAAAATTTCTGTGCCGTCAAATTTATGAATCGGGCCGTCTAGCCGTTTATATAAATGGCTGCGAGGTGCGCTCTGCCAACATCAGCGCACTCATTGAGAAGCGCTTAGGCGAACAGTACAAACTTACAGGCCAACTCAAAGAGTTTTTGGCACAAAACATCACCATAATTATCGACGACATACATCTACACGGTCTAAACAAGAAACATTTCGACCAGCTAGTCTCCTCTTTAAAATCCACATATTCCACGTTGGTATTTTTTGCTAAAGATACATTTAGATACGTAATGCCAGATCACGAAGAGCTGGAAATTTTCGACATCTACCAAATAAATGACTTCGGCAATTTCAAACGTGCCAAACTTATCGAGCGATGGGTCTCACTGGGTGTCGAGGAATCTCTGGATGAAGCAGAGATGTACAAAGAATGCGACGAAATAACTACAAAAATAAACTCAATTATACGAAAAAAGCTCATCCCATCGAAGCCCATTTTTATTCTATCTATACTTCAAATGCTTGAAGCTTATACATCGCAACGCCTGGACATGACATCACATGGCCACTGCTATCAAAGCTTAGTTTATCAAGCACTAGAAAGGATAGACATCAAGCAAAAAGAAATAGACAAATACATGAATGTAATGACTGAGTTCGCATGGGCTCAGTACAAGAATGAAGGAAAAGCCTTCACGACAAACGCCCTAGCGGAGTTTTATGATGGCTACGCGCAAGAGTATTTAAGCGTCGACCGCACCAAAGTTACTGAAGACCTCCATAAATGTAACATTTTATCCTCCAAGGAAAATCTAGTTTCATTTAAATATCCATACATATACTACTTCTTCGCAGCAAAAAAAATAGCTGACTCATTTAGCAAAAGTGAGCTTATAAAAACAGAGATTAAGAAGCTTCTAGAAGGCCTCCATCGGGAAGACTACGCGAATATCATAATTTTTATCACTCATCATACAAAGGAGAGCTGGATCCTCGATGAGATCGAAATGTGCCTAATGCAGCTATTCAGCGATCATACGCCGGCAACATTACAAGCTCAAGACACCGCATTCTTAGAAGAGTTTCTGAAAGAAATTCCAAAATTGGTGATTGAGGAAAGAAAAATCCAGGAAGAACGGGAAAAGCATCAACATTCATTAGAGGCTGAACAAGAAAACGAAATCGATATAACAGGCCCTCAACCTGAGGATCGCGATGATAATAGTCTGTTTGCAAACATTAATAAGGTTTTCAAAGGTTCGGAGCTCATTGGGCAGATTGTACGAAACCGTCATGCATCGCTCAACAAATCGGAACTGTCGACTCTACTAAAAGAGTCATACGATTGTGGACTGAGATTCCTGCAATTTTTCATAGACATATCAGACATCGCAAAAGAAGAGGTAATACAAACAATTGCACAGCAAATTCGGGAAAATCCATCCCAAACTAATCTTGCAATTGAGAAGGAAGCACGAGGCGCATTTCTTCTCTTTACATATAGTGCTATCTATGCAGTTGTAAGAAAAATTGCTAGTTCTACAGGCTGTGTAGAAGCAGAAGAGATTTACCGCGCCATCGAATCAGAAACACCAACACCGGCTATCAAGCTTATAAACCAAGCGATAGAATTAGACTTCCACAAAAAAGTTGATCATGAGGCACTCGAACGATTGGCTAATGAATTCAAAGGCAATATAGTCTGCGATCGAATACTGAAAGAGATTGTGATCCAGCACATATACATGTTCCCGGTTGAGTATCGAGATAAGCAAAAAATTTCTTCTTATCTGAGCCTCCCTATGGAAAAGCTGCAACTGCAAGATCTCGACAAAAGATCCAAGATGCTGGACAACAAAAAATGAGTATGGAATTTAATCCCCAATACCCTGCCATTCATAAGCAAGCCAGTAAAAGCTCATTTGCATACCAAAGGGCAAGCCGCGCCTTGCTAATAGCTAACCTATTTATTTTAGTCACAGCAGCAGGCGTTGATACTTTTAAAATAGAGTGGCTGACCGGCCTATATCCTAAGACCGCTCTTTTATCAACAAGTATCTTACTGGCGATAATCACCAAAAAACTCTCACTCGAAGAAAAGTGGTATGCCGCAAGATCCCTATCAGAAACAGTTAAAAGTCTAGTATGGCGCTACACAATGAGCGCGGCCCCTTTTAATAACTCTGGTGCGGAGCACCATCTTTTGCTACGAGAGCGTTTAGAGGCAGCATGCCTTGAAAGTAACAACCTAATTGGTTCGCGCAGATTCCATCTAGACGAAAATGATCCTTTACTCTCAAGCGTCAGTCATGCTGAACACATAGCGGCGGATAAATTTACCACCTACATCAAAAATAGGCTCAACCCCCAACTTAAATGGTATTCAGAAAAAGCAAAGCATAACGCTTCGATGTCTAAAGTCTTTTTTTTAGCATTTCTTATCTGTAATCTGCTTGCAGTTTCCTGCTCTGCTTGGCAAGAGACTGAGACAAGCTCCACACTACCAATTACCGGCTTACTTATTGCGCTTTCAACAGCTCTCATTGGCTGGATCGAGTCGAGAAAATACAGCGAGCTTGCCGCAGCCTATTCACTAACTCACAGTGAAATCGAGCTTCTACACTCAGACATACATGACATTTCTAACCGAGAAAGTCTTTCTGATTTTGTCAATGATGCAGAGTCGTTATTTTCACGTGAACATACTCAATGGGCGGCTAAACGTGGATATATCACAAAAATTTAATTTCCAGCTTACTTCGTGCAGTGACCATGCCCCCGAATTGTTCACGGGATAGTTAAAGAGATAACATTATTTTAATTGCGCAGAAAAAGTCATAAAAATCAAGCAATTAGATCAGCTTCGACTCCTGGTGCCGCATCCAGACCCGCTGCATACCAACGAATACCCCCAACGCCACCACAACCCGCCCTTTGGCAATTTGTTCGTTATGACGTTTTACCTACCATTCGCTCTGCCGCCTTGCGATAAGCCTGTTCTCGTTCGCGCTTATCCACAGCTACCACAAAAACAACAACCTCCTGATCGATCACCTGGTAGACCAATCGGTAGCCGCTGCTGCGCAGCTTGATCTTGTAGCAGTCCGGCAAGCTATGCAGCCGGTTCGCTTCGATCCTCGGATTCAGTAAAACCGAGACGAGTTTTTCTTGAGTTGCTGCCGGACTGTATCCCCCAGCGTTTGCCATTCCTTTAGCGCTCGCGCATCGAACTCAAGGCTATAGGTCATCCAGAGAAACCTTCACTCGCTGAGGATCGGCAAGGCGCTTGCGAACGGTCGCTAGCAGCGCCTCATCCTCATCGGTCATGAGGACAGGTTTAAAAGGCAGCTGCCCGCGCTCGGCGACGTACTGCAATGCTTGGCGCATAAGCTCGGAGGGTGTAACACCCAACCGCTCAAGCTCACGATAGGCTCGGATTTTGAGATCGTCGTCGATACGAACATTGATGGAGGCCATGGTGGCTTGCTCACTGTAATGACAATGGTCTTTACAGTGACGTAATTCCGGGCACCAGAGAAGTGGCTTAGGAGCACAAGCCGACGAAGGAAAAAGCCCAGAGAGCGCGAGTACAAGCTCTTCGACGGCGACGGTCTCTACCTCCTTGTGCAACCCAACGGCCGCAAAGGCTGGCGGCTCAGGTACGTGAAACCCCAACGGCCGCGAAGGCCTGACCGCCCTTGGCAGCTATCCAGTGGTCGGGATCGGGACGGCACGCCGCAAGCGCTTCGAGATCAAACAGCGGCTCGCCAACGGCATGGATCCCATCCCCCTCCAGTCAGAAATCCAAACGCAACACAGTGCGCCAGAAGTTCTTCAACGGTGAACGCCAGTGCTTGCGCCAGTTACGCTCCCACCAGTCGTCTTCATTCTTCACCACGTCCTCAAGGTCGCTCCCCGTAACAGCGGCGGCATGCTGGCGAAACATCATCGGGAACACACAGTGTTGCCGGATCCGTCGCTTGAACATCACATCCACGGGCGTGCCGTCGTACGGTGTCTGGGCCAGGATGGCGCAACCTTTGCGTGACAGCACGTATGCATGAAGGGCCACCACGCGGCCCCGGGCAATGAACGGGAACCAGGTTAACCAGGTTCGGCCCATGCTGTAGCCGAGGTGCAAGGCCTCGAATCGATGGCTACGCATGAAGCGGTTCACCCAGGCGATCCTCGAGGCTTTCAGCTCGTAGGGCATCACGTCATCTTCAAAAATCAGAATCCGCTCCAGGCCCTCCTCGAGCGCGCGCTGGGCGAGTTGCTGGTGCGACTCGTAGCAGCCGCGCTTGGGGTCGCCGTGCTTCTGCACGACATGAAATATCACTTGGTTGTCGAGCACCTTGCCAATGCTCTTCCTGAACAACTCACGCCTGTCACTCCGTGCATCGAGCGAGATGCAATAGACGGCGTCAACATCGAAATGAATCCTGCCCACCAATCAATCCCTTCAACTACTGCCTGTCATATGGTGGTGCTGAATAGAGCGGCAATAATATCGGGAGAATCTGATATCACAAAGCCATGCTTGCTTTGTCTACCTGGGCGCATCCAGCGGCTGTCCGGGCAGGTCGTCGAACAGCGACCGGTCGAGGTTGGGCAGGATGTCTGACGTGGTCCCTCCTCAGAGCGTGCCGATGCGGTCCAGCTCGCGCTTGAGCTGATCACGGTCGAGGGTATCCGGACGCAGCGCAAAGAACGCCTCGAAACGCCGTTGAATATGCGCCAGGGTCGCCCGGAACGCGGCGTCGATCGTGGCGTCGTCGCCCACCACGTCGGAAGGGTCTTCCAACCCCCAGTGGGCCTTGAGCGCCGGGCCGAAGTACACCGGGCACGCTTCGCCAGCGGCCTTGTCGCAGACGGTGATGACGATGTCTGGCGGGTTGCCTTCGAAGGCTTCGTTGCCTTTGCTGCTCAGGCCATCGACGGCGATGCCGGCTTGCTGCAGGGTCTGCAGGCTGCGCGGCAGCACCTGGCCTCGTGGGAAGCTGCCGGCGCTGATGGCTTCGTAGCCTTGCGGGGCGAGGTGGTTGAACAGGGCTTCGCACAAAATGCTGCGACAGCTGTTGGCCGTGCACATGAACAGGATTCGCATCGCTCGCTCCCCGCCGCGTGGCGGTTTTCAAAGGCCCAGGCGCAGCGCCAGGGCGGAAAGGGTGATCAGCAGCACCGGCAGGGTCAGCAGGATGCCGACCTTGAAGTAGTACCCCCAGGTGATGCGCATGCCTTTGCGTGCCAGCACGTGCAGCCAGAGCAACGTGGCGAGGCTGCCGATGGGGGTGATTTTCGGGCCGAGGTCGCAGCCGATGACGTTGGCGTAGATCATCGCGTCGCGCACCAGCCCTTCGGCGCCGCTGGCCTGGATCGACAGGGCGCCGACCAGCACGCTGGGCAGGTTGTTCATCACCGACGACAGCAACGCCGCGATCAGGCCGGTGCCGAGGGTGGCTGCCCACAGGCCGTGGGCCGCGAGGCGGTCGAGCACGCTGGCTAGGGCGTCGGTCATGCCGGCGTTGCGCAGGCCGTACACCACCAGGTACATGCCCAGCGAGAACACCACGATCTGCCAGGGCGCTTCGCGCAGCACGCGGCGGGTGGAGATCACGTGGCCACGGGCGGCGACGGCGAACAGCACGGCGGCGCAGGCGGCGGCCACGGCGCTGACTGGGATGCCCAGCGGCTCGAGCACGAACAGGCCCACCAGCAGCGCCAGCAATACCACCCAGCCGACGCGGAAGGTCGCGCGGTCGCGGATTGCCAGGGCGGGGGCCTTGAGGTCATCCAGGGCATAGCGCGCCGGGATGTCGCGCCGGAAGTACAGGAACAGCACCAGCAGCGTGGCGGCCACGGCCACCAGGTTGACCGGCAGCATCACCGAGGCGTAGGTGCTGAAGCCCAGCCCGAAGTAGTCGGCCGAGACGATGTTCACCAGGTTCGACACCACCAGCGGCAGGCTGGCGGTGTCGGCGATGAAGCCTGCGGCCATGACGAAGGCCAGGGTCGCGCCGGGCGAGAAGCGCAGCGCCAGCAGCATCGACATGACGATGGGGGTGAGGATCAGCGCGGCGCCGTCGTTGGCGAACAGAGCAGAAACTGCGGCGCCCAGCAGCACGATGAAGGCGAACAGGCGGCGTCCGCTGCCGCGGGCCCAGCGCGCCACATGCAGGGCGGACCACTCGAAGAAGCCGGCCTCGTCGAGCAGCAGGCTGACGATGATGATGGCGATGAAGGTGGCCGTGGCATTCCAGATGATCGCCCAGACGGCGGGTATGTCGTGCAACGACACCGCGCCGAACAGCAGCGCCAGCAGTGCGCCGAAACTGGCGCTCCAGCCAACACCGAGCCCCTTGGGCTGCCAGATGACCAGGATGAGGGTGAAGACGAAGACGCAGGCAGCGATCAGCATCGGCAGGTCCTCGTCCACTCAGCAGCCGGCAGCGGCACGGACGGGGCGATCGTCCATGTGCTGCAGGCGGGCGATGTTGTCCTGGAGCCAGGCGGCATTGGCCTGGGCGGTGACTTGCAACAGCTCGCTGACCCAGGCGGGCAGCTCAGGGTTGAGGCGGTAGTACACCCACTGCCCCTGGCGGCGGTCCAGCAACAGGCCGGCGCTGCGCAACTGGGCGAGGTGGCGGCTGATTTTCGGCTGGCTGTCGTCGAGGGCGCACATCAGCTCGCACACACACAGTTCGCCAAGGCGGGCGATCAGCAAGGTGGCGCGAACGCGGGTCTCGTCGGCGAGGGACTTGAAGACCTGGGTGGGGGTGATCATGGGAGGCACCTGAACATATGGAAAACCGAATATACGGATTTCCATATGTTGATTGCAACAGGTGCTGTCGTTTGATCAGAACGCCGTGCTGACGGTCAGCGACAGGTTGCGCGGATCGCCATAGATCGCTCCGGCGTAGAAGCCGTAGCGGGTGTAGTAGTGCTTGTCGAACAGGTTGTTGGCGTTGAGGCTGACGCTGGTGTCGTCGGTCAGCTGGTACTTGGCCATGGCATTCCAGATCGCATAGCCCGACCAGTTGACGTCGCTCGAGCTACGGCTGACACCGTTGGTCGGCTGGCCGGCTGGGGTGGACAGCGCGCGGATGTTGGTCTGCGCCGTGACGCCGGTACCCAAGGTCAGGCGGTCGAGCGGGCCGGACAGGCGGTAGGTGGTCGAGGCCTTGAACAGGTGCGACGGATCGCTGCGCCCGTCGCTGTCGAGGCGGCGGAAGTGCAGGTAGGTGTAGCCGGCGTAGACGTTCCAGTTCTCGGTCAGGGCGCCTGCGAGTTCCAGGTCGATACCGTCGGTTTCCTGGCCGGAACCTGCCTTGTAGGCGGTGGCGCCGGTCGGGGTCAGCAGGTCGCCGTCGGTGACTGCCTTGTTCTCCTGCTTGGTGCGGAAGTACGCCGCCGAGGCGTTCAGGCGGCCGTCGAACCAGGCGGCCTTGATGCCGGTCTCGTAGCTCTGGCCGCGGATCGGCTCGACCTTGGTGCCGCTGGCGGTCTCTTCGGTCTGCGGGTTGAAGATGTCGGTGTAGCTGGCGTACACCGAGTAGGTGTCGTTGAGGTCATACACGGCCCCCAGGTACGGGGTGACGATGCCGTTGTTCTGCTGGTTGCTGCGCACGCCGCTGACGTTGCGGGTGGTGGCCGAGTAGTCGGTGCTGCGCACGCCGAGGATCACCGACAGCGGGTCGGTGATGCTCAGGCGGGTAGCGGCGTACATGCCTTGCAGGCGGGTGGTGGTCTTGCTGTGGCGACCGGTCTGCGAGGCGAGCATGTCGTAGTCGCTGTCCACGCCGTTGAGCCAGTTGCTCAGGGGCAGGCCGTTGTTGGCGCGGAACTGGCAGCCCAGGGCAGGAGCGCTGACGCTGTTGGCGCTGACCATGGTGCAGGTGTATTCCGGCGACCAGGCCACGGTGCGGCTGTCGTTGTAGCCGACCATCGCCTGGTGGGTGCGGCCGAACATCTGGAACGGGCCAGACAGGTCGATCTGCGCCGATTGCTGGGTGGTGTCGCTGGAGCTGTGCAGGCCGTTGAGCACCGCGCCGCTGCCATCCTGGTCCCAGTAGCCGCCGTAGACGCCGCGCCCGGACGAGTTGACCTTGGCCAGGCCGCGGTGGTTGAGGGCATCGCTGGTGCTCTGCGAGCCTTTCAGGTCCAGGGTCCAGTCGTTGTCGAAGCGGTGCTGCAGCGAGCCGAAGGTGGTGCGGGTGATGTACTCGCCGAAGCTCCAGCTGGGCACCACGTTGGTGCTGCGCGGCAGGTCGGTCTTGCTGCCATCGCCGTACCAGATCGGGATGTTGGCGCCCCAGCCGCCACCGACCACCTTGTTGTATTCGTACTGGTAGCCGGCGCCGAGGGTGGTGGCGTCGTCCAGGTCGAACTCGAAATTGGCCAGCGCTGCGCGGGCGCGCTCGGACTGGTTGTCGCGGAACGAGTTGGCGTCCTGCTGGGTGACCACGAAGCGCGAGCGCAGGCGGCCGTCTTCGGAGAGCGGCAGGTTGAGGTCAGCGCCCAGGCGGCGTTTGTCCCAGCTACCGTAGGTGGCATAGGCGCTGCCGCCGAAGGTGCGGGTTGGCGCCTTGCGGATCAGGTTGACCGTCGCCGACGGGTCACCGGTGCCGCCGAGCAGGCCGTTGGCACCACGGACGATGTCGATGCGCTCGTACAGGTCGAGGTTCAGCGCGTTGCCGCTGCCGCTGAAGTCAGAGCCGCCGGGGAACTGCAGGCCATCGATCTTCCAGTTGCTGATCGAATAGCCCCGGGCGCGGAAATCGGTACGCCCGCCCACTTCCATCTTGCTGACGCTGATCCCCGGCGCGGTGTCCAGCGCCTGCTCGATGCTGTGCACATCGCGGTCGTCCATCTGCTGGCGGGTGATGCTGGTCACCGACTGCGGGGTCTGGCGCGGGGTCAGGTTCAGGCCGGTGGAACTGCGCGTGCTCTCGACGGTGTAGCCGAGCTGGCCGGCGTCGTCGGCACTGGGCAGCGCGCTGTCTTCGATGTTGGTGGCGCCCAGCTCCAGAGGCTGGGGATCAGCCGCAAAGGCGCCTGCAGACAGGCTGAAGGCGACACACAAGGCAAGCGGCGAGAGGCGGCTGCCACCGCGGGTGAAGCGGGCGCAAGCCCCGGGGATGCTCTGAGGTTTCATTTGGGAAGGCTTCGTATTCGCAGATGGTTTTTGCTACGATTCTAGGGATGTGCCCTCTGGGCTCCATCCCCGGCTTGTACGGGGATGTAATGGAACGTAACGGGCGCCTTTCAAGCGCCCCTGACAGGTGTCCCCCGCAATGAGCACAACCTTGCTGGTTGTCGACGATGACGACGAGATCCGCGAACTTCTCTGCGATTACCTGACCGATGCCGGCTACCACGTGCTGGCTGCCGCCGATGGCGAGCAGATGCGCCAGCAAATGGCGCGGCACAAGGTCGAGCTGGTGGTGCTCGACCTGATGCTGCCCGGCGAAGACGGCCTCAGCCTGTGTCGACAGTTGCAGGCGCAGCCGGGCCTGGCGGTGATCATGCTGTCGGCCAAGGGCAGCACGCTGGACCGTATCATCGGCCTGGAAGTGGGCGCCGACGACTACCTGTCCAAGCCCTTCGAGCCCCGTGAACTCATTGCCCGCATCAAGGCTGTCCTGCGCCGCCCGCAGCGCCTCGACACGCCGAGCGAAGAGCCCGCCAGCCAGGCGCAGCAGTTCGCAGGGTTCAGCCTCGACCACATCAAGCGCCTGCTCACTCACCCCGACGGCCAGGCCCTCACCCTGCCCCGCTCCGATTACCGCGTGCTGCGCGAGCTGCTCGAGGCCAACAACCGCGTGGTATCGCGCGATCACCTGACGCGCAGCGCCTTTGGCCGTGACCACCTGCCCGACGACCGCTCGGTGGACATGTGCATCAGCCGCCTGCGCCAGCACCTGCGCCGCGCCGCCAATGGCAGCGCGCAGATCCTCACCATCCGCAACGAAGGCTACCTGCTCAGCATCGCCCGCGAGCCAGGCGCCTGACGTGCGCCTGCTGCGCCGCCTGTGGCCACGGACGCTGTTCGGCCAACTGCTGCTGATCATGATCAGCGGCACCCTGCTGATCCAGTTGATGTCCAGCAGCATCTGGTTCGACGTGCGCTTCGCCCAGGTGTTCGAAGCCCCGGTGCGGCTGATCGCTGCGCGCAGTGCCCCGCTGATCGCCCAGGCCGACTGCCATGCCGGGCAGTTGCAGGTGCCGGCGCGCTATCACCTGCGCTGCACCGAATCGCTGCCCAAGGCCCAGCGCGACGACCGGCGCGGCCGTCACCGCATCGAACTGCTGCTGCACCAGGCGCTGGCCTACGAGCTCGGCCACGACCAGCCGGCGCGCCTGCTGAAGGTGCAACTGACCGATGAGCTTGGTCAGCCGATCGTCTGGCGCAGCCTGTTCGGCCTGCGTACCGCCCAGGCGCACCTGCAGTTCGCCGTGCCGATGGAGGATGGCCACTGGCTGGTGATCGACGGCGAAGAGCTGCAGGGCTGGAGTGGCGAGTCGGCCTGGGTGCTGATCAGCGACTACCTGCTGCGCGTCTATGCGCTGCGCATCGTCGCCGTGCTGCTGGTGTGCCTGGTGGCCGTACGCCTGTGCTTGCGCCCACTGCGCCGTCTGGCCGATGCTGCCCGCGGCCTGGGCCGCAACCTGGAACAACCCGCCCTGCCCCTGGAGGGCCCCGAGGAAGTGCGCCAGGCGGCGCAGGCGTTCAACGCCATGCAGCAACGGTTGATCGCCATGGTCAACGACAAGGCCTACTTTCTCGCGGCGGTCTCCCACGACCTGCGTACGCCGCTGACCCGCATGCGCCTGCGCCTGGAGCGGTTGGAGGATGGCGAACACAAAGAGCGCCTGCGGCAGAACATCGTGCAGATGGACGGCATGATCGGCCAGGTACTGGACTACTTGCGGGCCGGCGAGCAACAGAACCTGCAGGAGGTGGACCTGGACCGACTGGTGGCGCGCCTGTGCGCCGACCTGGCCAGCGCCGAAGAGCCGCTGCCGATCCAGGGTGAAGTGGGCAAGGTGAAGGTCGATGCCTTGCTGATGCAGCGGTGCCTGCAGAACCTGTTGGTCAATGCCCTGCGTTATGGCAAGGCGGTTTCGCTGCGGCTCGAGGCGGATGCGGCGCAGGTGCGGATTCATGTCGAGGATCGCGGGCCGGGTATTGCGGTGGGCCTGCTGGATACCGTGACCGATCCGTTCGTGCGCGGAGAGGGTTCGCGCAACCAGGCGTCTGGTGGGTATGGCCTGGGGCTGAGCATTGCCCAGCGGATTGCGGCCAGCCATGGCGGTGAGTTGCGGCTTTCCAATCGCGATGGCGGTGGGCTGGAGGCTATCGTGGTATTGCCACGCTAGGACTGTGGTGGATTCTTCGCGGGCAAGCCCGCTCCCACAGATCCTCCTGAAGCCAAGGGATCCCAAACCTTGAACCTCTTCCCCCAATGCGTTATAGCTAAAAAGGTACCCATAACGAAAAGAGGCTAACCACGCCCCCATGCACGAGATCACACGTATCCGTCGGCCACATGGCCCGCTTGCCAACCTGATCGGCAAGTCCACCGGGCCCTTCCCTGTCGCCGTCTCCAGCCTCGGCTGTTCCCCGCTCTCGACACTCTTCCACACCCTGTCGATCCCGCCCCGCGATGTCCTGCTGGCGCACAAGCGCAAGCGCCCCGTGCCTCCGCCTGCCTGCTGACCCCTGAAGTTTCCGCGCTTCCACCGCCCACGGTTCGTTGCCGTTCGGGGCTGGGGAAGTCTTGCCTTTCTTCCGTGATCACAGGACTTTTTCATGACCACTCGCGTCGCCATTATCGGCGCCGGCCCTTCCGGCCTGGCGCAACTGCGTGCCTTTCAATCTGCCCACGCCAAGGGCGCGGCCATGCCCGAAATCGTCTGCTTCGAAAAGCAGGCCGACTGGGGCGGCATGTGGAACTACACCTGGCGCACCGGCCTGGACCAGCACGGCGAACCGGTACACGGCAGCATGTACCGCTACCTCTGGTCCAACGGCCCGAAGGAATGCCTGGAGTTCGCCGACTACAGCTTCGATGAACATTTCGGCCGCCCGATTTCCTCCTATCCGCCGCGCGAAGTGCTGTGGGACTACATCCAGGGCCGGGTGAAAAAAGCCGACGTACGCCAGTACATCCGCTTCGACACCGTGGTCAAGGACGTACGCTTCGACAGCGCCAGCCGCACCTTCACCCTCACCGCCCACGACTACGCCAATGGCCAGCGCTACGAACAGGTATTCGACTACGTGGTGGTCGCCAGCGGGCATTTCTCCACACCCCAGGTGCCGTCATTCCCAGGCTTCGAGCGCTTCTCCGGACGCATCCTGCACGCCCATGATTTCCGTGATGCACTCGAGTTCGCCGGCAAGGACGTGCTGATCATCGGCAGCAGCTACTCCGCCGAAGACATCGGCTCGCAGTGCTACAAGTACGGCGCGCGCTCGATCACCAGTGCCTACCGCACCCAGCCCATGGGCTACAAGTGGCCCAAGGGCTGGGAAGAGCGGCCGCAGTTGCAGCGGGTCGCCGGCGACCGCGCGCACTTTGCCGACGGCTCGAGCAAGCGCGTCGATGCGATCATCCTGTGCACCGGCTACCAGCATCACTTCCCGTTCCTGCCCGACGACCTGACCCTGCGCACCGGCAACCGTCTGTGGCCGCTGGGCCTCTACCAGGGCGTGGTGTGGGAGGCCAACCCGCAGCTGATGTACCTGGGGATGCAGGACCTGTGGTACAGCTTCAACCTGTTCGACGCCCAGGCCTGGTTCGTGCGCGACGTGATACTCGGCCGCATCGCCCTGCCCGACCCGGCCGCCATGCGCGCCGACAGCGAGCACTGGCGCGCCGAGGAAGAGGCCTTGCAGACCACGGCCTCGATGTACGAATTCCAGGGCAGCTACATCGCCCGCCTGATCGAACAGACCGACTACCCGCGCTTCGACATCGACGCGGTGAACCGCATCTTCCTCAAATGGAAGAACGACAAGAAGCACGACATCATGGGCTACCGCGACCGCTCGTACCGCTCGGTGATGACCGGCACCGCCTCGGTGCCGCACCACACCCGCTGGATCAAGGCGCTGGACGATTCGCTGGAAGAATACCTGCGGGAAACGGCGGAGCCTGGGGACGTGAAGGTGCTGCGACCGGAGCGTTGAGGCGAGAAAGGCGTTTACGGGCCCGGCGCTTCAGCGCCGGGTTCTGGCCTGCCGTAGCTCGACGAGCCGTCTGCGCATCTCCCTGTGCCGCTCGCTGTTGAACACCAGCAGTGCCAGCAGTGGCAAGAGCAGGATGGCAGCCAACAACATGAAATGCAGGCCGTTGCCCAACAGGCTCAGGGCGATCAGCAGCGCCATCAGCGGTACTGGCAAGACGGCCCACATTGCCCATCCATACCCACGAATCATCGCCAAGTGACCCAGGCACAACAGCGCCGCCAGTGCTGTACTCGAAACCATCGTGTAGACGGGATTATCCGGATGGCTGCGCCAATGCTCGTCGATCCACATGGCAAGAACCAATGCCACCGAGAGCACACAGGTGAAAAAGCCCAACAGGAACGTCGGGAAGTAACGACGCATGAATGCGTGAAATTCAAGAGGGCGTTGATACTCGCCCATCATCGAGACCGTCGAACTTTGGGGCGCTGGGCCTTTGAGGCTCTATCGGCTTGACGCTTGTGTCGATACTCGGCAAGTAGCACGCGCATCTCTCGGTATTTCTTGCTGTTGAGTACCAGCAATGCCAGCAGCGCGACGACTATGATGCTCAGGAAGATCCCCATGTGCGGCCTGAACCCATAGGTCGGCAACAGGAAAACCACGGAGCCGATACAAAGGGCGGCGACCATCCATACCCCCCAGTCACGACCTCGCACTACGGCCGCATGCGCCGTGACCAGCGTCACCACCAGCACACCAAGGCTGAGCGGATAGTTGATCTCCCGGCTGCAGTCACGGCAATAGGTACTCCATACCAAAGAGAACGTCCCGGCCATGGCGTACAGCGAGAGAAAATACCCCGCCAGGAACACCATGAAGTAGCGATCGAGAAACTTCTGAAGGTCAGGGTGCCGACTCATTACTCGAACTCCTCATAGAGCCCCAGAGCGATGCTCTTGGTCTTGTCCTGCACCGTCCCGCTGCCTACAAAACCGATGGAAGCGCCAAGCGAATCCTTGATCAGTGTTTGAGTGGCGTGCTTGATCTGCGTGGGCGTGTGACGCTTGATCAGCTCGCCCGTGCTCTGTTGCAGCTTGAGTTGCTTCGCGGTGAGCGAAGGATGCTTGATCGACAGCAACTCGCGGGTGAGAGCGCTACGCTGCTGCCGGCTCAATGAACGGGTCAGGTCGAGCCAGTTGGCGCCCGTGGCAGCCTTGCGCACCTGCAGGAAGCGTACAGTCGTGAGGGCCGAGCTACCGACGCCGAGCAGCGATATACCGTCGAGCAACGGTGTGGCGGCCCTGTACCAGGCCTCCTGATCCATCGCATCATTGGCTGACGGGTCGTTGACCTCGTTGACCGTTCTGACAACACCGATAAAGCACTGTGCGGTACTGGCGGTTGCTGCTGCATATCCGGCAGCGGTAAGCGCGAGGCTCACACCGCCGGAGAAGGGGACGGCGATAGTGCCGCTGAACATGACGACCCAACCCAGGATCGCACCAGCGCAGGAGAGCGTGGTGCCTACCGCCTCCTTGACCACGCGCGACTCACGCGGGTTGGTCTGCAACTGGTTCATGAATTGCTGGGGCGCAATGTAGCGAGGCGCCTCGCGCAGGATGATGCGCTTGGGCTTGATACTGCAGATGGGCTGAAACTCGCGCAGCACGATCACGTTGTAGTCGGCATCGATATACACGACACCCGCACCGACGATGCCAGGGTCGGCATCGATCGCCTTGAACAGCTTCTGCTGGTCGATGCGCCCCTGCAGGCGCTGCTGCGCCAGAAATTGCGAGGTGTTGGCCAATTCGTTGACCAGAAGGTCTTTCATGAATACGTGTCCTTACTCAGCTACAGGCTGGCCTGTCCACAGCACAAAGCCGCTCCCTACCGAAGCGGCCTTGCGTCGCGAAAGGGGCGCGATGCACCCCTGCAATCCCATCAAACGTTCGGGCAAGGCACCGGTGCCCAGTCACCCATGTCCGGGTTGCGGCACATGCTGTTGACCTGGTCCACGCCCGCCTTGGCGACTTGCTGGGCCTCGGCTTTCTTGCCGGTGGCGTTCTGCAGGGTCTTCTCGGTGGCGACTGCTTCGGTCGGCACTTTGGTGTTGGTCTTGCCCGCAGCCTGGCCCTTCTTGGTGCCAGACTTGCTGGTCGCCTTCGGTGGCTGGACCACGGCCGCCACTTCCGAACGCTGCACGCCCACCTGCTTGAGGTCCTGCTCGTAGGCCTGGGTGTAGTTGTTCAGGTTTTCACCCAGACGACCGTTGACGGTGCCGAGCAGCTGGTTCGACTCGTTCAGGCCGGCAACGATCTCGGCCAGGCGCTTGCGGCCTTCGGTATCGTTGATGCGGTTGGCCTTGCGGTTCTGGATCAGGCTGGCGAATTCGCGCTGGTAGCAGGCCTGGGACGCCTTGGCGTACTGGGTGGTGCGGTCCAGGTCGGCGGCACTCTTGTCGATGTCGGCGGCGTAGGAAGCGATGCGCTGCTTGTCGTCGCTGATCTGCTTCTGGCGCTCGGTGTAGTAGCCCGCCGCACCACCGACCAGGGCACCACCGGCGGCGCCGATGGCAGCGTTGCGACCACGGTTGTCACCGTCCACCAGGGCGCCGGTCAGGGCACCGCCTACCGCGCCGAGCAGTGCGCCGGTGGCGACCGAGCGAGTCATGTCGCCGTCAGTGGAGCGCAGGTGCTGTACCGGCTCGTAGCAGTTGGGGTAGTACTCCACCTTGGTCGTTGCACCGATCTTGGAAACCGGCGAGCCGGCGCAGCCGGTCAGCAGGACGCTGCTGAAACCGGCAGCCAGCAGCAGGGCGGCACGGGCCTTGGAAGCGGTGATCAGGGAGGTGCGATTCAAGCGCATGGTCGGGTTCTCTCTCGGGTTGTGCTGATCCGGCCTGCTTCATGCGGGCCGGGGTCTTTTTTCAGGGTTTCTTCAAGGTCGCGGAGCAGCCGATGCCAGCAGCTCCTTGAGGATCGTCGCCGGGTCGGCCCGCCGGTTCTGGCGGTACTCCCCGACGTGGCGGACGAACAGGGTGGCGCGGGTCTCCAGGCTCTTGCCCAGCACCGGCTTGCGCTCGAGCTCTTGCTTGACCCGCTGGAACTGCGCCTGGATCACCGCGTCGGTGTAGCGCGTGCCGCTGGCCAGGTTGTCGATGTAGATCGCCAGCGCGCCGTCCAGTGCGCTGCGTCCGTTGGCGATGGCGGCGCCATACATGCTGGCGCTGGCCTGGTCGCCCGAGGCCTGGGCCTTGGCCTGGGTGTTCTGCAGGTTGGTCAGGCGGATGTTGTAGTTGTTGATGGTCTCGGCCACGAGGGCCGCCGACTGGATCAGGTTGCCGGCCGCTTCCTCACGCTGGCGGGCGATCAGCGAAACATTGCGCTTGAGCTCTTCGTTGACCAGACCCAGCTCGGCCTGCAGGCGCGGGTCGCTGGCGCCAGCGATGATGCCGTCCAGGCGCGTGGTCGGGTCATCGGCGGCATTGATGTCGTCGGTGAGGCCAGCCAGGCGCCCCTCTTTCTGCCACTGCTCGAACAGCTCCTGGTAGCGCGAACGCGGCGCCGACAAGGCACCGATGGCGACGCGGAAACCGGTGGTCTCGTTACGCTGCTCAGTGCCGTCGGCACCGAACAGCGGATACTCGCGGCGCATGCCGGTGAACAGCGTGGTCTCGCCTTCCAGGTAGTTGCCACCCTTGACCACGAAGCCGCCGTAGGCGCCCTGACGGCGACCAGCGTGCACCAGCTGGAACGACTCCTGGACCATTTCGGCGGCATTGCCGATCACATCGAACATCCCGAGCGGGTTGGGTTGCTTGGTCCCGATCGGCATCAGTCGCGCAGCCTGTCCGGTGCCACCCGCAACCTGGTTGAACACCGCCCAGTCGGCCAACGGCCCGTCACTGTCGCTGCCTTCGACCTTGCGCGGGAACAAACGCCCATCGAGCTCCTGGCGGCTGACCGCCGAACCGCCGCGGGCGGCGAACTCCCATTCCACTTCAGTGGGCAAGCGCACGAAACCGGTCCCGCCATCTTCGGCCTTGCTGCCCCGGCCACTGACCGGCAGCAACTCGCGGTGGTGCTTCATCAACCAGGCGCTGTACACCGCAGCGAAGCGCTCGGCCTCGAAGCGCGACAGCTTGACCTTGGGCAGGCGACCGGCGGCCTCGGTGACCGGTTCGCAGGCAGGCTCGGCCTCGCCGCTGGTCAGCGACTGAGCCTGGGCCATGACCTGGGCATACTGGCGCGCTGTCACCTCGTACTTGCCGATGAAATACATCATCGGCTTGAGCGGGCTGCCCGCCTCGACCTTGGGCAGGCTGGCGCCGACCTGCTTCTGCCAGGCGGGGGACAGGTCCTGCAGGCTGAACTGGCCATTGATGAAGTCGCGGCGATATCCGGAAATGAACGACTGCTTGTAACCCGCCTCGCCTTCGCTGAAGGGGTAACCCAAGTTGACCTCGCGGTCATCGAGGCTGCCTTGCGCCAGCACGTAGACATGCCGGAAGACAATCTCGCCGCCACAGGGCAGCGGCAAGCTGACGTCGTCGGCCAGGGGCTTGGGGTTGTCCAGCTTGCTGGTGGCGGCGGGGTCGGGCGTGGCGGTGTTGACCGCGGAGGCCTGGGGCTTGTCCTCGCCATCGGCGGGGGAGCAGGCCACAAGGCCCAGTGTGGTGACGATCAAGGCCGCTACCTTGAGGCGAAGTTCAGACATCACGAATTCCTTGCGAGGCGTCGATCCGCGCCACCCGCCAGCCACCCAGGGCGGCGGCAGCGGTGCTGGCCGCCAGCACGGCGAGCAGCGCGACGAGATAGTGCATGGGTAGCAGGTGAGCGGCGTATTCGCCGGGCACCTGCATGAACAGTCGGTTCAGGCCGTACTCGGCCAGGGCATACAACAGGGCCGCCAGCCCGGCGGCGAGCAGGCCGCTGTACAGCGCCTGCAACACCACGAACAACAGCAGCGCGGCGGTGCCGAAGCCCAGCAGGCGCAATACCGCCAGCTCACGCTGCTTGCGCTCGACCGCCGCCACCGCACCTGCGGCAACCGCCGCAACCGCCCCGGCCACGGCCAACGCGACGATGATCCAGAACACCAGGTCGAGATTGCGCCCGAGCGACTGCACCTGGGCGATCTGCGCCGCCTGGGTCGACACCAGCAACTGGCGTTCGGCGAAGAACTGGCGCAGCGGCTCGACGTCCTCGAGCGTGCGGGCATACAGGCGAAACGCCGGGTAGACCCGCGTCGCGTTACCGGCCTGCAGCTCGCCCGCCCAGTCCAGCGCCGGTACCGCACGCCCGTCGCGGTAGTCCTCGGCGGCCTCCAGCAAGGCCAGCGGTGCGAACAATGCATCGCGCTCGAACGCTGCCAGCGGCAGCACGGCACGCACGTGCAACGAGGTCTGGCGCCACTGCACCTCGCCCGCACGCTGGCGATTGAAACTGGCCTGCAAGTGATCGCCAGGACGGGCACCGAGCTTTTCCGCCGCGGTGAAACTCAGCACCACGTCGCGCAGGTCGGCTGCATCGGGGGCCACGGCGCCGTCGAGCAACGGATCACCGGGCGCGGTCGGCAGCATCTCGACCGTCACCCCACGCCCTTGTGCAGGTAGCAACAGCTCGGCGGTGGCGGCGATCTGGCGGGTGCGCGGGATGGCGAAGGCGACATCCGGACGCGCCGCGAGCCCGGCGATGAAATCGGCAGTGAAACGTCCCCCGCCCAAGGGAATGACCTCACGCACACTCGGGTCGCGCTGCAGACGCTCGGTCAGGCTGCCGATCAGGCCGAACTTCAGGCCGAACAGCACCAGCAGTGGCGCAATGACCGCCACCAGCGCCAGCACCGCGCAGGCCGACAGCCGCGCGTCGCTGCGGTAGTCCTGCCAGGCCAACCCGGCGATCAGCAACGGGCGCATCAGGCAGCCTGCCCCAAGGTCGCGATGACACCGCCTTCGGCATCGCGTCGACAGTGCATGCGCAGCACCCGCAGCCCGGCGTCGCGGGCCAGGGTCTCGTCGTGGGTGGCGATGATGCAGGTCACCCGATGCGCCTCGGCCTGGCGCAGCAGCAGCTGCATCACCCGCTCGGCATTGACCGGATCGAGCGCTGCAGTCGGCTCGTCCGCCAGCAACAGCGACGGCGCATGGGCCAGGGCACGGGCACAACTGACCCGCTGGCGCTGCCCTAGCGAAAGCGCCGCCGGACGCTTGTCCAACTGGTCGCTCACATCCAGCGCGGCTGCCAGGCGCTCGACGCCACCGTCGTCGGCCAGCCCCAGTAACTGACGCGGCAGGCGGATATTGCCGCGTACGTCGAGAAAGCCCAGCAGCCCGCCCGCTTGCAGCACATAGCCCAGGTGCCGGCTGCGCAAGGCGGCCAGCCGGTCGAGACGACGACCACGCCACAGCCCGGCGACATCCTGCACGCTACCCTCAAGTTCCAGGGTGAAGGCGTCCGCCGCATCCGGCGCCAGCACCAGTGCCAGCAGGTCGAGCAGCGTGCTCTTGCCGCAGCCGCTGGGGCCGACCAACGCCACCCGCTCACCGGCGCCCAGACGCAGATCGCCGATCTCCAGGCGGTAGCGCCCGCGCGTCTTGTGCACCCCCTGCAGACTGATCATCACGGCAGCGTCGACAGCGGGACACGGTACAGGGCGTCGCCCGGTTCGGCGTTGCCGAAGCGTACCCAGTTGGCCATGTCGTTGTGGAAGGTTTCGTAGAGGCGAATCTTCGAGTCGAGCTCGTCGATGAAGTCCTCCTGCTCGGCGACCGACAGCGACAACCACAGGTCCTGGGTCATGCTCAGCGACTTGCTGCGATACGGCAGGCCTTCGAGGTACTCACCAAGCACGCCGCCCTGAGCAAGGTTGGCGCCCTTGCTCAGCGCGCCCGGGTCGCGGCTCATGTAGGCACTGGCGCTGGCGATTTCATTGAAGAAGTCGCCCGGCGAGGTGCGCGTCTTGCGCGCCGCATCGACGATCAGTTTGAGCGACTGCTGCAGGTCGTTGAGCTGCAGCTTGGTCAGCATCACGCACACCTGCAAGGTCGGCAGCGCCGGGTTGGTCAGGTCACGGTCGGCGGTCCAGGCACTCACCAGTTGCGGCGCCTGGCTGGCGCTGCGGCGGCCGAGGAAGTCCATGTGCATGGCATAGCCCACAGCCTGGGTCTTGGCGGCGAGGCTGGAGCCGCTAGCGAGCAGCGGCACGGCCTGCGGCTGCTGGTTGCGCACCTGGTGAACCAGCTCGGCGAAGGTCGAACCGATCTCCTGCACTCGCGCGCCAAAGGCGTTCACATCGCCGCCCGGCACCCCCACGTAGAGGTCGCCGATACGCGGGTTGCTATCGGCGGTGAGCACGCGGTACTGCTGCTCGGCCGAGCCGTGATTCTTCACCCCGGCGGGGGTGCGCAGGTGCAGGGCGTAGATCTTGATCTGCTTGCTCAACGCCGCCTGACGCACCTCGGCTTCGTTCATCCGCGTACTGCTCTCGGGATCGCTCTTGCGCAAGGCGCCAGCATCGCTGACCAGCAACACGATGCGCCCGCCGTAGCCGGACCAGTCCATGCCCTCGACCGCCTGCATGACCCCGGCGAAGGCATCCTCGTTGAACGAATGGCTGGACACGGTGGTGGCCTTGACCTGCGACGCGGCCTTGAGAAAGCGCGCAGGGTCGCGGCCTTCATCGAGGGTAACCAGGGTCTTGCTCAGGTAGTCCAGGCCCGGTGTGCGCTTGACGCTGTTGCGAAAGCCCACCAGGCCGAAGCTGACGCTGTCCAGCTCACCGCGTGCCGCCAGTTGCTGCTGCAACTCGCTGACCACCTGGCGCACCCGGTCGATGTAGGGTTGCATCGACACCGAGGTGTCCACCACCAGCACGATACCGGTGCGGAAGCTGTTGTCGCCGGCGCCGGCAACACCTGCGGCCTGCGGCGTGCTGCCGGCCGCACTGCTGCCGGGATCGATCGATGCGATGTTGAGCAGTTGCACCGGCTGGCCGTCGGCGTCGAAGCTCTCGCGGTAATCGAAGATCGGCATCAGGTAGAACTGGTCCTGCGGCACCGCATTGGCCGCAGGCTCTAGTGCCAGCACACGCGGTACCTGAGCTGGGTCGTTCTGTGCCTTGAGCAATTGCGCGCGGGCCTGGGAACTGTCGTCGAGCAACTGCTGCACATCGTCGGGCTGACGCATGAACATCACCGGCGCACGGCCAGAGCGTTCGGTGAACTTGAGCACCAGGCTCTGCTTCCAGTCGCTGGTCTGCTCTGCAGGCAGCCAGCCTTCACGCGCACCATCGCTGGCAGCCCCGACCTGAACCCAGGCTTTGCCGTCGATATCCTTGCGCTGATAAACGTAGAGCACCGAGAAGGCCGGCAGGCTGTCACCGGCAGCGCCACCGGGGGTGTCGGCCAGGCGTGCGCCGGGCTTGGTCAGCACGCGCTGGAACAGGGTCTTCTTGCCCGCCATGAGCAGCGGGCGCTGATCGTCCTGCGAGGTGCTGGCGACAGGAGGTGGCGCGCTGGGTGGGGCCGGTGTCTGTACCACAGGTGTGGCGACGGCGGGTTCGTCGTGACCGGCGAACAACCAGTAGCCACCCGCCGCCAGGCCCAGTGCCGCTGCGATGGCCACCGCCAGCAGCGCCACCGCGGGTTTTTTCTTCGGCGCAACGACAGGCGCCGGGCGGCCTTGCTCTGGCTCACGCTGGACTGGCTCGGGTTGCGCATGTGCCTGGGGAATCTCGATGGACACTGGCGTCAACCCTGCGAGCTCGGGGGTTGCCGGGGGCACGATCAGTGGCCGGATCACCGTGCTCTGGTTGTCGTCGGCCGGCAGGCGATCCAGTGCCGCCAACAAGGCAGCGGCATCGGCGAAGCGTTCGTTGGGGTCCTTGGCCAGCAAGCCGCGCAGGATTTCCTGGTAGCGCCCATGCTCGATGGGCAACTCCGGCAGCGGCTCGGTCAGGTGCGCCAGCGCCGTGGACAGTGCATCGGTGCCGCTGTAGGGCAGCTTGCCCACGAGGATTTCGTAGAGCACCACCCCCAGCGCATACAGGTCGGCGCGCCCGTCGATCTCAAGCCCGCGCGCCTGCTCCGGGCTCATGTAGCTGGGCGTCCCCACCGCGAAACCGGCCTGGGTGAACTGGGTGTGATCGTCCAGGGACTTGGCGATGCCGAAGTCCGACAGCACGGCGTTGCCATCGGCACGGAACAGGATGTTGGCCGGTTTCACGTCGCGGTGCACCAGGCCCTGGGCATGGGCATAACCCAGCGCCTGGGCCATCTGGCGCACATAGACCAACCCTTGCTCCGGCGTCAGCCCGGCGGCGATGCGCTCCTTGAGCGTGCCGCTGGGCAGGTACTCCATGGCCATGTAGTACAGCTCGCCGACATTGCCGATATCGTGGATGGTGGCGATGTGCGGATGGGCCAGGCGCGCAAGGGTGCGGCCTTCGCGCAGGAACCGCTCGCAGAAGGTCGGATCGGCCGCCAGGCTCGCGGCCATCACCTTGAGCGCGACCTTGCGCTGCAATGAGCGCTGGGTGGCCAGGTAGACGCTGGCCATGGCGCCTTGGCCAATCTCGCCGTCGATGTCGAATCCGGGGATCTGCATGTCCATGATGTTCTTCAATTGGCCTTCACCACCACGGCGGTGATGTTGTCGGGCGCGCCTCGGGTCAGGCCCAGGTGGACCAGGCTGCGTACTATTTGATAGGGGTCGGCATGGTTGAGCACCTCGCCGATCTCGAGGTCTTCGGCGGTCTTGGTCAGGCCATCGCTGCACAGCAGGTAGGTGTCGCCAGGGCGCACCTGCAAGGCCACGGCCTGCAGTTCCAGGTGGTCCTCGACGCCGATGGCACGGGTCACGATGTTGCCGCGCGGATGCACCCGCGCCTCGGCTTCGCTGAGCAGGCCACTGTCCTGCAGTTCCTGGACGTAGCTGTGATCGTGGGACAGGCGCTCGATGCGCCCGCCGCGCAGGCGGTACAGACGGCTGTCACCGGCCCACAGGCCGATGGCCTGGTCGCCGCGTGCGGCCAGCACCACCACGGTACTGCCCATCATCGCTACGCCACGGCGCGCGGTTTCCTCACGGACCGTGAGGTTGACCCACGCCAGGCCGTCACGCACTTCGTCGGCGAACTCCGCCAGCGAGTCGAGCATCGGCAGGCGGCGCAGGCTGTCCACTGCCAGGCTGCTGACATAGTCGCCCGCCGCATGGCCACCCATGCCGTCGGCCACTGCCCACAGGCCCGCCCAGGTCAGGTCCAGGCAAGCGTCCTCGTTGATCTTGCGCACCATGCCGACATGGCTGTAGCTGGCCGCGGTGTACTGCAGGTCGGTCATGCGCGTGCGGCCTCGCTACCCAGAAGAAACCCAGCGAAATCCTCGCTGCGCGGCAAGCCCGGATAGCGCATCAGGCCCGGCGCGATCCGCTCCGAGCCCCTGCCCCACCACAGGCTCATGCCTTCGCAGGCGCACTCGGCCAGTGCTCGCTCCCGCCCTTCAGGCGTGGTCGCGGCCAGACGTTGCAACCCACCCACCGCAGGCGCGCTCGCTATCCCCTGTGGCAGCGGGGTGGTGCCGCGATAGGGCCGCACCGCATCCTCGAATGCCTCGAGCTGCGCACCTTCCTCCAGCGTGCCGAGCAAAGCCGCTTCGACCTGCTCGAACCACTCATCCGCCCCCACCACCGCAACCGCCACCGAAACCTGCGGCTCCAGCGCCTGCGCCACGGTCAGCGGAAAATACCGCCCGACGCGATCGATGCTCGGCATCACCACCCCGATCATCGCCTGCGGCCCGCACACGCCCGCGGCCAGGGCAAAGCGCCACAGCGGGCTGACCAGGTACGCCTGCAGCCACTGCTCGCCCAGTTGTCGCTGGCTGGCCTGGATACCTGCGGCCAGCCACTGGTCCCAGGGCTGGATGAAACTCTGTGGCAGGTCGCGGCTGACGAAATCACCGCGGCAGGCCATCTTTCCGTAGAAACCGACGTCGTTCACAGGCGCTCCGGCAGGCTGAAACCGCTGACCACTCGGCTGCGGAACGGGTTGAAGGCGCTGCTGGCACGCAGCTCATAGGACACGCTGGCACCGTCGACCCGCAGGCGCAGGCTGAAGCGCTCGGGCGAGGTGCCGGCGATCAGGTCGGACTGGTCGAGCAGGCGGAACCACGCCCACGGGCCTTCCAGCGTGAGCCCCGAGCGGCCACTGGCCGAAGGGGGCGAGATCGACAGGCGCACCACGCCGATGCTGTTCGGGTTCGGCCACTGCAACGACACCGGACGGCTCGGGCCGTGGTCATAGCTGACCTGTTGGCCATCGAGGTCGAGCATGAACTGGGTGATCGACGCATCCATCGCCACCGGCTTGAGCTCGAAACGCACGCCTGGCGTCAGGCCGCTGCTGTTACGGAAGAAGGCATCGCGGATGGTCGCGGCGCGCTGGAAGGTGTTGAGCACACCGGCATTGATCCCCAGCTTCTGCGCCGCCCCTGGCTGCCAGCTCCACGGCGACGTGGAGGTGTTGACGTAAGGCTGCAGGTATTTGCGGAAGTAGTTGTCCATCACCCCGCCAACACCGAAGAACTGGCCGAAGTCTTCCAGGGTCGCATCACGCGGGCTGCCGGCCGTCAGCGGGTAGCGCCCGCTGAGGGACTGGCGGTAGACGTTGACCACCTCGCTGGTCCAGGCGGCATTGAGCTGGTTGCGTACGCCACCCATGACGATGGCGTTGGTCGAGCCAACCACCGAGCCGACCAGGTTCTGCACCACTTTCGGCTGCCGCGCGGCACCGAGCGAAACCCTCTGCGAGGCAGCCTGAGCCTGGTTCTTGGCCTCGCCCAGCAGGGCTTCGCCACTGGCGCCGACCATCGCACTGACCTGCACGTACAGGGCATTGAGATCGGCGAGCAGACCGTCGATCGAGCTTGGCTGGCCTTCGCCACCTTCGACCAACTCGGCCAGTTCGGCGAAGTGTGCGGTCACAGGGTCCACCTCACGCGCACCTTGCTCAGTGCCCGGGATCGGCGTGTCGCCGAGCAGACCACCCAGGCGCTGGCGCAGTTGATCGACACCGGCCTGTTCGACCTTGGCCTGGGCCTTGTCGAGAGTGGTGGGCTGCTGCAGGTCGGTTTCCTTGGCCACCGCCTGCAACAGTTTCTTCATCGGCGAGGTAGGGCCGGACAATACCCGCAGCACATCGGCGGCCTGCCCGACACTGGTAATCGGCACAAAGTCCAGGTCGGCCAACAGCGCGTCCCAGTGGCGGATGTAGTCCTGGTAGTAGAGCTGGCGCACATCGTCCGCCAGGCGCTTGGCATCGCTGGCCTCGCTCAGCTCGCGACCGAGCACCCAGCGCTCTTCGGCGAGGGTTTCGCTGTGGGCGACGCTGGCGGCGAGAAACGCCTTGCGATAACCCTCGACAGTGAAGATCCCCGGCAGCGGCTCGGTCAGCGGCTTGCCACTCTTGCGCTGGAATACCAGCGCGGCATCACGTCCAGCGGCGTCGCTGATGCGAAAATCGCTGACGCCGGCCGGCAGCTTCTGCCGCTTGACCCGGTCATACACACGTTGCGCCACCGGCAACTGCTGCAACTGGCGGCGGGTGTCGTCGATCAGGCGTTGGTCGAGGCGCGCATTCGGCGGGCGCTTGTCGAACAGCGCCGCCAGGTGCTGTTCAAGTGCCTGGCGCTGCTCGGGAGCCAGATCGCGCGGCAGATGGCGCTCCCAGTCGAGACTGATCCAGGCCTTGAGGAAGTCCGCGTCGTAATGCTCGCCGTCGGCCAGCATCAGATAGGCCTTCAGGCCCTCGTACAGATAGTCGGAAGGACCGCCGGCGTACAGTTGCTCCTCGATGCGGGTGACCAGCCGCGGGGCGAAGATCGCGATCAACAGCTTGCGATAGACGCTGGTGGACTCGGTCTCCAGCATGTCGCCCTGGTACAGCCCGAGCCCCTCGGCCCAGGCCGGCGGATCGTCTGCCAGGCGGCGCACGGCGTTGAGCAGCGGCAGCACTTCGATCACCTCGCGCTGCGCCGGGCTCAGTTCCTGCACGCTTTTGCCCAGTGGCTTGAGGCGGCTGTCGACTTCGGCGATGTACTGCTGGTTGGCGCGGTAGCTCAGGGTCCACAGGGTGCCGACCACCAGCACCAGAGCCACGCTCAGCGCCAGGGCACCTCGGGTGATCCACTTGCGGCGCTGCTCGACCTTGGGGTTGCTGCCCACCAGCCCACGCTCGGCGAAGGCCACGGCGCTGAACAGCTTCTCGATGAAGTAGCTGCGTCCGGTGCCGGTCTGGCGCGCCAGGTGCGCGCGGTCCAGACCCATGCTCTGCGCCATGCTGCCGATCAGGCGATCGATGGGGCTGCCTTCCTGGGTGCCGCTGGTGAAGTACACACCGCGCAGCAGCGCCCGCGCCTCGAAGGCGTTGGGTTTGAACACGCCGTCGAGGAAGGTCTTGAGATTGCCGCGCAGTGCCGCGAACTGCTGGACGAAGCCATAGATCAGGTCGCGCCGCGCCGGGTCGCGCTCCTGCTGCAGGCGCTCGACCAGACGCTGGTTGAGGCGCTGCTCGAGCAGGCCGAACTCCTGGTCGAAGCCGGCCAGTGGACCGTCGCCCTGCTGCCCGTCATCCAGCGCGAAGGTCATGCCCCACACTTGCGCGCGCTCGTCCTTGCTCAGGTTGTCGAAGTACTCCATGAAGCCCGGCACCAGGTCGAGCTTGGTGAGCATCAGGTAGATCGGGAAACGCACACCGAGCTGGCTGTACAGCTCCTGGATTCGGGTGCGGATCGCCGCCGCATGGGCGGCGCGTTCGGCGTCGCTGCCCAGCAGCAGATCGGACAGGCTGATGGCGATGAACGCCCCGTCGATGGGGCGACGCGAGCGCTGGGTCTTGAGCAGGTCGAGAAAGCCCAGCCAGGCGGCCTTGTCTACCTGCGCATGGCTGTCCTGGGTGGTGTAGCGTCCGGCGGTATCGAGCAGCACCGCCTGGTCGGTGAACCACCAGTCGCAGTTGCGCGTGCCACCGACACCACGGATGGCGCCCTCGCCCAATTGTGCCGCCAGCGGGAAATGCAGCCCCGAGTTGACCAACGCGGTGGTCTTGCCGGAGCCCGGCGGGCCGATGATCACGTACCACGGCAGCTCGTAGAGGTTGCGGCGCTCGTCACCGCCCAGGCGCGCTTTCTTCAGCAGCACCAGGGCCTCGTCCATGCGTTGGCGCAGGGTCGCCAGCTCTTCGGCGGTGGCCAGGCTCGCAGGATCCGGCGCAGTTTCGGCGGCCAGGCTCTCCATCACTTTGGCGGCTTGGCGACGCGCCTGGACGATGCGCCAGGTACGGTAGGCAATCCACACTGCGAACAGCAGGACGATCAGAATCCAGCGCGGCGCCGGCGGCGCCAGCACGTCCAGCAGTGGCCCGACGAACCAGATGATCAGGCTGAGGGCGATCAGCCCCAGCACCGGGATCACCCAGCGAATGACAAAACTGAAAAACGCCTTCACTCGACGCCCTCCGCCAGTACGGTGATTTCGACCCGGCGATTCTTCGCCCGGCCCTGTGCGGTGTCGTTGGAGGCCAGCGGCTCGGTGTCGCTCAGGCCTTGCGCGCTGAAGCGCTGCGGCTGCCCGGTGCGCGCGGCGAGCATTGCCTTGACCTCTTCGGCGCGGGCCTGGGACAGCGCCCAGTTGGAGGGGAAGCGGATCGTGGCGATGCGCTGGTTATCGCTGTGGCCAGTGACGCGCACGTTGCCCTTCACCTTGGAAACCGCCTCGGCGATACGCAGCATCAGCGGCTCGAAATCGCCCTTGATACTGGCGCTGGCAGACGCGAACAGCTCGTCGCCACGAATGGTCACCACCGAACGGTCGACCGCATCTTCCACCGAGACCCGACCGGCCTTGATGTCATCGGCAAGGAAACCTGCCAGGCGCGGGCGCTCGACCGGCTTGGGCTGCACCACCGGGCGGTCCATGGCCTGTACCGGGATTTCACCCAGGGCATGGATGCCGCGAAATACGGGTTCTGCATCGGAGGCCAGCTTCAGGCGCAGACCGAACAGCAACAGCAGCAGCAAGGCCAGGGCCACCGCGAGCCCTACCCAGGGCGGCACGAACTGGGTCAGACGATCGCGGCTGACCGAGACGCCGCGCCAGTGCGGGGATAATTCGCGCTCGATCTCCCCGCGCGCACTGCGCAGGGTCGCAGCGGTACGCTCACGCAGCGCCTCGAGCTGCGCACGCCCCCCGTTCATCACCCGGTAGCGGCCCTCGAAACCGAGGCTGATGCACAGGTACAGCAACTCCAGCAGGTTCAGACGCTCGCGCGGGCTCTGCAGGCAATGCTCGAGCAACTGGAAGACCTTTTCACCACCCCAGGCTTCGTTGTGCACGGTGATCAAGAGGCTCTGCTTGCCCCAGTCGCTGCTGCTGCCCCAGGGGGTGCTGAGCACGGCTTCATCGAGGGCGGTGCACAGGGCATAGCGCGCCAGCAGCACTTCGTTGCGCGGTACACCGCCAGCCTCGGCGCGCTCCTCGAACTGGCGCAGGTAGGCGAGCAGCTGCGCGCGCAGGCTCGCCGGGGCTGGATGGGCGATGGTATTGCGCAGTCGTGTAAGCATTGCCAGCAGCGGACCGGCCGCCTGCTCCAGCGGATTGAGGCCCTTGCCCTGGCCCGGCGCCAGCGGCTCGGCCGGTACGCTCAGCGGCGGTGGTGCGGCCTGGGGTGCCGCCGTCGGCTGCGGGCCTCGTCCGCCCGGGCGAGGCATGAACTGGGTGCGGTCGTTGGCCTGCGGATCGTCGTGCTGCATCGCGGCTTATCCTCGAATGGCCCAGAAGGCCAGGTTCAGGCCAGGGAACTCGCCAGCGACGTAGAAGGCGAAACCTCCCGAATGTTGCAACTGCTTCCAGTGCTCGCTGCCGCGGTCGAGTTCGAAATAGGTGGAACCTGCATGGAACGGAATCTGCCGCGGCGCCACCGGCAACGGGAGCAGGCCGATGCCAGGCAACTGCAGATTGACCAGGTCGCGGATGTGCTCCACCGAACCGATCTTGCTCTGCTGGCCGAAGCGGCTGCGCAAGGTCTCGCCCGGCACATCGGCGCGCACCACGAGGATGAAACTGGCGCTGTCCAGCAGGCTGCGATCGGCGAGCATGGCCACGTGCACGCCGTAGGCTTTCTCGACGATCGGAATAGCCACCGCCTTGCTGTCGATCAGCATCGACAGCGCTTCACGCAGCGATGCCATCAGCGGCTGGAAGGTCGCCGCAAGATCATCGTGCTGGTACACCGGGAAGCTCTCGGGGCGACGCCCCTCGCGGGTGAAGGTGGCGAACTCGCCTGCCAGCGCTACCAGTTCGCTGTACAGCCGCTCCGGGTGCAGCGGGCTGAGCTGGCCGAGGTGCTCGATCAACGGCTGTGCGCGGTTGACCAGTTGCAGCAGCATGAAGTCGGCAATTTCCGAGGCGCCGCCATTGGCCGAGGCCACCACCCGCCCGGCCAGTGCCTCGCCACGCTGGTGCAGCAGCCCCAGCAGCTCACTGCGAAAATTCGACAGCGGGTTGCTGGCCGCCACATCCAGCAGCGGCGGGATGTAGCTGTCGTCCAGCACCAGGGCCCGGTCGGCACGCTTTTCCCGGATGCGCACCACACCCAGCGCGGCAAAATCGCCCAGGCCATCTTCCTCACGCAGCAGGCGCAGCGCACGGCCTCCCAGGGCCAGGGGTGCGCGATTCTCGAACGGCGCATTGTCGTCGCGCACTTCGCTGACCCGCGCCACATAGCGCGCGCCGTCCAGCGCCTCGCCTTCGTCGACGGTGTCGCGGGCACCGGCACGCTTGAGCGGCAGGCCCAGGTGAATCACCCCGTCGCGCAGGTCGTCGGGAATCTCCAGAGGCGCCGGTGGCAGGTCATCACGGGGAATATCGAAGGGCGTGCCGTCCGGCAACAGGCCACGGGCACTGAGGATTGCCAGCTTGCCCTGGGCCAGCAGGCCCTGGTCGACCAGCAGCTCGGAAAAGCCCCAGGCCGCGCTCGACAGAGGGCGGCTGCGGGCATCGATGAAGTTTTCCAGATAGCGGTCGTGCTGCTGGAAGTGCTGGGTCGTGATGAACATGCCTTCCGACCAGACCACACGATTGTTCCAGGACATGGGTTCTCCGTTTGCCTAGCGGGCAGGCACAGGTTGTGGGGTGGCCACGGCGCTGCGCACGGCGCGCACATCGAGGCTGATCTGGTAATCGCGAGGCGGGACGGCCAGCACGCTGCGCCACTGCGCACGGTCGATCTCGCGGTAGCCGACCACCAGGCCGACCTGGCGCGTCGCCGGGTTCAGTGGGCGATCCAGCTGCAGTTGACGACCGGGCTGCAGCAGTACTTCGTCCTGGTCGATCAGGTCGGCGCCCAGCGTGGCCTGCGCCCGTTCGGCCAGGGCAAAGTAATCGGCGCGCTCGAAGGCGGCGGCGTTCTTCAGCTCGTAGATGCGCACCCGCACAGGTGCCGGCGTGCCATCGGCACCGGGGTTGAGCCCGGCGGCGGCGCTGAAGTACAGGGTGACGCCTGGCTCTGCCGGCTCAGCGTCGGAGCTCGGCACCACCGACGCATCCTTGCTGCAGGCACTGAGCAGCACGAAGGCCAGGGCTGCCATCAGTCTTGTTGCACTCATCCTCGTCCTCATGACGTATTGGTGTTCTTCCTGCCTTGGGCATCAGCCTCAAGAGCGTTGCAGTCGGGCGTTGTGTGCCTCGTAGGCACGGCTGAACTCGCGGCCGAACAAGTCCTGGAAATCGTCCTGGGCTTCAGCTGATATCTGCCCGTACAGCTCGGTGAACTGCTGCCAGCAATGGGCCTGGCGCGAGCCGCCGAATACCTTCGACAGGCCTGTGGCCGGAGCCAGGCGAGCCTCCAGCCGGGCGGGCTCGAAACGCGTCAGCACGTGCTTGATCGCCGCCTCGACGCCGGCCATGACCGCCAATTGGTGGGCGCGCAGGTCATCGAAACTGTCGCGTACCGCCTGGTCGGCGGGCATGAACGCCTGGTTGCCCTGGCGCAGCAGCAGCAACAGCGCCTCATCGGCGTTGGGGGCGAACTTCAGCGGGTTGTTCTGCACCGGCGCGATGGTGGTCTGCTGCATGCGGAACTCGCCCTTGAGGCTGCTGCGCGCGCGCAGCACGTCGATCAGGCCCTCGACCATCAGGCGGTAGCTACGGCCCACCGCCTCCATCTGCGCTGCGGCATCGCCAGCGTCGATGCGCAGGTGCTCGATGCCCGCACCGCGCAGGAACGCCTGCAGCAGTGCCTGGTCGGGCATGGCCTGGGTGGGGGGCG